>DASZZB010000069.1:0-21595 GCA_035545115.1 Solirubrobacterales bacterium | reverse complement strand
GGCTCGACGTCGATCCCGACCTCGTAGCCGGCCGCCTCCAGCTCGGCCAGGCGCGGCTCGAGCGTCTCGATCTCGCCTCGCTGCGCCGCCAGCAGTCCCCGCACCACGCCGCCGTCGGTGGCCGCGATCCGCGCCGCCAGGGCGAAGGCGAGCCGCGCCTGCCCCGGGTCGGTGAGGACGATCAGGATCCGCGCGCCGATCCGCCGGCCGACGCCCGCCGGCGCCGGCACCGTCGGCACCGAGCGGTCGACGAGCAGCGTGCCGACGACGATCGAGACGAGGATCAGGACCAGGGCGGCGTTGACCACCGACTGGTCGAAGAGGCCGATGTTGAAGCCGACGATCGTCGCCGCCAGGGTCGCCGCCGCCTGCGGGATGGTGAGCCCCAGCATCAGCGTCGCCTGGGGGCCGCTGTAGCCGAGCCAGAGCCGGGCGATGCCCGAGGCGGCCGCCTTGCCCGCCAGGCTGGCGGCGATGAAGAGCCCGGCGAGCTTCAGCGTCTCGCCTTCGACCATCACCTTGGGGTCGAGCAGGAGGCCGACCGAGACGAGGAAGACCGGCACGAAGACGGCGCTGCCGAAGAAGTCGATGCGGTCCATCAGCGGCCCCTCGTTGGGGACGAGGCGGTTCAGCGCCAGGCCGGCGAAGAAGGCGCCGACGATCGGCTCGATGCCGAAGATGTCGGCGACCGTCCCCGCCGCGAGGAAGGAGGCGACCGCGAGCAGATAGCGGACGATGCGGTCGGTGCCGAGGTAGCGGAAGGCGATCCGCGCGAGCCGCGGCAGCGCGACCAGCGTGAAGACGACGAGGACGGCGAGGCCGAGCACGATCTGCAGCGCGATCGAGCCCGGCGAGCCGCCCGCCACCTGGGTACCGGAGACGGCGGCGAGGACGACCAGCGCCGCGGTGTCGGTGAGGACGGTGGCACCGACCGCGGTGGCGACGCCGCGGTCGGCGGCGAGCCCGGCGCCCCGCGCGGTCGGGTAGAGGAGCAGCGTGTGGGAGGAGAGGAGGGCGCCGAGCAGCAGCGCGGCGGCCGGGATCCAGCCCAGCGCCAGCCCGATCACGGTGCCGAACAGCATCGGCAGCGCGAAGGTGAGGACGCCGTAGGTGAGCACCGCGCGGCGGTGGATGCGGACCAGGGAGAGGTCGAGCTCGACCCCGGCGACGAACATCAGGTAGAGCAGGCCGAGCTGCCCGAGGTCGGGGACCGTCGTGTTGCCGGCGCCGATCAGGCCGAGGCCGTAGGGGCCGATCGCGAAGCCGCCGATCAGCAGGCCGATGATCCCCGGCACCCGCGCCTTGCTCATCAGCGGCGGCCCGACGATGATGACCAGGAAGAGGATCAGGAACTCCCAGGCGGGGCCGTTCGGCGCTTTGAGCGAGACGCCGGCGAGGGCGGGGAGGAGGGCGGTGGGCATCAGTGCAGGGTGGTGTGGAGGAGCGGGATTTCCGCCTCCGGGTCCGCCGCTTCGGCGCCGACCCATTCTTCGAGCAGGTTTTCGATCGTGCCGTCGGCGGTGAAGGCGTGGATCGCCGAGTTGACCGCCTGGCGGTTGGGCGAGCCCTTCGGCAGCGCCACCGCGAGCGCCTCCTTGTCGGGGAGCTGGGCGACGGCTTCGAGCTTGCCCGCGGACTGTTCGGCGACCGCCACCGCGAGCGGCAGGTCGAGCAGGGTGGCTTCGATCTTGCCCGCTTCGAGCGCCGCCACGTCCTCCTCCTGGCCGTCGTAGAGGACCGGTTCGGATTCCGGCACGATCGAGTCTTCGATCCTTTCGACGAAGGTGGTCGACTGGATCGCCCCCCAGCGCAGTTCCTGGGCGGTCTTCAGGTCGGGGACCTCGGTGCCCGCGCGGACCAGCACGGTCGGCGCCGTCTTCAGGTAGGGATCGGAGAATTCGAGCGCTTCCTCGCGTTCGGGGGTCGGCGTGAGCAGGTCGATGCCGAGATCGGCGCCGCCCAGATGGCCGCGCACGATGCGGTGGAAGTGGACGATCACCACCTTCACCCGGTCGAGCCCGAACCGCGTCGCCATCTCCCTCGCCAGCTCGTACTCGAAGCCACCGGTCGGGTGCGAGGGCGTCCCTTCCCAGAAGCCGGGGCTGGGGACGGCCGAGGTGGCGACGGTCAGCACGCCCGGTTCCACCGGGCTGAATTCACCCGCCGAGGACGAGATCGATCCGCACCCGGCCACACTCGTGACGAGCAGCACAAAAGCCGACATCAGACCGCAGCGGCGCGTCAGTTCAGTTCCTCTCACCAGCCATTCGGGGAGCGTATTGTTCGGCCCGATGAAAGAAGTGATCGACACCTTCTGGGAGATCATGGAGTTCCTCGTGCCCCTGGCGCTCGCGATGGCCTACGAGAAGCGCGCGGGGCGGCTCTCCGGCGAAGGCCGGCCGGTGCCGATCTGGCGCCAGGTCTGCTTCGGCGCCGGGATGGTGACGATCTGCGCCGCCTTGATCGGGCCGATGGACGACTTCGCCGACGAACTGCTCTGGGTGCACATGATCCAGCACCTGGTGCTGGCCGACATCGCCTCACTCCTCATCGTCCTCGGCTTCACCGGCCCGCTGCTGCAGCCGTTGCTCCGTTTCCGTGCCGGGCGGCCGCTCCGTGTCCTCACCCATCCGGTGGTCGCGATCTCGACCTTCACGGCGGTCCTCTACTTCTGGCACATCCCGGCCCTCTACCAGTCGGTGCTCACCGACACGTCACTGCACGTGCTCGAGCATCTGACCTTCCTCGGGGCCGGGATCATGCTCTGGATGCCGCTCTTCGGCCCGCTGCCGAAGCCGCAGTGGTTCGGCAAGGGAGCGCACGTCATCTACACCGTCTTCATCTGGGGACCCGCGATGGTGATGGCCAACGTCTTCATGTGGGCGGACACGGTCTTCTATCCGGACTACTCGGCGACGGCCGAAGCGCACGGGATCATGCCGATCGCCGACCAGTCGACGGCGGGGGCGATCCTGATGGCCGAGTGCACGTTCCTCGCCCTCGGGATCTTCGCCTGGGTCTTCCTGCGCTGGGCGAAGGAGGACATCGAAAAACAGGACCTCCTCGACCTGGCGATCGACAACCATGTCGAGCTGAGCTCGGCGCGCGCGGCCCGCGCCGTCGCCGCCGGCCGCGGCCCTGAACTGCGGGCGCGGATCGAAGCCGCCCGCCCGCCCGATCCGCCTCCCGCCGAGGGCTGAGGCCAAGCCCCACCGAGTTCGCACTAATGGCCGCATACCGACGATAAGTGCGAACGCCGGCGGGGGCCGCCTGCTGGCGTTCGCAGAAATGGCCGGATAGCGATGGAAAGTGCGAACGCGGCGTGGGGTCAGACGGTGGCGGGCTCGGCGGAGTCGGTCAGGCCCGCCGCCTCGGCGAGGAGCTCGACCGAGCGCACCCGGTTGTCGACCGAGTCGGCGTAGTGGACCGTGATCAGCTCGTCGACCTCCGTCCTCGCCTGGAAGTCGGCGAGGTAGGCGGCCGCTTCGGGGCCGGTCCCGACCGCCGCGTAGGTGAGCATCTCGTCGACCGCGCGGGCGCGCGGCGAGTCGAGGATCTGGTCGACCTCCTGGTCGGAGAGCTTGCCGCCGCCCGGCGTCTTGAAGAGGCTCTTGACACGGGCGCGCCGGGTCACCTCGAGCTGCGCCTCGGCGCCCGCCTTGTCGGCGGCGGCGATCACGCCGATCCCCGCCATCGCGTAGGGCTCGGCGAGCTGGGCGGAGGGCTTGAAGCTCTCGCGATAGACCTGCAGCGCGTCGAAGAGGGCGTGCGGGGCGAAGTGCGAGGCGAAGGCGTAGGGCAGTCCCAGCACCGCGGCCAGCTGGGCGCCGAAGAGCGAGGAGCCGAGGATGTAGAGGGGGACGTGGGTGCCCTTGCCGGGGATCGCGATCACGCCGGAGATCGGGCTGTTGTCGGAGAGCAGGCCCTGCAGCTCCTGGACGTCCTGGGGGAAGCGTTCGCTCGAGAGCTCGTCGCGGCGCAGCGCCCGCATCGCGGCGGTGTCGGAGCCGGGGGCGCGGCCGAGGCCGAGGTCGATGCGGCCGGGGTGGAGGGTCTCCAGGGTGCCGAACTGCTCGGCGATCAGGAGCGGCGCGTGGTTGGGCAGCATGACGCCGCCGGCGCCGAGCCGGATCCGCTCGGTGTGGGCGGCGATGTGGGCGATCAGGACCGCCGTCGCCGAGCTGGCGATCGAGCGGATGTTGTGGTGCTCGGCGTACCAGATGCGCTCGTAGCCGAGCCGCTCCGCCGCCTGGGCGAGGCGGACCGAGCCGGCGAAGCTCGCGCCGATCGACTCGCCCGGCCCGACCGCGGCCAGGTCGAGGATCGAGAGCGGCACCGTGGGGCGCCGCGGGGCGTCGGTGGGGTCACTCATCGCTTAAGCATTGCGAACCGGCGTCGTCAGCTCAGGCGATCGATCCCACGGGCCGCGGTCGGCACGGTGTCGGGGAGGGATATGGCCCATGCCGGCTGTCGTCTTCGTGACAGGCGCCATCCCTGTGACCCCGGTCGGGCTCAGAGCCCGGCGCCGATCTTCCCGGCCCGCGCGTCGGCCCATTCGTCGACGCCGGACTCGAAGTCGACGATGCGGTCGATCTCGGCCAGCTCCTCGGGGCTGAAGTCGAGGTTGTCGAGCGCCCGGGCGTTCTGCTCCAGCTGCTCCACCGAGGAGGCGCCGATCACCAGCGAGGTCATGCGTGGATCGCGCAGTGCCCAGGCGAGCGCCATCTGCGGCAGCGACTGTCCCCGCCGCTCGGCCAGGGCGTTCAGCTCGCGCACCCGCCCGATCACCTCGTCGTTGATCCAGTCGGAGTCGAAGGCGCCGTAGCCGCGCTGCGTGGCGCGTGAGTTCTCCGGGATGCCGTTCAGATATTTGCCGGTGAGCAGGCCCTGGGCGAGCACGGTGAAGCCGATCACGCCGACGCCGAGCTCGGCGGTCGCGTCGAGCAGGCCCTCGTCCTCGATCCAGCGGTTCAGCATCGAGTAGCTGGGCTGGTGGATCAGGAGCGGCGTGCCGAGGTCGGCGAGGATCGCCGCCGCCGCGCGGGTGTGGGCGGCGTCGTAGGAGGAGATGCCGACGTAGAGCGCCTTGCCCTGGCGGACCGCGGTGTCGAGCGCGCCCATCGTCTCCTCCAGCGGGGTCGAGCCGTCGAGCCGGTGCGAGTAGAAGATGTCGACGTGGTCGAGGCCCATGCGGGCGAGCGACCGGTCGAGCGAGGCGAGCACGTACTTGCGCCCGCCGCCGCCCTGGCCGTAGGGGCCCGGCCACATGTCCCAGCCCGCCTTGGTCGAGATCACCAGCTCGTCGCGGTAGGGCCGGAAGTCCTCCCGCATCAGCCGGCCGAAGTTGCGCTCGGCGGCGCCGTAGGGAGGCCCGTAGTTGTTGGCGAGATCGTGGTGGGTGATGCCGAGGTCGAAGGCGCGGCGGGCGATCTCGCGCTGCGTCCCGAAGTCGCGGTCGTCGCCGAAGTTGTGCCAGTAGCCGAGCGAGAGGACCGGCAGGTCGAGGCCGGAGCGCCCGCTGCGGCGGTAGGCCATCTTGCCGTCGTATCGATCGGGGTCTGCCTCGTAGCTCATCGACACGATTTCTACCCACCCAGCGGCCTCGATACGCGATCCGGCTCCCCGCCCCGTCCCCTGCGGGGGAGAGATCGGCGCCCGGGCGGGCTTGGGGCGCCATGGATCGACTCGACGACCCGAGCCTGGAGACCACCCGCGAGCTGGTCGAAGAGGTGCTGCGCACGGCGCTCGCCCTCGAGGACGTGATGTCGGCGCTCCTCGACGAGCTCCCCGAGGGCGCCTTTCCGGGCGAGGACAACGCCCGCGTCCTGCTCGAGATGGTGGTCGGCAGCGTCCAGCCGGCCGTCGCCGCCGCCGGCCCCCGCGACTGCCGCATCGCCATCGCCTTGATCGGCGCGATCCGCGAGCGCGTGATCGCCGACCTCCGCACCGCCGCCGAGCTGGCCCGCGAGCGCGAGTGAGACCCACCGCCGCCGATCCGCTATGAAGGCGCGGTGCCCCACGCCATCGCAGAGCGGTCGCCCGCGGCGTCCGCCACGGCGACGAGGCGGCGGTCACCCGCGCGGTCGAGGAGCTGAGCCGGCGCCACCGGCTGCCGGCTCCGCCGGCGCTCCTCGTCGGCGGCGTCGCGCTGCTCTTCGGCGGCCTGCGGATCCTCTTCTCCAACTGGCGCCTGACGGTGATCCAGATCCCACCCGCGATGTGGATCTGGGCGGCGATGTACGACCTGCGGCCACCTGCTCCACGACCGCACCTGGCACGCGATCATCGGCCCCGTCGTCGTCCCGATCATCGTCGCGGTGACCGCGGCCGTCGCCCGGCCCACCCCGGCGCTTAGATTTAGGCGGGTGAGCTCCGCCGATCTTGCCCCCGCCGGCTCCGACTCGGAGCCCGTACTTCACTTCGGCCACTGGCCGGCGGTGCGCCGCGCCGCGCTCGCCGCCTACCTGGTCGTCCTCGTCGTCTGGAGCTACCACTACGGGATCCCGGTCCAGCGCGAGCTGGTCGTCGCCTGGGTCTGCGGCGCGCTCGCCTGCGCCTGCATCGGTCGCCACCCGCGCGAGATGGCGCAGCTGATCGTCGACTGGGCGCCGATGGTGATCGTCCTCGCCGCCTACGACATGACCCGCGGGGTCGCCGACGGCCTCGGCATCGGGATCCACTTCCGGCCGATGATCGACTTCGACAAAACGGTCTTCTTCGGCGAGACGCCGACCGAATGGCTGCAGCACCACCTCTACACGCCCGGCACCCTGAGCGGCTGGAACGTCGCCTTCACGCTGGTCTACACCAGCTACTTCATCACCCCGTTCGCGCTCGCCGGCTGGCTCTGGGCGCGCGACCGCCCCGCCTACCTGCGCTTCGTCAAGCGGCTCGTCTCGCTCGCCCTCGCCGGGGTCGCCACCTACATCCTCTTCCCCGCCGCGCCGCCCTGGCTCGCCGCCCAGGAAGGCCTCCTCCACGGTGTGCAGCGGACCACCTCGGAAGGTTGGGAGATCATCGGCGTCGGCACCTCGGTCCTCTTCTCCGAAGGGCAGGCCTCGGTCAACCTGGTCGCCGCCGTCCCCTCGCTGCACGCCGCCTTCACGATGCTGGTCGCGCTCTTCCTCTGGGACCGCCTGCCCTGGCGTCGGGCGCGACCGCTGCTGCTCCTCTATCCGGCGGCGATGGGGTTGACGCTGGTGGCGACCGGTGAGCACTACCTCTTCGACATCCTGCTCGGCTGGGTCTACGCGGCGGCGATCATGCTCGCCTGGACGGGGTGGGAACGGCGCCGGGCGGAGCGCGCCCGCGCCACAGCATGAGCGAGACGACGCGGGTGCGGGCGATGCCCGCCGTGCTCGTCTTCGTGGTGATGGTCACCGGGATCATCTCCTCGCTCGGCGCACCGCTGATCCCGAGCATCAGCGCCGACCTCGGCGTCTCGCTGAGCGCCGCCCAGTGGTCGCTGACCGCGACGCTCCTGGTCGGCGTCGTCTCCTCGCCGGTGATGGGACGGCTCGGCGACGGCCCGAGGCGGCGCGAGACGCTGCTCGGCGGGCTCGTCGTGGTCGCCGTCGGCTGCGTGGTCGCGGCGCTGGCATCGAGCCTCGCGGTGCTCGTCGCCGGACGGGCGATGCAGGGGGTCGGGCTCGGCCTGGTGCCGCTGGGGATGGCGACCGCCCGCGACGAGCTGCCGCCCGAGCGGGTGGCGGGCACGATCGGCCTGCTCTCGGTCGCGGGCGCGGCCGGGGTCGGCGCCGGCTATCCGGTCTCCGGGCTGCTGGCCGGGATCGACCTGGCGGCGGCGTTCTGGTTCGGCGCCGTCGTCGCCGTGATCGCCCTGGTGCTCTCCTTCGCCTTCGTCTCCTCGACCGCCGGTCGGTCGGCCGAGCGACTCGACGTGGTGGGTGCGGCCCTGCTGGCGATCGGGCTGAGCGCCCTGCTGGTCGCGATCGCCGAGGGCAGTCGCTGGGGCGCGCCGCAGACGGCGCTCCTCTTCGTCGCGGCGATCGTCTTCCTCGCCCTCTGGGGCACTCAGCAGCTACGGGCGCCGGAGCCGCTCGTCGATCTCCGCCTCGCCCGTCACCCGGCGGTGCTGACCGGCGACGTCTGCGCGACCGTGCTGGGGATCGCGATGTACATGTACCTGTCGGGGGTGAGTGAGTTCGTCCAGGCGCCGAGCGCGATCGGCTACGGCTTCTCCGCCTCGGTCGTCGTCGCCGGCCTCTGCCTGGTGCCGTTCTCGGTGGTCGGGATCCTCGGTTCGCGGCTGCTGCCGCCGGCCACCCGTCTGGTCGGCCCGCGCAACCTGCTGCCGCTCGGCTGCCTGATCGTCGCCGCGGGCGGCGTCATCTTCGCGCTCTTCGACGACCACCTCTGGGGCGCCTTCGCGATGATGGGCGTGATCGGGCTCGGCTACGGGCTCACCTACGCGGCGATCCCCGGGCTGATCGTCCGCGCCGTGCCGGAAAGCGAGACGGGGAGCGCGACCGGCTTCTACCAGGTGGTCCGCTACATCGGCTTCTCCGTCGGCAGCGCCCTCGCCGCCTCGGTGCTCGCCACCGAGACCCCGGCCGGCAGCCTGCTGCCGCGCCTCGCCGGCTACACGACGATCACCTGGATCGGGGTCGCGATCTGCGTCGCCGCGGCGGTCCTCGCCTGGGTGCTGCCGGGCCGTGGCGCCGGCCTCGGGCGGGAGCCCGACGCCGCCGAGCTGCGCCGCGCGGAGGAGGAAGCCGAGCTGGCGAGCGCCGGGCTGCCGGGGATCCGGACCGACTAGGCAGTGGGGTTCGCCACCTACCGCCGCGTCCTCGCCACCCCCGGCGTGCGGCCGATGGTCCTGTTCAGCCTGCCGGCGCGGACCCCGATCGGGATGGGCGGGGTGGCGCTGATCCTCTTCGTCCACGCCCGGACCGGCTCCTTCGGCAGCGCCGGGGTGGTCACCGGGGCGTTCACGATCGGGATCGGGCTGACCGGCCCACCGCTGGCCCGACTGGTCGACCGGCACGGCTCGAGGTGGGTCGTCGTGCCCGGGGCGATCGTGATGGCGGCGGCGCTGGTCGCCGTCGTCGTCCTCGGCGAGCTCGGGGCGGGGACGGTCCCGCTCGCCGCCGCCGGCGGTCAGGGTCAGCGACTCGGCGGCGGCGCCGCCGATCACGGCGCGGCCGGCGGGCAGGTCGGGCGGCAGGGCGTCGAACTCGAGGCGCATGGGGTCTCCTCTCGTTGACAGGCGGGGACGAGACCGCCAGGATCGGTGCGTGTCCGAGACTGCCAGCGTCGCACCGCCGCCCCGCCCGGCGCCTCCCTTCGCGACCGCCCTCGTGGAGGCCTGATGGCCGAGGTCGCCGCCGCCAACCGGGAGTCGAGCGACGCCTGGAACGGGCCGCTCTTCGAGCGCTTCGTCCGCTTCCGCGAGCCGATGACGGCGGGGCTCGGCGCGCACGGTGAGGCCGCCCTCGCCGCCCATCCGCCCGCCCCCGGCGATCGCGTCCTCGACATCGGCTGCGGCTTCGGCGACACGACGCGGCGGTTGGCCGCCCTGGTCGCGGGCGGCGAGGTGGTCGGGATCGATGTCGCGGCGCCGTTCCTGGAGGTCGCCCGCGAGGAGGCCGAGGCGGCGGGGGTCGACAACGTCACCTACCGCCTCGGCGATGCGCAGATCGCCGACCTCGGCGGCCCCTACGACCACGTCTTCTCGCGGATGGGCGTGATGTTCTTCGCCAACCCGGTGCAGGCCCTGCGCAACGTGCGCGCCGCGATGCGCCCGGGCGCGCGGCTCTGCGTGGTCGTCTGGCGGCGCAAGCTGGACAACGGCTGGGTCTGGGAGGCGGAGCGGGTGGTCGCCCGTCACCTCGAGCATCCCGACAGGACCGAGGAGCCGACCTGCGGGCCAGGCCCGTTCTCGATGGCGGACGCCGACACGGTCACCGACCAGCTGCGGATCGCCGGGTTCGAGGAGGTCGAGCTGCGGCGCAGCGATCTGCCGCTGCGGATGGGCGCCACCCTCGACGAGGCGGTCGAGCTGACGATGGCCCTCGGCCCGGCGGGCGAGGTGTTGCGACTCTGGGGCGATCGGGCGGAGGAGATCCGCCCCCGGATCGTCGCCGAGCTGCGTGAGGCCCTCGGGCGCTTCGAGGTCGAGGACGGCGTCCTCGCCCCCTCCTCGACCTGGGTGATCTCGGCGCTGGCCCCGGCGGGCTAGGCGCCGGCCAGCGAATAGGCGGCGCGCAACCCGTCGCCGAAGGCGCGCACCGCGTTCAGCTCGCTCGGGTTCTCCGCCCCGCCGACCACCCGGTAGGGGACCGCGAGCCGTTCGAGCAGCGGCCGCAGCTCGTCGCGGCGCTCCTGCCCGGCGGCGATCACGACGCGATCGGCGGCGATCGTCTCGACCGTGCCGTCCTCGAGCTCGATCTCGACGCCGTCGGTGGTGATCTGCCGGTAGGAGAGCCCGGTGCGCGTCTCGACCCCGGCGTGCTTCAGCGCCTCAAGCCAGACCCAGCGGGTGGTGATGCCGATGCCCGCGCCGATGCGACCCTCGCGCCGCATCAGCGCCACCGAGGGCACCCACCGGCGCGTCGTCCCCTGCCAGCTGTTCCTTATGCCGGAATGCTGGTGATAAGGAACAGCTGAACGAGGATCGCGGGGAGGGGAGGCTTTGTAGCGCTCGTAGAAACCTTGCCGGTCCTCGGCGGAGTGGGTCAGAAGATGCGCCAGGTCCACGCCGATGCCGCCGGCACCGATGATCGCGACGGAACGGGCGTCGCCGAGGCCCGACTCGAAGGCGCCGGCGTAGTCGACGACGTGGGGGAGGGATGAGCCCGGGATGTCGACGACGCGGGGGTGGACGCCGGTGGCGAGGACGACGCCGACGCAATCGGCGAGTACGTCGGCGTCGTCCTCGCCAACCTCATGGCCGAGGTGGACGTGCACGCCGAGACGCCGCAGCTCGGACTCGAAGTAGGAGATCGTCGCCCCGTAATCCTCCTTGCCGGGGACCAACCGGGCCCAGCGGAACTGGCCACCGAGCTCCTCCCGCGCCTCGTGGAGGTGCACCTCGCCGCCGAGCGCAGCGAGTACCCGCGCCGCCTCCATCCCGGCGGGCCCACCGCCGATGACCGCGTACCGACCACGGCCGTCACGCGAGCCGCCCCCGGCCCCGCCCCCCTCGCGGCGTTCGCAGTTCTGGTCGCTATCCGAAGCTTTCTGCGAACTCCGAGCGGTGGGGGCGGGGAAGTCGATCTCGTAGCCCGCTCTTGGGTTCACCAAGCACGACACGTGCCCCCCGACCAGCGACCGGTCGATGCACGCCTGGTCGCAGGAGATGCACACGTTCACGGCGCCGCCCTCGTGTCCCTTCTCCACGATCCGAGGATCCGCCAGGAACGGTCGCGACATCGAAACCAGATCCACGCCTCCGCCCGCAAGGATCCTCTCCGCTTCCTCGAGCCGATTGATCCTGTTCCCCGCGATCACCGGCACTGCCGCCATAGCCGCCGAAGTGGCTGCAGTGCCGGTGATCGAGATCTTCAGTCCTTCCGCCCATCCCACGAACGCCGCTTGTGGCACCACCCCCTGCACGGTCGGCACCGGCGATTCGTGCCAGCCGACGCCGATGTTCAACCCGTCGACCCCGGCGCCCACGAGCGCCTGCGCGAACGCCTCGACCTCCTGCCACGGCCGCGACTCGGGCATCAGCTCCGCCCCGGTCATCCGGAACAGCACCGGGAACCCGTCGCCGACCGCCTCGCGCACCGCGTTCGCCACCTCGACCCCGAACCGCATCCGCCGCTCGGCGTCGCCACCCCAGGAGTCGTCGCGCCGGTTGGTCACCGGGGAAAGGAACTGGTCGACCAGGTAGCCCTCGGAGCCCATCACCTCGACCGCCGCGAAGCCGAGCTCCCGCGCCAGCCGCGCTCCCGCGGCGAACTGCGCGACCACGTCCCAGACCTCGTCCTCGCCGAGCACCCGCGGCTCGACCCGCGACACACGGCTCGCCACCGCCGAGGGCGCGACGACCTCTCCGGGCGACTCGGTGAGCGCGTAGCGCCCGGCGTGGAAGAGCTGCAGGGCGATCGCCGCCTCGGTCCCGGCGGTCGCGCCGGCGACCTCGGCCAGTGCCCGCCTCGCCGCTTCCGTGTCGAGCACCCCGTAGCTCCCGTCCGCCGCGCCGTCCGCCGAGACCGCCCAGCCCCCGGTCACGATCAGCCCGGCGCCGCCGTGGGCCCGCTCGCGGTAGAACGCCGCCAGGCGCTCGCCGGCGTCCTCGGACCCCTCGAGGCCGAGGTGCATCGAGCCCATCACCACCCGGTGCGGGAGCCGCAGGCCGCCGACCTCGATCGGCGTGAAGACGTGGTCGAGCGCGCCGCCCCGGTCAGTCATCCCGCTCGGGCAGCCGCAGCGCCTCGCCCGCGTCGTCGAAGAACGGCGGCGCGATGATCGTCAGCCCGCCGTCGACGACCAGCGTCTGCCCGGTGATGTACTCGGAGCGCGGTTCGAGCAGGAACTCGACCGTGTCGGCGACCTCCTTCACCGTCCCCATCCGCCGCTTCGGGATCTTCGGCAGCACCTTCTCCTCGAGCCCCGGCATCCCGTCGACCCCGTAGAAGTAGGCGGAGGAGTCCGACTCGATGATCCCGCCGTTGACCGCGTTGACGTTGATCCCCAGCGGCGCGAACTCGACCGCCATGTAACGGACGTAGGCCTCCAGCGCGGCCTTGGCGGCGCCGAGGTTGGCGTAGGTAGGGTAGGCGCGGATCGACCCGTAGGAGGACAGGGTGACGATCCGCCCACCGTCGCTCATCAGGTCGACCGCCCGCTGCGCCCCCAGCACGAAGGAGCGGATGTTCATCGCGTAGGAGCGGTCGAGGTGGTGGAGCTTCAGGTCCTTGATCAGCTTGAAGCTCGACGCCGCCGCGTTGTCGACGTAGTAGTCGAGCCGGCCGAACTCCTCGCCCGCCGCGTCGAAGAGCCGCTCGATGTCCTCTGGGGACTCCATGTCGGCCTGGACGGCGATCGCCCGCCCACCGCGCTCCTCGACCCCCGCGACGACCTCCGCCGCGAGGTCCTCGTTGACCTTGTAGTTGACGACCACCGAGCCGCCCTGGGCGGCCAGCGACAGCGCCAGCGTACGGCCGATCCCGCGCGAGCTGCCGGTGATCAGGGCGACCTTCCCGGCTGCGTAATCGCTCATCCCAGTTCCCGCTCGGCGATCGAGGCGTGGACCGGGGCGAAGACCTCGCGGGCGATGATCGTCTTCTGGATCTCGTTGGTCCCCTCCTCGAAGCGTTGGGCGCGGGCGTCGCGGTAGACCCGCTCGATCGGCTCCGACGCCCAGAAGCCGATCCCGCCGTGTGCCTGCAGCGCCTTGTCGGTGACCCGGCCGAGCATGTCGACGGCGGTCAGCTTCGCCATCGAGGAGAGCACCGGCGCGTCGGCGGCGCCCGCCTCCCAGCGCCGCGCCGCGTGCAGGGTCAGCTGCCGCGCCGCTTCGATGTCGGCGGCGTTCTCGGCGAGGGCGAAGGAGATCGCCTGGCGCGCCGAGAGCGGCTTGCCGAAGGTGACCCGCCGCGCCGCGTGCTCGGCGGCCAGCTCCTGCGCGCGCCGCGCCAGCCCGACGCAGGTCATCGCGACGGCGATCCGGCTCGGCGTCAGGAAGCCGCCGAAGGCGACCTGCAGGCCCTTGCCCTCCTCGCCGAGCGTGTCGCTCACCGGCACCGGGGCGCGGTCGAAGACGAGGTGCGCGTGGTCGGTGCCGCGCACGCCGAGCGACTCGCCCATGTCCTCGACCCGCACGTTCGGCGTCTCGCGGTCGACCAGCAACGCCACCGTGCCGTCGGCGCCGCTCGTCCCGGCCAGCCGCGCGAAGAGCAGCCAGCGGTCGCAGCTGACCCCGAAGGTGATCAGGTGCTTCTCGCCGGAGAGGTGGTAGGTGTCGCCCTCGCGCTCGACCTCGCAGCGCAGGTCGGCGCCGGTGCCGGCGGTCGGCTCGGTCAGCGTGAAGGCGACGGTCAGCTCGCCGGTCACCGCCGGCATCACGTAGTCGCGGCGCTGCTCCTCGGTCGCGAACTGGTCGACCGATCGCCACACCCCGTTGGCGACGTGGACGATCATCCGCAGCGAGGCGTGCGACATCGAGAACAGCTCGAGCAACTCGAGGTAGCGCGAGAAGGGGATGCCGCGGCCGCCGTACTCGACCGGCCCGGCGAGGCTCAGGTAGCCGCGCTCCTTGAGCTCGGCGCGCAGCTCCGGCGGCACCGCCCGCTCGGCCTCGATCCGCCGCGTCCACTCCTCACCCTCGTTCGCGACGTAGGCGGCGATCTCCGCCTTCAGCTCCTCGAAGCCCGACGCGTCGAAGGTCTCGGGCTGGGGGATCGCGGCTTGCGGGGTCATCGGACTGGCTCCTCCTCGGTCGGGGTCAGGTGTGGCTCCGGCCGGAGCCCCTTCGCCCGCTCGCGCAGGACGAACTTCTGGATCTTCCCACTAGGCGTGCGGGGCATCGCCTCGATCGTCTCGACCCGCTCCGGCCAGTAGTGCTTCGAGACCTCGTGCGCGTCGAGGTGCTCGCGGACCTCGGCGAGGCCGAAGTCGCCGAGGAAGTCGGGATCGCGGACGACGAAGGCGCAGGCGCGCTCGCCGAGCCGCTCGTCGGGCATCGCGACGATCGCCACCTCGGCCACCGCCGGGTGCTCGTGCAGCAGCTGCTCGATCTCGGCGACCGGCACCTTCTCGCCGCCCCGGTTGATGATGTCCTTGACCCGCCCGGTCAACCGCAGGAACCCGTCGGCGTCGATCGTCGCCAGGTCGCCGGTCCGGTACCAGCCGTCCTCGGTCATCGCCGCCGCGGTCAGGTCGGGACGGTCGAGATAGCGCTCGAAGAGGCACCGGCTGGTCACCTGGAAGTTGCCCTCCTCGCCGGGGCCGAGCATCTCGTCGGCGTCGTCGACGATGCGGATCCGGGTGCCGGCCAGGGCGCGCCCGTCGGTGCCCCAGACCTTCGCCGGGTCGTCGCCGGGCGCGGCGAGCGCGCCGAGGCAGGACTCGGTCGAGCCCCAGGCGCCGCAGACCGCGGCCGAGAGCACGTCGGTCGCCCGCTCGGCCAGCGCCCGCGGCACCGCGGCGCCGGTGACGACGAAGATCCGCAGCGCCGGCGGCGCCTCCTCCTCGCCCGACTCGACGACGCGGACGAGGTCGGCGAGGAACGGCGTCGCCGCCTGCACGAAGGTGCCGTCCCACTCGCGCAGCGCCCGGGCGCCGCGGCGCGCGTCCCAGACGTCCTGGATCACCTGGGTCGACCCGAGCGCGAAGCTCAGCCACATCCCGTAGAGGAGGCCGGTCTGGTGGGCGAGCGGGGTGGGGATGAAGATGTTGTCGTCGCGGCCGAGGCCGAGGTGCTCGACCTCCATCATCGCCGCGCGGGTGAGCGCGTCGTAGCGGTGCAGGACGCCTTTCGGCTCGCCGGTCGCGCCGGAGGTGAAGAAGAGCTGGGCCAGCGCGGTCGGGCCGGGTTTGCGGGCGGCGATCGCCGCCGCGTCGGGCTCCTGGCCGGCGACCGCGGCGGCGAAGTCGTGCCAGCGGACGCCCTCGGTCTTCGGCAGCGCCGGCGCGCCGTCGGCGCCGACCACCATCACATGCTCCACCGCCGACCCTTCAGGTTGATGGGCCGAAAAGTCCTGATATAGAGGACTTTTCGGCCCATCAACACCGTTGGTGGGCGTTGCCAGCATGCTCGCGACCTCCGCGGCGTGCCTCCGCCCGCGGAACTCGTCGGCGACGACCAGGACCCGCGCCTTCGAGCGGCGCAGCGCGAAGCCGATCTCGCGCTCGCGGAAGATCGGCATCAGCGCGCAGCAGACGGCGCCGATCTTCATGCAGGCGAGGGTCAGGATCACGAACTCGCCCCAGTTCGGCAGCTGGTAGGCGACGGTCTCGCCCGGCTCGACGCCGAGCTCGAGCAGCAGCGAGGCGGCCTTGTCGGCCTCCCGGTCGAGCTCCCCCCAGGTCCAGACCCTGGTGCCGCCCGCGCGCACGTCGACCACCGCGTCCTCGCCCGGCCGCTCGCGCGCCCAGCGCCCGACCCAGTCGACGATCGGGATCTCCGCCGCCTGGTCGATCGCGATCGACTGCGCCCCGCGCTCGCGGTCGTCCTCGATCGAGAGCTGGAGGCCGATCGCCTGCATGTCGTCGAGGAAGCCGGGATAGGAGATCCGGTAGGCGTTCGGGTAGGTCAGCGAGCTCTCGCCGCGGGCGCGCGAGGCGGCCACGGTCAGCGACATGTGCACGCGGTGGTCGTTGAAGCTGGAGAGGGGGGAGCCGGTGAGGTCGCCGGCGATGCCGCGCACGACCAGCTCGTCGCCCCGCTCTTCGACGTCGCCGCCCATCCGGTTCAGCTGCAGCATCGAGACGACCCGGTCGGACTCCTTCAATCGCACGTGGGCGACGTTGGAGAAGCGCGTCTCGCCCTCGGCGAACTGGCCCATGGTCGAGAGCACCGGCAGCATGTCGGGCATCGGCCGGCAGTCGATCTCGACCCCGCGCAGCCGCACCCCGTCGTGGCGGACGCGGACGCCGCCCGCCGCGCGGTCGAGCTCCATCGGCAGCCCCATCTCGGCGACCACGTCGAGGAAGTGGGCCTCGGGATGGTCGACCTTGGCGCCGTCGATCTCGGCGACGCCCTTGAAGAAGACGTCGGATGGGTGGATCGAGGTCGCGGCGAGCCCGAAGGCGAGCGAGCCGATGTCGGGCGGCAGTGTGACCTCGGCCGGGCGCGCCGTCTGGTTCGGCTCGATCTCGAAGCGCCGCCAGTCGTCGGCGACGCCGACCTCGAGCCCGAAGTCCCGCATCATGTTCACGGTCAGCTCGACGTAGGGCTGCTCGTTCAGCGTGCCCTCGACCTCGATCGTGGTCGGCGCGGTCGCGAAGGGGGCGACGATGATCAGCCCCGAGATCCACTGGCTGAGCGTCCCCGCGATCGAGACGCGACCGCCGCGCGGGCGCTGCGGGCGCACGGTGATCGGCGGCGTCGCATTGGCCGAGGTGAGCTCGACCCCCATCTGGCCGAGCGCCTCCAGCAGCGGCCCGACCGGGCGCCGCTGGAAGTACTTCTGGCCGGTCAGGGTGACCGGCTCCTCGGCCAGCGAGGCGAGCCCGATCATGAAGTAGAGGGTGGTGCCGGAGGAACCGACCGAGACGCCGTCGCGGAGCGGCCGGTAGGGGACGCCGCCGCGGACCAGGAAGCCGTCCTCGGTCGCCTCGATCTCGGTGCCGAGGCCGGTCAGCACCTCGATCGTCGACTGCACGTGCTTGGCCGCGACACCGCCTTTGATGCGGCTCTCGCCCGCGGCCAGCGAGGCGAGCATCAGCGCCCGGTGGGCGTGGTACTTCGACGCGGGGACCGAGATCTCGCCCTGCAGGCGGCCCGACGTTTCGCGGACATAGAGATGCACTGGTTGGGAACGTATATGGAGGGCGCGACGGGAGGCGGTCCGCGTCCCCCGATCAGGCGGGTGGCCGACGGGTCGCCGGGGCGAACCGCGATAATCGCTGCCGCGATGAACGCCCGGTGCCGTCCGCAGTGAATCCAGCAGGGGACCCAGTGGTCACCGGGCTCGGCGCGCTCACCCCGGTGGGGTTGGACGCGCCCTCGACCTGGGAGGCGCTGGCCGCCGGGCGCTCCGGCGTCGGGCCGATCACCCATTTCGACGCCTCCGGGCTGGCGACGCGGATCGCCGGCGAGGTGAGCGGCTTCGATCCGGTCGAGGCGCTCGGCGCGAAGCGCGCCCACCGCAGCGCCCGCTTCTCGCAGCTGGCGATCGTGGCGGCCCGCGAGGCGGTCGCCGACGCCGGGCTCGACGTCGGCGCCGAGGCCGACCGGGTCGGGGTGGCGATCGGCAGCGCCGTGGCCGGGACGCCGGAGACCGAGAGCAACGTGCGGGCGCTGGTCGGGGAGGGGCCGCGCGCGGTCAGCCCCTTCTACGTCGCCTCGACGATCCTCAACATGGCCTCCTGCGAGGTGGCGATCGACCTCGGCGCCCACGGCCCGGTGACGGCGAGCGCGCTGGCCTGCGCGACCGGCACCTACGCGCTGCTCGAGGCGCGCCGGCTGATCCTCGCCGGCGAGGCCGACGTGGTGATCGCGGGCGGGGCGGACGCCGGGATCAACGAGGCGATGTTCGCGGGCCTCTCCAACATGGGGCCGCTGTCGGAGCGCAACGACGACCCGGCCGGGGCGAGCCGCCCCTTCGACTCCGACCGCGACGGCTTCGTCTTCGGCGAGGGCGCGGTGGTGCTGGTGGTCGAGTCGGCCGAGCACGCGGCGGCGCGCGGCGCGACCTCCTATGGATCGATCGCGGGCGGCGCCCTCACCTCCGACGCCTTCCACATGAGCGCCCCCGAGCCGAGCGGCGACTACGCCGCGGGCGCGATCCGCCTCGCCCTCGAGCGGGCCGGCATCGCCCCGGACGAGCTCGGCTACATCTGCGCCCACGGCACCGCGACCCGCGCCAACGACGCCTCCGAGTCGCGGGCGATCCGCGCCGTCCTCGGCGACGCCGCCGACCGGGTCCCGGTCTCCTCGCCGAAGTCGATGGTCGGCCACCTGATCGCCGCGGCCGGCGCCCTCGCCGCGCTGGTCTGCCTGCTGGGGATGCGCGACGGCGTCCTGCCGCCGACGATCAACCTCACCGACCCCGACCCCGAGTGCGATCTCGACCACATCGCCCTCACCGCCCGCCGAGCCGACGCCGGCGCCGCGATCGCCAACGCCTTCGGCTTCGGCGGCCAGAACTGCGTGGTCGCCTTCCGCCGCGCCGGCGACGGGCTCTAGGAGCGATCGGAGCTCAGCCGCGGCAGCTCGGGTGGGTCCTCGACCAGGAACCGGCCGGAGCCCACCGGCGACGGTTCCCAGAGGATCCCTTCGAACAGCGCCTCGACGGGCACGTCGAGGGCCCCGGCGAGGCGCACCACGGTCTCCAGCAGGGGCTGGCGCCTGCCGCTCTCCAGCAGGCTGATCTGGGTGCGGTGGATCTCCGCCCGGTCGGCGACGTTCTCCTGACTCAGCTTTCTGGCCTGTCGGATCCGCAGGAGGTTCTCCCCGAACCGCTCTGATGCATCCATCTTCGGAGGTTTTTCTGCTTGTAGACAAAGGAACAGAGGGTGGGGGCGGGGATCTTCAAGATCCAGGTTCCGAAATGTGTTGTCTGCGCTACACTACGCCCTCCATGAGACGCCAAAGGCGTCGCCCAGACAGTTGAAATCCAGATTTCGCGATTCTTTTGCCAATCAAATGTGTGACTTTTGTTGAGATTTAGGACGTGACCATCGACGTGGACATCGCTACCCTTGACGACGTGGCAGGGCTCGACTTCACCAGCCCCTACGACGAGCTGACCGAGCTCCGCGCGGTCCTGACGACCCAGGAGATCGCCGAGCTGACCGGCCTGCGCCGTGAGACGATTTCCCGGGCGCGTCCCGACAGTCGCTTCCGACGCCGGACCGAGAAAGCTCTTGGCGACCTTTATCTCGTGGTGACGCGGATGAGATCCATCGCCGGGGAAGACATCGGGCATCTCGCCGCGATCCTGCGCCGGCCCCAGGCCGCACTCGGTGACCGCTCGATCGCGGAGATGCTGAAGGACGGGAAGGTGAGCCTGGTCCTGGAGCATCTCGCGGCGCCGGAGCGGTCGACACGCGCCGCGACGCCGCGACCGGGCGAGCCACCGGAGGGTGCGGTGGCCGCCTTCCTCGCCGCCGACCCGGAGCTTGACACCCTCCTCCCCGAGATCGAAGCGAAGATCCGCGAGCATTTCGGTCCACGGGCACGGATCGAACGAGGCATCATCGAAGACTTCGAGTCAGGGGAAGACGACGTCTTCTATCTTCGGGTGCGCGACGATCTATCCGTCGATGAGAACATCGCTCGGCTCACCGCCCTGCTGGCGGCAGAGTGGGATCTGCTGAGCCCGGTGACGGAGCGGCTGACGATCGGCTTCCTGTGATCTGGGAGGACTACATCTTGCTCGCCGAGAATCTGGCCGAGGACCACTTCGAGGCTTCGCGACGAACCGCCGTCAGCCGTGCCTATTACGGCGCCTTCAACCCGTCGCGCCGGTGGGTCGAAGCAAACGTCGGCCCGATCGAAAACCGTGCCGCGCACAAATATGTGTGGAGGACGTTCAAGCGGCCCGATCACGCCAGCGAGGACACTCGGATCAAGTGGAAATTGGTCGGCGACCTCGGAGATACGTTGAGGGTGCTCAGGAACCAGGCCGACTACGCCGACAGCTTCCCCGGCCTGGAGCGCTACGCCGCGGAGGCCGTGGGTATCGCCGAACGCATCCTCGCGCTCCTCCCCGAGCTCGAGTTCGCCGACTGATCGCTTCCTCGCTCGCGACGTTTTCAGAGTGCGCGTTCGTAGACGCGGTGCTTCTTCACCACGCGGCCGTTCATCGCTTCGAGGCCGGAGTTCATCGCGTGGTTGGTCTCCAGGATGAAGCCCGCCTCGCCGTGTTTGAGGCGGGTGCGGGCGGCGGCTTCGAAGTGTTCGACGTAGAGGAGGGCGGCGACGCCGGTGTGCTGCCACTCCGGCTTGACGCCGAGGAAGCCGACCCGAAGGCGGTCGGTGGTGCGGTTGCGCATCAGGAAGTCCCACCAGCCGGTCGGGAAGAGCTTGCCGTTCATCCGTTTCTGCATCTGGTTGGCGTCCATCACGGTGATCGCCATCGCGACGGTCTCGCCGTCCTTTTCGGCGACCATGAACCATTCCGGCGCGAAGACCAGCTGGAGGTCGAGCGCGTAGGCGTCGAGGTCCTCCTTCGAGTAGGGGACGAAGCCCCAGTTCTCCGACCAGGCCGAGTTGTAGACCTCGGCGAACTTGTCGAGGTCCTTGCGCAGGCCGCGGCGGGTCATTTTGCGCACCTCGATGCCGTGCTTCTCGCGGCAGCGCCGGGCGAGCTTCTCGATGATCGGCTTCATCTCCGAGCGGTCGTCGATCGAGAGGTCCCAGGAGAGCAGGTCCATCGCCTTCGCCAGGCCCGCCTCCTCGCAGCGGCGCTGGTAGTAAGGCGGGTGCCAGTTCTGGCGGATCAGCGGTTCGAGCTCGAAGCCCTCGATCAGGATCCCGCCCTCCTCGTTGAGGTTGAAGTCCATCGGGCCGAGCATCTGGTCGCAGCCCCGAGCCCGCAGCCACGCTTCCGCGGTCGCCAGCAGGGCGCCGAGGATCTCCGGGTCGTCCTCGAACTCGAGGAAGCCGAACATCCCGGTCCGGGTGTCGTGGAACCGGTTGTAGGCGAAGTCGATCTGGGCGGTGATCCGACCGACCACGCGGCCGCCGCGCCGGGCCAGGAAGTACTCCGCCTCGCCGTGCTTGAAGTAGGCGTTCAGCTTCCGGTTGAGGAAGATGCGGCGCTCCAGTTTGAGTGGCGTCACCCAGGGCGTCCCGGCGTGAAGACGGAAGGGCAGGTCGATGAACTCACCTACCTCCCGACGCCCCTTCACGGTGCTGATCTCGACCGCCATGGCCGCGAAACCTAGATCATCGCTCCCACGAGCGGCCGCCCCCGGTGGCGTTCGCAGTTAGCTCCGCTATGCGGAGCTAACTGCG
>DASZZB010000068.1:0-17585 GCA_035545115.1 Solirubrobacterales bacterium | reverse complement strand
GCCGTGCGCGGTGGCGGCGCCGCTGCGGGCGCGCGTCCGCTGCTCCTCCATCAGCTCGGCGAAGCCGTCGTCGTCGACCGCCAGCCCTTGCTCGGCGAGCAGCTCCTTGGTCAGGTCGTAGGGGAAGCCGTAGGTGTCGTGCAGCTTGAAGGCGTCCGCGGCGTTGATCCATGAGGTCTCGGCCTCGCGTGCCTCGACGATCAGCCGCTCGAGCATCTCCGAGCCCCGCTCCAGCGTGCGCCCGAAGCTCTCCTCCTCGTCGTTCACCCAGCGGGCGATCGTCGCGCGCTCGGCGCCCAGCTCCGGGTAGACGTCGCCCATCAGCTCGATCGTGCGCGCGGCGAAGCGGCCCAGCCAGGGAGCCTCGAGCCCGAGCGTGCGGCCCTGCTGGATCGCCCGCCGCATGATCCGGCGCAGGATGTAGCCGCGGTCCTCGTTGGAGGGGACGACGCCGTCGGCGATCAGGAAGGCGGCGCCGCGCGAGTGGTCGGCGACGATCCGCATCGCCCGGGTGATCGCGTCGTCGGAGCCGTAGCGGCGGCCGGAGAGCTCCTCGGCGAGGTCGATCAGCGGCCGGACGTGGTCGGTCTCGAAGACCGAGGGGACATCCTGGAGGATCGCCGCCATCCGGTCGAGTCCCATCCCGGTGTCGATGTTCTTCATCGGCAGCTCGGTGAGCGTCCCGTCCTCGGCCAGGTCGTAGGACATGAAGACGTGGTTCCAGAACTCGAGGAAGCGCTCGGTGTCGTCGCCGGGCCGGTCGTCGGCGCCGCCGAAGCCCCGGCCACGATCGAGGTAGAGCTCCGAGCACGGGCCGCAGGGGCCGGTCGGGCCACCCTGCCAGAAGTTGTCCTCGCGGCCGAGCCGGACGATCCGCTCGGCGGGGACGCCGGTCGCTTCCCAGATCGCGATCGCCTCGCTGTCGGGACCGAGGCCGAGCTCCTCGTCGCCGCCGAAGACCGTCACCCAGATCTTCTCCGGATCCATGCCGAAGCCCTCGGTGGCCAGCTGCCAGCCCCAGGGGATCGACTCGGCCTTGAAGTAGTCGCCGAAGCTCCAGTTGCCGAGCATCTCGAAGAAGGTCATGTGGCGGGCGGTGTTTCCCACCTCCTCGATGTCGGTGGTGCGGAAGCATTTCTGCACGTCGGCGAGGCGCGGCGCGGGCGGCGTCTCGCGGCCGAGGAAGTAGGGCTTGAAGGGCTGCATGCCGGCGGTGGTGAGCAGCACCGTCGGGTCGTGCACCGAGGGCACGAGCGAGGCCGAGGGGACGATCTTGTGTCCCCGCTCCGCGAAGAAAGAGAGGTAGGTGTCGCGGATTTGTTGGGCCTTCATGAGGGAGAGCCTACGGTCTGCTGACAGTTCGTGTGGGTGGCTCAGGCCGCGGCGGCGATCGTGCCGTGGCCGACGATCGTCTCGCCGTCCATCAGCACCGCGGTCTGTCCCGGCGCCGCGGCATCGAAGGGTTCGGCCAGCTCGAGCTCGAGGGCGTCGTGGCGCCCCGGCGCGGCGGCGCCGAGGCTGGCGGGCAGGGTCGCCGAGTGGTAGCGGAGGCGGACGTTGTCAACCCGGGCGCCGTCGCGGTGGAGCACCGCGTCGCGGACGCGGATGCGGCGCGCCTCGAGCTCCGCGCGGGAACCGACCGTGACCGTGTTGGCGGCGGCGTCGGTGGCGATCACGTAGCCCGGCTCGTTCAGCGAGACGCCGATCCCGCGCCGCTGGCCGACGGTGAAGTTGTGGTGGCCGCGGTGGCGGCCGAGCACGCGCCCGGCGCGGTCCACCACCGCGCCCTCGCGGTCGACCAGGTTGCCGTGGCGGCGCAGGAAGCCGCGCTTGCCCTGGCCGGCGAGGAAGCAGAGGTCCTGGGACTCGGGCTTCTTGGCGACCGCGAGGCCGTGGCGGGCGGCGACGGCGCGGACCTCGTCCTTGGTCATCTCGGTGAGTGGGAAGGAGAGGCGGGAGATCAGGTCCGGCGGCAGCGCCGCGAGCATGTAGCTCTGGTCCTTGGCGGCGTCGGCGCCGGCGGCGAGCAGCGGCCCCTCGGCGTCCTCGACGATGCGCGCGTAGTGGCCGGTGACGAGCCGCGTCGCGCCGAGCCGCCGCGCGAGGTCGAGCATCGCCGCGAGCCTCACTTCGCCGTTGCAGAGGATGCAGGGGTTCGGGGTCTGGCCCGCGGCGTGGCCCTCGACCCAACGCCCGACCACTCGCCGGCGGAAGTCGGCCTCGAGGTCGAGCGTGAAGTGCGGGATGCCGAGCGAGTGGGCCACCGCCCGCGCTCCCAGAACCGCCTCGGGAGAGCAGCAGGCCTTGGTTCCATCCGTCTCGGGATCGGCCCAGAGCTTCACGGTTATGGCCACTACCTCCGCACCGCGCTCACGTTCGAGGAGGGCCGCGACAGCACTGTCGACTCCGCCGCTGATTGCCACGGCGACGCGCTCGTGGGACCGGACTCGCCCACCTTCACTGGCAATCAAGGTGGGCGAGTCCGGCCCCACATCAAGCGCAGTCGATGGATCGAGTGCGAGGTCCGACGCCGCCGCGGCGCTCAGGGCGCGATGCAGCGCATCGGTCGCGAGCTGGGTGGCGTGGCGCTTCGCGGCCGCAAGACCGCCCAGCAGTCCTTCGGCGTCGTCGATCGACAGGGAGGCGGCCTCGAGGACGGTCGCCCCTTCGATCGTCTCGGCGAGTGCGGCGGTCGCGGCGCGGGTGGCGCCGCAACCCTCGGTGTCGAAGGTGACGGCGGCGATGCGGCCGTCGGCGACGGTCAGGGAGAGGCGCGAGAGGTCACCGCAGGCGGCGCCGCCGGCGGCGCCGGTGAAGGCGTCCTCGGGCGCCAGGCCGCGGCGCGAGTCATCGCGGAGGAAGTGGTCGAAGAGCTCCCGATCCATCCGTTGAAGGGTACGGCGTGAGGATGCGACGCAGGTCGTCGGCGACCTCGGATGGGGTGAGGTGGACGTGATCCCAGGTGATGCGGACGGCGGTGTAGCCCTCCGCGGTCAGGATCCGGTCCCGTTCGCGATTCTTGTGGAAGGCCCGGGTGGTGCCGTGCGCCGCTCCCCCGTCGAGCTCGATCGCGACCTTGCGATCCTCCCAGAGGCAGTCGATCTCATAGAAGCGGCCGCGAAGCGCGACATGGACGTTCATCCGCGGGCGCGGCAGGCCGTGGCGGTCGATCAGGGCCAGGAACGCCTCCTCGAAGTCGTTGCGGGTGATCCCCACCGGCAGCGTCTTGCGGTCTGCCAACCGCGCGAGCAGCACGGAGCCCTTGCGTCCCGGATAGCGCTCCAGCAGGTCGGGCACCGAGAGGCGGTCCGTGTATCCCCGCACCTCCATCTCGTTCCAGGCCCGCTCGACTTCACGGTCGCGGAGCATCCCGGCCAGGTCGAACATCGTCCGCGGCACCGAGGTCACCGGTATCCCCCGCACCCGCACGATCTCGTCGCCCGGCAAGGAGGCACGGTGGACGACGATGCCACGCTTGATCCGCTTCGAGCCCGGGCACGTCACTTCGGGTTCGATGCGGCTGCGGGGATATAGGCCCCAAAGCTGGCCGGCGGAACGGTGGCTGAGCACGGCCCCCGGCCCGTAGGCGAGCGCCGCCGCCATCCAGCGCGCCTCGACCGTGATCGCTCGATGTCCCACGGCATAGACCCCTCGGTGCAGCCGGTGAAGCCCGCCGTGCGTGACTCGGGTTCTGATCATCTCTTCGGTCAGGCCCAGTCCGCGTAGCTGCCATCGCCCCACCACGCCGTGCTGTCGTCCCGCCAGGCCCGCGACCTTTCGGTCAAGGACCTCCGCGCTACGTTTCGGTTGCTGGGGAACGGAAAGGTAGCGAGCGTCTTGCACCCGACCGATGGTGCACCGGGATTGCGCGCCTGTGGCACGGGATTCGTGCCTTTTCAGTCACACGGAGCCCTTAGAAGGAGCTCCAGCCCGCCGGTACCGCCTCTGGCTTTGATCCCTTCATCAGAAGGTGGGTGCCTACTCGCTACCCCAAGGGGTCGCGAGAAATCGGCTCCCGCGCCGTTTGTGTTGGGTCAAACGGTGAGACGGCTCTCGCACGGGCTCGAGCTTGCGGACACCGTAGCACCGGCCCACCGCTGCGGAACACCCTCAGTAGTCGGGGACATCGAGGTTGGAGAGGTGCATCTCCGCCTCGCTCCAGCGGTCGGCGGGTACGCATAGGGAGATTTCGCCGTGGCCGAAGCGGTCGAGCGGCCAGTCGGCGGTGAGGGCCGCCTCGATGCCGGCCTCGACCAGCGCCTGGTGCCAGGCGCGCGCCGTGCGGACGTCGCCGAAATCGCGCACCACCTCCCAGCGGTCGAAGCGGGGGTCGTCGACGTGGACCGGCGTCTGCCCCGGCCCCGGCCCGGAGCGCCACCTGCGGGGGATCCAGTCCCGCAGCGCCACTCAGTGCCCGGCTTTTCCTCGCCGGTGGATGGCGACGCCGAGCTCGCGCAGCTGCGGCTCGTCGACCGGTGCCGGTGCGCCGGTCAGGAGGTCGAAGCCGGAGGCGGTCTTGGGGAAGGCGATCACGTCGCGGATCGTCTCGGCGCCCGCCAGGCGCTGGACGAAGCGGTCGATCCCGTAGGCGATGCCGCCGTGCGGCGGCGCCCCGTAGCGAAGCGCCTCGAGCAGGAAGCCGAAGCGCGCCTCGGCGGTCTCCGCGTCGATCCCGAGCGCGGTGAAGACCTGCTGCTGGACCGCGGCGCTGTGGATACGGATCGAGCCGCCGCCCAGCTCCTGCCCGTTCCAGACCACGTCGTAGGCCTGCGAGAGCGCGCCGCCCGGGTCGTCCGGGTCGAAGTCGCCGGCGGGCGCGGTGAAGGGATGGTGCATCGCGTCCCAGCGCTTCTCCACCTCGTCATAGGTAAGGAGCGGAAAGTCGACGATCCAGACGAGGCGATCCTCCGACTCGTCGATCAGCCCGAAGCGCTCGCCGAGGTCGAGCCGCATCTGTCCCAGCACCGCGTCGACGACCGGCCGCTTGTCGGCGACCAGCAGCAGCAGATCGCCCTCCTGCGCCCCGAGCAGGCGGTTCAGCTCGGCGAGCTCGGCGTCGGCGAGGAACTTGGCGGTCGGCGAGCGCCAGCCGCCGCCCTCGCGGAACGCCCAGACCAGGCCTTTCGCGCCCAGCTCCTGGGCGCGGGAGATGAAGCCGTCGAGCTCCGAGCGCGGCACCTCGCGCCGGCCCGCGTTGATGCCGCGGATCGAACCACCCGCCTCGAGCACCGACCGGAAGACCTTGAACTCGGTCCCCCGGAGCGCGTCGCCGAGGTCGACCAGCTCGAGCCCGAAGCGGAGGTCCGGCCGGTCGGTGCCGAAGCGGTCGATCGCCTCGGCGTAGGGCATCCGCTGCATCGGCGTCGCGATCTCCGGCCCACCGACCGCCGCGAAGACGTGGGCGAGCAGCCGTTCGTTCAGCGCGATCACGTCGTCGACCTCGACGAAGGACATCTCGACGTCGAGCTGGGTGAACTCGGCCTGGCGGTCGGCCCGCGTCGCCTCGTCGCGGAAGCAGCGGGCGATCTGGAAGTAGCGCTCGAACCCGCTCACCATCAACAGCTGCTTGAAGAGCTGCGGCGACTGCGGCAGCGCGTAGAAGGAGCCCTGCTGCTGGCGGCTGGGGACGAGGAAGTCGCGGGCGCCCTCCGGGGTCGAGCGGGTCAGCACCGGCGTCTCGACGTCGACGAAGCCCTCGCCGCCGAGGAACTCGCGCATCGCCGTCGTCACCCCGTGGCGGAGCAGGAGCGCCTTCTGCATCGGGGCGCGGCGCAGATCGAGGTAGCGGTACCGCAGCCGCGTGTCCTCGCCGACGTCGTCGGCATAGCCCTCGATCTGGAAGGGCGGCGTCTCCGATGCGGCGAGCAGCACGGCGCTGGTCACGGCGACCTCGACCGCGCCGGTCGGCAGATCCGCGTTGATCGTCTCCTCGTCGCGCCGCACCACGTCGCCGGCGACGCTGAGGACGTCCTCCGAGCGCAGCCTGTGGGCGAGCTCGAACGCCTCGCCGGAGCGATCCGGGTGGAAGACGAGCTGGACGATGCCGGTGCGGTCGCGCAGGTCGATGAAGATCAGCCCACCGTGGTCGCGGCGGCGGTTCACCCAGCCCGAGAGCCGGACTTCCTGGTCGATCTTCGACGGGGTCTCGTGGCACCAGGTGTCCCGGTAGCGATTTTTCCGCATGGCGATCGGCCAGGCGCGGGAGTAGTCGCCGTAGAGGATCTCGTCCGCGCCGCTCACGCTTCCCCCCCGGTCATCTCACCGAGAAGATTGCCGGTGTCGGCGGCGCGCTGCTCGCCGCTCGCCATGTCGCGCAGCTGCGCCGAGCCGTCGGCCTCGAGGATCAGCACCCGCGCCGCGCCGATCCGGTCGGCATGTTTGAGCTGTCCCTTCAGCCCCCGCCCGGCGAGGTCCATCTCGGCCGCGAGCCCGGCGTGGCGCAGTTCGGTGACCAGCGCCATCGCGCGGCCGCGCTGCTCCGGGTCGGCGATCGCGACGAAGGCGTCGCGCCCGGTCCCCGGCTCCTCCTCGTCGAGCGCCAGCAGGATCCGCTCGATCCCCGCCGCCCAGCCGACCGCCGGCGTCGCCGGGCCGCCGAGCTGCTCGATCAGCCCGTCGTAGCGCCCGCCGCCGCCGATCTCCGACTGGGCCCCGAGCGCCTCGCAGACGAAGGAGAAGATCGTCCGCGTGTAGTAGTCGATGCCGCGCACCAGCGTCGGGTCGATCTCGTAGGCGATCCCGGCCGCGTCGAGCAGCGCCCGCACCTCGGCGAAGTGCTCGGCGTCCTCGTCGGAGAGCGCCTCGAGGATCGTCGGCGCGCCCGCCATCACCCCCCGCACCCCCTCGTCGTCGGAGTCGAAGGCGCGCAGCGGGTTGAGGTCGATCCGCTCGCGCACGTCGGTGGTCAGGTCGCCCTCGTTGCGGTGCAGGTGCGCCTTCAGCTCCTCCAGGTAGGCGCTGCGCGCCCCGAGCGAGCCGAGGCTGCCCAGCCGCAGTCCCACACCCGGCACGCCGAGCTCCCCGAGCAGGTCGGAGAGCAGCATGATCACCTCGGCGTCGGCGAGCGGCGAGGCGGTCCCGATCGCCTCCAGCCCGAGCTGGTGGAACTGGCGATAGCGACCCGCCTGGGGGCGCTCGTGGCGGAAGAACGGCCCGACGTAGGAGAGCTTCACCGGCTGCGCGTGTTTGTGCATGCCGTGCTCGAGGTAGGCGCGGCAGATCGGCGCCGTCCCCTCCGGCCGCAGGGTGAGGCTGCGCTCCCCCTTGTCCTCGAAGGTGAACATCTCCTTGCGGACGATGTCGGTCGATCTGCCGACTCCGCGTTCGAACAGGTCGGTGTCCTCGAAGGTCGGCGTCTGGATCGCCTCGTAGCCGGCCCGCCGGAAGATCTCGCTCGCGACGGCCTGCAGCCGCGCCCGCGCGCGGGCCCCGCCCGGCAGCACGTCGAAGGTCCCGCGCGGTGCCTGGAATCTGCTTGCCATCTCGGTGGCGACCTTAGCTCGGCGGCGCGCCTGCGGCGCTCAGCGGGCCGAGGCCTGGAGGAAGGGATTGGTCGCCCGCTCGGCGCCGAGCGTGGTCAACCCCATGTGACCGGGATGGACGACGGTGTCGTCGGGGTGCGAGCCGAGCAGCCGGTCGATCGAGTCGGCCAGGGTCGCCCAGTCGCCGCCGGGCAGGTCGACGCGGCCGACCGAGCCCTGGAAGAGGACGTCGCCGGAGAAGATCGCGTCCTCGCCGCGGACCGAGTAGGTGACGTGGCCGGGGCTGTGGCCGGGGGTGAAGATGACGTCGAGAGTCAGTCCGGCCAGCTCCAGCACCTCGCCGCCGGACACGGTTGCCTCGGCGTCGTGGCTCTCATATGGGCCGAATCCCTCCCAGGGGACGTAGGCCATGATGTCGGCGAGCACCGGCTTCTCGATCTCGGGGACGTAGACCGGGGCGCCGGTGGCGCGGGCGACTGGCGCGACGGCGCCGATGTGGTCGAAGTGGGTGTGGGTGAGGAGGATCGCCTCGACCTCCGCCCCGGTCCCTTCGATCGCGGCGAGGATCCGCTCCGCCTCGTCGCCGGGGTCGACGACCAGCAGCCGCTCGCCGCCCTCGGGCCGGACCAGGAAGGTGTTCTCGGCGATCTGGCCGACGGTCAGCATCTCGACGTCGAGCGCCACCCGTCAGGTCCCTTCGCGGTCGCGGATCCGTTGGCGCTCGCGTTTGCGCCACATGGCCATGTCGATGTAGTACCCGGTCGGGATGTAGAAGGCGAGCATGAAGGCGCCGAAGGCGAGTGAGACGCCGAGCGGCCGTCTGAACAGCGCCAGCAGGATCACCACGAAGATCGCCGCCGCGGCGAGGCCGCGCAGGGCGGCGCCTTTCCAGGTCGGTGGCAGGTCCTTTTTCTTCGTCGTCGTGCGGCCGCCGCCGGAGCGGGCGCGCTGCCGGGCTTCCTCGCGGGTGCGCGGGCGTGCCCGGCGGCCCTTCGTGTCGATCCTGCCGCCCTGGGTGCCGCGGCGCTTGCGGCGGCGTTTGTTCTTCGGCTGCGCCATGAGGTGAATCTAGTCGTTCCTGGACGAGTGCTGAGTTGACCCCGCCGGGGTGTGGGTCAACTCAGCAGTCGCCGCTCGATCACGTGTCGCTCGGGGTCGAAGCCGCGGATCGGCACGTCGGCGGGGTAGTCGACCAGCGCCGCCGCCGGGATCAGCCCGACCAGCTCCGCCTCGACCGGGCGGGCGTCGAGCGGCGCCGCCAGCCGTCGCACCTCCTCGACCACCGTGCCGAGCGGCGTAGCCGACGGATCGTGGACGTTGGTCGAGACCTGGGCGCGCCCGCTCGACAGCACGAGGCCGATCGCCCGCACCCCGGGCAACCCTCCCCCCGCCTCGCGCAGGGCCGCGGCGACGGCGCGGGCGGCCTCGAGGTCGGCGCCCTCCAACTCGACGTTGAAGGCGGCGAGCGGCGGACGGGCGGTGACGAGGGTGGCGCCGGCGTGCGGGTGCGGCTGCGGCGGGCCGAAGTCGGGGCGCAGCTCTCCCGCGTCCATCCGCAGCCACAGCTCGGCGAGGCCGCCGGCCCGGAAGTAGGCGCGCTCGGCGCGGCCGGGCCGACGGGCCAGCTCGCCGTAGAGGAAGACCGGCACGCCGATGCCGCCGATCTGCCCCGCGACCGCGACCGCCTCGGTGCGGGCGGCGGCGCGATCCTCGTCGCGCAGCCAGACGAACGGGCAGACGTCGAGCGCCCCGATCGCCGGGTGGGCGCCCGCATAGGACGACATGTCGATCGCCTCGACCGCCTCGGCGGCGCCGGCCAGAAGCGACTCGGCGAGCCCACCCGGCTCCCCCGCCAGCGTGAACACGCTGCGGCCGTGGTCGGCGTCGGTGTGGACGTCGAGGATCCGGGCCGCCCGCCCGAACGCCTCGCCCAGCCGACCCAGCACCTCCCCGTCGCCGGCCACCGAGACGTTGGGGACGGCGAGCAGGGTCGGCATCGGGCTCAGATCAACAGCTCGCCGCCGCCGAGGATCGCCTCGCCGTCGATCTCGACGGTCGGTTCCCTCAGCACCACGTCGAGATGCACCGGCACCTGGACGGTGCCGCCGATCCCCGCCGAGGCGCCGAAGGCGACGTGCGCGGTGCCGAAGATCTTCTCGTCCTCGAGGATGTTGCCGGTCAGGATCGCCTCCTCGTTGGTGCCGATGCCGAGCTCGGCGACGTTGGTGCCGTCGGGGCCGTGCGGGGTCAGCAGCTCCATCAGCTTGGCTCCCTCGTCGCCGCTCGCGCCGGTCAGATGACCGCCCTCGACGGTGAGGCGGGCGGGTGAGGAGACCAGGCCGACCGCGGCGATCGAGCCGTCCACCACCAGCGTCCCCTCGGCGCTCCCTTCGACCGGCGCGATGAACCCCTCGCCGCACGGCAGGTTGCCGAAGGCGCCCTTGGCGGAGAGTTCGCCCGCGTCGACGATCCCCTCGCGCCCCGCGATCGAGAAGCGCAGGTCCGAGCCGTGGCCGCAGGTGATCCGCACCTCGGAGCCGCCGTTCAGCGCGCTGACGATCGCCCAGCCGCGCCGCCGCATCTCCTCGAGGTCGCCGTTCATCAGCCGCGCCAGCATCTCCTCGGTGACGCCGGGCAGAGTCGCGATCCGCACCCCCGCGTCGCTCGCCGTCTTGCGCGCCGCGGTGTGCGACAGAGACTGGATCGTCGGCGCCAGCACCACGTCGGCCGCGGCCATCGCGGCGGCGACCGGGCGCGGCGGCTCGGCCGCGTGGGTCTCGCGCTCCGAGATCACCGCCAGCGTCGCGTCGGCGCCGTCTCCCTGCGCCTCGATCCGCATCAGCGCCCCGATCTCTTCGGTGACCGGATTGCAGACGACGAGCACCTGCTCGCCCGCCTCGATTCCCATGCACCGCCGCACCACGGTCCGCACGGCGCTGTCGAGATCTGCCCCCGGCATCGGCCCAGACTAGCTCCCGGGGTCGTCGTCGTGACGATGGCGAACCGACCAGCCCATGAACCAGATCAGCCCTACCAGCACGATCCCGAACCCGATGAACGGCGGCAGCCAGCCTTTGTGCCGCCCGATCCCCAGCGCCGCCACCACCAGCGCGTCGACGACCAGCAGCGTCCCGACCAGCACCGGCCGCAGCGCCGCGAATCCCAGCGGCTTCACCCCTCCTGACCGGCGCGGCATCCTCCCAGCATCGCACCGCTACCATGCCCTCCCCCGCCGGAGTAGCTCAGCTGGTCAGAGCAGCGGAATCATAATCCGCGTGTCGGGGGTTCGAGTCCCTCCTCCGGCACTACACATCCGGCTCCCAGAGCCGAACTCGCCGGCTCAGTTGCCTTTCGCCGCTGACTGCAAATTCGATTCGACTTCGCTGGTCGCATTGAAGACTTCGTCCGCGGGCGGCAGTTCGATCTTCGGCACGCGCCCGAAGCTGACGTAGTCGATGGTCATCTCGGTGGTGGCGGCCGAGCCTTCGACTCCGCTCACGGCGCTCTTGACGGACACCTGTATCCGCCGCACGCGTTCCTGGCCGTCGATCCAGACGTCGACATGCAGGTCGGAGAGGTCGACCTTGACTCCGAAGACTTCTTCGGGATGAGGAAGAGTGCCTCGATAGTGGGTGGTGGGCACTCCGTCGATGTCTTCTTGGCCGAGCTTTTCCGCGTCTTCGACGCCTTCGAGGACCTTCAGGCCTTCCCTCGGGCCGTTCGCCGCCGACGCCCCCGCCTCGCCCGCGGTGGAGGCGAATTCCACCTCGACCCACCTCTTCCCTCCCGGGATCGAGTCAAAGGAATCGGAGCTGATGTAGCTGGTGGTGCCGTCGCCGATGGCCGTGACCGTCTCTTCGCGGCCCGTCTTGTGGCCCCGGACGGTGAGCGTCCCTTCAGCCCGTCCGCTCTCGTCGAAGATCATCGATCCGCTCTCGGTCAACCCTTCCGGCGTGGTCGACAGCTCGGTGGTCAAGTCGATCGTCGCGTGTCCACCCGGCTCGCGCTGCGTGACTTCGGCGGCCTTCGCGATCGCGTTGAGCGGTCCGCCGCCGCCGCCTGACGCCACGACGATGGCGACGATCGCGATGACCGCGACGGCCACCGCCCCGGCGCAGATCCATCGGCCTCGACGCCGCTTCGGCGACTCGTCCTCGCCCCCCGTGCTTTTCAGCTCATTCCCGTCCATTGCCGCAAAGATAGTTGTTCGGTCTAAGGAAGGGCATCTGGGAGGATGTCCGGCGGCCAGCACTTCGAGGACCTGATGCCGGACACCACCTGCCACATGTCGGTCTCGCTCGACGGCTTCGTCGCCGGGCCGGAGCAGAGCCGGGACAGTCCGCTGGGGAAGCGCGGCAGGGAGGTCCACGGCTGGCACCTCGGCGACCAGCGCGCGAACGACGCCGACGCGACGGCGGAGGGGCGGCTCATGCGACCGCGCGGGGCCTACGTCATGGGCCGCAACATGTTCGGGCCGATCCGCGGCGAGTGGGATGAGGACTGGGATGGATGGTGGGGCCCCGAGCCGCCCTACCATGCGCCGGTATTCGTGCTCACCCACCACACCCGCGAGCCGCTCGAGATGGAGGGTGGCACGAGCTTCCACTTCGTCACCGAGGGCTTCGAGGCCGCCTACGCGCAGGCGCGCGAGACGGCCGGCGAGGATGGCGTCGACATCGCGGGCGGCGCCTCGACCGTCCGTCAGGCGCTCGCCGCCGGGGTGATCGACGAGCTCACGCTCGACCTGGTCCCCGTCCTGCTCGGGTCCGGCGAGCGGCTGTTCGACGGAGTCGAGTCCTTCGGCTTCGAGCCGGTCGAGGCGCTCCACTCTCCGCTCGCCACCCACATCCGCTACCGACGGGCGGGGTGAGGGGGACCTCCCTCTCCCGGCGTCGTCGTGGCGACTAGAGTCGCCCGCGTGATCCCCGAAACGGTCGACTCCTCACAGGGCTTCTACGCGCTGGGGACGGTCATCTTGGTGATCGGGATCGTCGTGGCGCTCGCCGGGACGCTGATCAAGCGGCGCCTCGAGGAGGAGCACCGGGACGAGCGCTATGTGCGCGAGCGGCGCGGCGAGGAGGTCGAGCCGGTCGCGCCGCCGCGGATCGCCGGGATCCTGCAGCAGGTCGGGGCCGGTATCGCCGCGATCGGGATCCTCGTGCTCGTCGCCGGCTGGACGCTCGCTCCGGGCCAGACCTGATCCGAGCTAGAGCCCGGTCGCCGCGAGGATCGCCTCGGCGACCGCCGTCGGCTCCTGCGCCATCGGCGCGTGTGCGCAGGCGGCGCGCAGATCGACCTTTGCGCCGGGATGGAAGCGGGCCAGCACCTCGGCATTCGCCGCAGGGATGACGGTGTCCCGGCCGCCGTGGACGACCGCAGTCGGGACTCCCGGCGCGGCGACCGGCAGGGAGTCCGGGCGCTCGTGCCAGGCGGCGAGGACTTCCTCCTGCATGAAGAGGATCCGCTCGGGGAGCACCGCGCGGGCGGCGGCGACGATCTCGCCGAAGCGCTCGTCGGCTTCGGCGGCGAGGTCCGGCGGGAAGAGCAGTGAGAGCAGTCGCGTCGCCTGCTCGCGGGGCGACCCGGAGTGGTCGATCAGCCGCCGCCCGACGGCGGGATCGGCGTCGACGCAGTCGGGGCCGCCGGTGTCGGTCGAGATCAGCCCCAGCGCGGCGACCCGGTCGGGAGCGGCGCGCAGCAGCGACTGGGCGACGAAGCCGCCCATCGACCAACCGACCACCGCCGCCCGCTCGATCCCGAGCGCGTCGAGCAGGGCGATCGCGTCCGCGGTCATCCCCGCCACCCCACCGACCTCCTGGTCGTCCGCGAGGACCGAGTCGCCGAGGCCCGCGTTGTCCGGGCAGATGACCCGGTGGCGGCCGGCGAGCAGGCCGAGGAAGGCCGGGTCCCAGTCGGCGCCGGTGGCGGCGTAGCCGTTCAACAGCAGCAGCGGAGGGCCGTCGCCGACGGCGCGCCAGGCGACCCGGCTACCCGGACGGACCTCGACCACGCCCTGGCCGGGCCTGCTCAAGGCTCCACCTCGACCATCACCGTGACCGGCCCGTCGTTGATCAACGCCACCCCCATGCAGGCACCGAAGACGCCCTTCTTCGCCCCGGTCCGCTCGCAGAAGCGGTCGTAGAGCGGCTCGGCGACCTCGGGCCGCGCCGCCTTCACGTAGCTCGGCCGCGTCCCCTTCCGGGTGTCCCCGTAGAGGGTGAACTGACTGACGCAGAGGATCTCCCGCCCCGGCCCGAGCCGCTCGTTCATCCGCCCCGCGGCGTCGTCGAAGATCCGCAGCGCCCGCACCTTCTCGGCGAGCCGGTCGCACTCCGCCTCGCCGTCGCCGACGCCGACCCCGAGCAGCACCACCATCCCCGCCCCGATCTGCGCCACCCGCGTCCCCTCGACGTCGACCGCCGCCTGGCTGCACCGCTGGACCAGCGCCCGCATGGCGCCGAGTCTAAGGAGACCCATAGGTATCCGTGACCGCCCGGGCGAATATCGTCCACCAATCGACGGCCAGGCCATGAACGAGATCGAATGCCCGCGCTCGGCCCCGCGGTTGATCCTCGCCACGTTTGCGCTCTACCGGCGCTTCCCGTGGCTGTGGTTGGTCCTGGCCGCCGCCGTCGTCGTGCCCTACGAGGTGATCGTCCTGCTCGCGACGGGTGTGGGGCCGTTCACTCATGCTCGGGTCAACTTCGGCGTCAGCTGGCTCCTGATCGCCACCGACAGCTTCCTGGTCACGCCGCTGGTCTCGGCACTTCATGTCCATGCGGTCGACGACGTCCGCGCCGGACAGCGGCCCGCTTTGGCGTCGGTCGCCCGGCGCGGCGTGGTCACGCTTCCGGTCGTCTCCGCCGCCGCGATCATCAGTTGGCTTGGGATATTCGCCGGGCTCATCGCCCTGATCGTCCCCGGCATCATGCTGATGCTGCGCTGGTCGGTGGTGGCCCAGGCGGCGGCCCTGGAAGACGAGAGCTGGACCGATGCCCTCCGACGCAGCACCGAGCTGAGCCATGACCGCTACTGGCACGTCTTCTGGGTCTTGGTCATCGCGGGCCTGGTCGGCTTCATTCCGAACCTGCTGCTCGGACACGTCTTCGGCCACACCACCACGACCGCGGGATCGTTCGTCGCCGGCACGGCGCTGAACGTCCTGATCCGGTCCTTCACCGCCCTCGCCACCGCGCTCCTCTACTTCGACCTCTCGACCCGACTCCGGACCGAACCATCCCGGCGGTCCCATATGCCTCCACCGCTCTTGTCCGATGCCCCCTCCCACCGCGCCGTCGAGCCCACCGGCCACCCGCTCGATCCCGACAGCTACGCAGAGGAGGACCGGCCGCCGGGCTGGTACGTAGATCCCGACAAGCCATGGAGGATGCGCTACTGGGCCGCCGACGGCGAACCGGGCTGGAGCAAGCGGACGGCGAAGACGCCGAAGCGGACGCTGGCCGGATGGCACAAGGTCAACGACCGCTGAAGAACGTCAGCGCCCGCTCGGCCACCAGCTCCGGCATCTCGTCGGCGATGAAGTGACCGCAGCCGGGGACCAGCTCGACCTGCATGTCGTCGGCGTGGCGCTGCCAGCCCGCCAGCATCTTCGGGCGCAGGGCGGCGTCCTCGGTGCCGTGGACGTGCAGGGTGGGCACGGTGAGGTGGGCGTCCGCATAGCGGCCGCGGATGATCGCGGGCTGCTCACGCAGCTGGAACACCCGGTACATCTGGACGCCGGCGCGGGCGCGGTCCGGCTCGGCGAGGTTGTCGGCGAAGGCCCGCAGCGTGGTCTGGTCGAGGTGGTCGTGGACCACCGAGGCGCCGCGCAGGACGCGCGGCACGAAGGTGCCGCTCGTGTGCAGGCGGTAGCCGAGTCCCGGGGCCGCGACCATCAGCTGGTAGGCGAAGCGCCAGGCTTCCGGCATCACCATGCGGCGGCTCAGCCACGGCGTGAGGATGTTCAGCGCCAGGTAGCGGCGGAATCGCTCCGGCGCCCGCAGGCAGAGCAGATAGCCGATCCAGCCGCCCCAGTCGTGGCCGACCAGCTTCACCTGGTCGAGGCCGAGCGCGTCGAGCACCGCCAGCACGTCGCTCGCCAGGTTCTCCTTCTCGTAGCCGTCGCGCGGCGCCTCGCTCCAGCCGAAGCCGCGCAGGTCCATCGCCACGGCGCGATGCCCCGCCGCCGCCAGCCGCGGCAGGAGGAGGCGCCACTCGTACCAGTGCTGCGGCCAGCCGTGCAGGCAGAGGACCACGTCGTCGCCCTCCCCCGCCTCGGCCAGGTGGAAGCGCAGGCCGCGCGCCTCCACCCAGCGGTGGCTGACCCCGTCTACGGCCGGCGGCTCGGTCATGGCCGGGCTGTCCCCGCGGTCAGCCGACCGTCGCGGCGGTGCGGCGGAAGTCGGCGAGCATCTCGCCCATCGCCTCGAGGTTGCAGGCGACCATTTCCGGCCAGGCCTTGTCCGGGTGGTCCTGCAGCGTCTTCAGGCCGTTGCCGCTGATCACCGCGACCACCGTCTCGTCCGCCCCGATCTTGCCCTGTTGGGCGAGCTGGGCGACGGAGGCGATCGTGGTGCCGCCGGCGGGCTCGGTGAGGATGCCCTCGGTGGCGCCGAGCAGGTCGATCGCCTCGAAGATCTCCGGGTCGGTCGGGGTCGCCGCCGAGCCGCCGCGGCCGCGGACCGCGTCGACCACCAACGAGCCGTCGCCCGGGGCGCCGATCGCCAGCGAGTGGGCGACCGTGTCCGGGGTCTGTGGCTCGAGCTCGCCGCCCTCGAGGATCGCGGTGGCGATCGGATCGCAGCCACCCGCCTGGGCGATGTTGATCTTCGTCGCCGCGGTCTCGGCGAGCCCGACCGCCTGCAGCTCGTTCAACCCCTTGTGGACGCGCGAGGAGAGCGTGCCGCCCGCCGCCGGGATCACGAAGTGGTCGGGCGAGCGCCAGCCGAGCCCCTCGACGACCTCATAGGCCATCGTCTTCGCCCCCTCGGCGTAGAACGGGCGCAGGGTGATGTTGGCGAACTCGATCCCGCTCGCCAGCGAGAGCTCACGGCAGGCGCGGTTGGCCTGGTCGTAGTTGCCGTCCAGCTGGCAGACCTGGGCGCCGAGGGCGCGGCAGGCCTTCGCCTTCCCCTTCTCCATGTTGCCGGGATAGAAGACGTAGGCGGTGGCCCCGGCCTTGGCGGCGAGCGCGGCGACCGCGGTGCCGACGTTGCCGGTCGAGACGCAGCCGACCTCGTCCTTGCCCAGCTCGAGCAGGCGCGCGATCGCCATCCCGACGACGCGGTCCTTGTAGGAGAGCGACGGTCGGTTGGTCGAGTCGTCCTTCAGGTACAGGTTGCGCAGGCCGAGCTCGGCGCCGAGCCGATGGGCGTGGATCAGCGGCGTCTGCCCGGCGAACTGGCCGACCCGCGCCTGGGCGTCGGCCGATGTGATCGGCAGCAGCTCCTCGAGGCGCCAGATGTTCCAGGGACGGCCCTCGAGCCCCCGCGCGGCGATCGCCGCGGTGGCGCGCTCGTAGTCGTAGTCGATGTCCAGGCCCTCGCCGCAGGCGGGGCACTTGAAGGCCGAGTCGAGCAGCGGGGTGCGGTAGCCGCAGTCACGACACACGAGTTCGGTCGCGCAGGAACTGGTCCGCCGGCCGATAGGCCCCCCCAGATGCTGCGTGTCGTCGCTCATCGAGACTTCCTCCTTGGACACCGCCGAAGCGGCTTGATTGTGCGCGGCGCTCCGCGGGCGCCGCATGATCGCTGGTACGTCTATAACACACGGGTCAGCTTCGCTCAACGCAATTCGCGCAAATATCCCGACGACCCTCTCCGAACTCCGCTCATCAAGGTAGCGAACGCGACGGGGTATCCGGCGCAGGCGGAGCCTTTTGTCTGTGGAACGGTTGTCTGCGCATCGGCACGATTGGATCTCTCGCCGTCAGACAAAAATCGACCTTCACGGAAAATTTGAACATGACCCCCCAGGAGCGCCTCGCCCACAACCTGCGCCGCCGCCGCGTCGAGGTCGGCATCTCCCAGGAGGAGCTGGGCGAGCGGACCGAGCTGCACCGGACCGAGATCTCACTGCTCGAGCGGGCCGGTCGCGAACCGCGCT
>DASZZB010000067.1:0-1584 GCA_035545115.1 Solirubrobacterales bacterium | reverse complement strand
GGCGGCGCCGGTGCGGTCGCGGTCGCGCGGGCCAGGCCGGCGCCCGCCGGCGCCGCGGTGGTCCCGCCGCCGGCGCCCGAGCCCGGGCTCGAGATCAACAGCGCCGCGACGACGCCGGCCACGGCGATCCCGCCGCCGCCGAAGACACCGATCAGCGCCCGGGGCTCGACCGGCTCGATCGCGTCCTCGACCGGCCAGGCGACGCGTTCGCGCAGCAACCAGACCGCGTCCTCGCCCGCGCCCCGCACCTTGTCCCCGAGGTAAATCAAATGCATCCCATCCCCAAGTCTAAGAACACTTCAGTGAAGGTTGTTTCGGCACAGCCGGCGGTTTTATTGAATGCGGAGCGACTCAGGCGAGCCGCTCCACATTTTTACGTACTGGTTACGAAAGTACTGGGGAGGCGGCGCGCTCGAAGGTGAGCTCGCCGTCGGCGGCGTCGACCCGGACCGCGTCGCCCTCGCCGAACTCGCCCTCGAGGATCTTCAGCGCCAGCTTGTCGACCAGCTGCTTCTGGATCACCCGCTTCAGCGGTCGCGCGCCGTAGACCGGGTCGTAGCCGAGGTTGCCGAGCAGCGTCCGCGCATCGTCCGTCAGCTCGACCGAGATGCCGCGCTCCGCGACCCTCCCGACCAGGCCCGCGACCTGCAGCTCGACGATGCGGCCGATGTCGGTCTTCGAGAGCCGGTGGAAGATCACCGTGTCGTCGATCCGGTTGAGGAACTCCGGCTTGAAGGTCGCCGCCAGCACCTCTTCGATCGCCTCGCGGATCCCCTCGTCGACCACGTCGCCGACGATCCGCTCGGAGCCGACGTTCGAGGTCATGATCAGGACCGTGTTGGTGAAGCTGACCGTGCGGCCCTGGCCGTCGGTGAGCCGGCCGTCGTCCATGATCTGCAGCAGCGTGTTGAAGACGTCCGGGTGGGCCTTCTCGATCTCGTCGAGCAGCACCACCGCGTAGGGGCGCCGGCGCACCGCCTCGGTCAGCTGGCCGCCCTCCTCGTAGCCGACGTAGCCGGGCGGGGCGCCGATCAGTCGCGCAACCGTGTGCTTCTCCATGTACTCGGACATGTCGAGGCGGACGATCGCCTGCTCGGAGTCGAACATGAACTCGGCCAGTGCCTTTGCCAGCTCGGTCTTGCCGACCCCGGTCGGGCCGAGGAAGAGGAAGCTGCCGATCGGCCGGCTCGGATCCGAGAGCCCGGCGCGCGAGCGCCGCAGGGCGTTCGACACCGCTTCGATCGCCTCCTGCTGGCCGATCACCCGTTCGTGGAGGCGTTCCTCCATGTGGATCAGCTTCTCGACTTCCCCCTCCAGCAGCCGCGTGACCGGGATGCCGGTCCATTTGGCGACGACCTCGGCGACGTCTTCGTCGGTGACCTCGTCGGCGAGCATCGTGCCGCCGTCGCCCGCGTGCAGCTCGGCCAGCCGCGCTTCGGCGTCCTTCACCTTCGACTCCAGCTCCGGGATCAGCCCGTACTGGAGTTCGGCGGCCTGCTGCAGCTCACCCTCGCGCTGCGCCTGTTCGACCTTCACGCGGGCGTCCTCGAGTTCGGAGCTCACCGTCTTGATTTCCTCGATCGG
>DASZZB010000066.1:0-6827 GCA_035545115.1 Solirubrobacterales bacterium | reverse complement strand
CGCAGTTAGCTCCGCATAGCGGAGCTAACTGCGAACGCCACCGGGGGCGGGGCCGCGGGTGCCGGGGCCGGGACCGGGCGACTCGCCGGGGACGCCGGGGGATCGATCCTTCAGCCCCGCGGGGGCTCTGCCGAGTAGCCTGGATAGATGTTCGACCAGCTCTCCGACCGCCTGCAGTCGACGCTCTCGGATGTCCGCTCGCGGGGCAAGCTGGGCGAGTCCGACATCGACTCGGCGATGCGCGACATCCGCCTCGCGCTGCTTGAGGCCGACGTCAACTTCAAAGTCGTCAAAGCGTTCACGAAGACGCTGAAAGAGCGCTGCCTCGGCGCCGAGGTGATGGAGAGCCTCGACCCCGGCCAGCAGGTGGTGAAGATCGTCGACGAGGAGCTGGCCGACCTGATGGGCGGCACCGGCGCCGAGCTCGCGCTCGCCGCCTCCGGCCCCACGGTGATCCTGATGGCGGGCCTGCAGGGCTCGGGCAAGACGACCGCCTGCGCGAAGCTCGCCCAGTACTACGGCAGGCAGCGCAAGGACGTGGCGCTCGCCGCCTGCGACGTCTACCGTCCCGCCGCCGTCGACCAGCTGATCACGATGGGCCGGCGGGCGGGCGCCCACGTCTACGAGAAAGGCACCGACGCCGACCCGGTGGACATCGCCACCTGGGCGCTCGATCGCGCCCGCGAGGAGCGCCGCGACTTCCTGATCGTCGACACCGCCGGCCGCCTCCACATCGACCAGGACCTGATGGCGGAGCTCACCAGGATCCGCCAGAAGACGAAGCCCCACGACGTGCTGCTGGTGGTCGACGCGATGACCGGCCAGGACGCGGTCGGGGTCGCCGAGTCCTTCGCCGAGGCGGCCGAGTTCGACGGCGTGGTGATGACCAAGCTCGACGGCGACGCCCGCGGCGGCGCCGCGCTCTCGGTCAAGGCGGTCACCGGCAAGCCGATCATGTTCGCGTCGACCGGCGAGAAGATCGAGGACTTCGACAAGTTCCACCCGGAGCGCATGGCGCAGCGGATCCTCGGCATGGGCGACGTGCTCTCGCTGATCGAGAAAGCCGAAAGCCAGGTCGACGAGAAGTCCGCCGAAGAATTCGAGGAGAAACTCAAAAAGGACCAGTTCACGCTGGAGGACTTCCTCACCCAGATGAGACAGGTCCGGAAAATGGGCCCGCTCAGCGGGATCCTCGGGATGCTCCCCGGCATGGGGGCGATGAAACAGCTGAAGAACGCGAACATCGACGAGCGCCAGCTCGACCGCACCGAGGCGATCATCCTCTCGATGACCCCGGCCGAGCGCGCCGACCCGCACCTGATCAAGGGGCGGCGCCGCAAACGGATCGCCGACGGCTCGGGGACGAAAGTGCAGGAGGTGCGCGCCCTGGTCAAGCAGTTCGACCAGATGCGGGTGATGATGCGCTCGATGGTGAACGGCAAGATGCCCGACCAGCAGAAACTGATGCAGATGGCGGGCCAGGCGCCGCCGCGGCCGAAGGTGCGGCGCCGTTAGTTCGTGATGGAGATGCCACGCCTTTTAACGGTCAGAAATCTGCACGGATAGTTATCCGTGAATAGGACCGGTTTCTATACGGGCAGTTTTCTGATCATTCGAATCCCGACCTGTTCGTCTCGAGCCGGATGAGTTCCCCGCAGCCATCCTTGGCGCGGAAGGGCGGGAGGCGGCGCTCATAGTGACGTTCCGCTACTCTCTTCCGGCTCATGGCTGTGAGAATCAGACTCAGACGGGTGGGTTCGAAGAAGAACCCGGTGTGGCGGATCGTCGTCGCCGACAAACGCTCGCCGCGTGACGGGCGGACGATCGAGACGATCGGCCAGTACAACCCGCAGACCGAGCCCTCGACGATCGTCGTCGACGAGGAGCGCGCCCGCCACTGGCTCGAGCACGGCGCCCAGCCGTCGGAGACCGTGGCGACCCTGCTGCGCACCAAGGGCATCGCCGCCCACGGCAGCTAGCGACGCGCCACCGCGGCGATGACCGAGCTGCTCGAATTCCTCGTCAAGGCCCTCGTCGAGGACCCGGAGGCGGTCGAGGTCGAGGAGCTGGAGGAGGACGGTGACCTCGTCTACGAGATCAGCGTCGCCGACGGCGACCTCGGCCGCGTGATCGGCAAGGGCGGCCGCGTCGCCAACGCGATCCGGACGATCGCCAAGGCCGCCGCGGTGCGGATCGACCGCCGCGTCATCGTCGACATCCTCGACTGAGCCGAGCGGCTCCCGGCCCGATGCGGCTCGACATCTTCTCCCTCTTCCCGGAGGCGTTCGACTGGCTGCAGACGCAGCGCTCGGTGCGCAACGCCTTGGGCGAGGGCAACGAGCTGCGCCTCTTCAACTACCGCGACTCGACGCCGCTCTCCGGCCGCCAGGTCGACGACGCGCCCTACGGCGGCGGCGCCGGGATGGTGCTGCGGGTCGACGTGATCGACGCCGCCCTGCGGGCGGCCTACGGCGAGGGGTCGCGGCCGCGCATCGTCCTCCTCACCCCGACCGGACGACTGCTCGACGACGAGCTGGCCGACGAGCTGGCCGGCGAACGCCACGTGGCGCTCCTCTGCGGCCGCTACGAGGGCTTCGACGAGCGGGTCCACGAGCATTTCGCCGACGACGAGGTCTCGATCGGCCGCTACGTCCTGGCCGGGGGAGAGCTGCCGGCGATGGTCCTCGCCGACGTCCTGATGCGCAAGCTGCCGGGGGCGCTCGGCAACGCGAGCTCGGCGGCCGAGGACTCCTACAGCCGCGTGCTCGAGGGGATGCCGGAGTACCCGCACTACACCCGCCCGCCCGTCCACCGCGGCTGGTCGGTGCCCGAGGTGCTGCTCTCCGGCGACCACGAGAAGGTGCGCGAGTGGCGGCTCGAACGCTCCCGCGAACGGGCGGCGGCCTTCGCCGAGCGGGAGCGACGGGCCGCGTCCGACACGGAATAGCTACCATTCCGCGAACCGCGCGGATCCCACCGGGGGCTGGGCGGTTTTTCTTCGCCCGAACTTCTTGCCATGAGCTCCGTCATCGACAGCATCGAGCGCGACCAGCTGCGCAAGGGCCTGCCGCCCTTCGAGCCCGGCGACCGCGTCCGCGTCCACTTCCAGGTGATCGAGGGCTCGCGCAAAAGGACCCAGGTCTTCGAGGGCGTGGTGCTGCGCCGGCAGGGCTCCGGGGCGCGCGAGACCTTCACCGTCCGCAAGCAGTCCTTCGGCGTCGGCGTCGAGCGCACCTTTCCGCTGCACTCGCCGAAGATCGAGAAACTAGAGGTGGCGGCGCGCGGCGACGTGCGACGGGCGAAGCTCTACTACCTGCGCGGCCGCATCGGCAAGGCGGCGCGGGTCGCCGAGCGGCGCTGGGGCATCGACGAGGACATGGTCTCCGCGGCCCCCGCGGCCGCCGAGGAGTCGACCGCGGTCGACGCCGAGGGCGTCAGCCAGGAGGAGGCCGTGCCGGTCGCCGTCCCGACCGAGGCCGAGCAGGCCGAGGCGACGGAGCAGGCCGTCCCGACCGAGGCCGAGGCGACGGAGGAGACCGACGGGGGGCAGGCCGAGACCGCGCCGGAGGCCGAGGCAGAGCCGGAGGCCGCGACCGAGGATGCCGAGGACGAGGAGCCGGACCGGTCCGGCGACTCCGACGAGGACTCCGCGGGCTGAAACTCTCGCTGCCCAAGCCGAAGAGCAAAGCGGGCGGCCTGATCGAGTTGGTCGTCATCGTCGCGCTCGCCCTCGGGCTGGCGCTGGCGATCCAGGCCTGGATCGTGAAGCCTTACAAGATCCCCTCGGGCTCGATGGAGCCGACCCTCGACGTCGGCCAGCGGGTCCTCGTCAACCGCTTCATCTACCACTTCGACGAACCGCAGATCGGCGACATCGTCGTCTTCCACCCGCCGGCCGGGGCGGAGACCGCGGCCGCCTGCGGGGTCGCCGTCCCCGACGACGAGCCCTGCCCGCGCCCGACCCCAGAGGAGTCGAGTCAGAACTTCATCAAGCGGATCGTCGCGGTCGGCGGCGACACGCTCTCGATCAAGGGAGGGCACCCGGTGGTCGACGGCGTCGAGCAGACCGACGAGCCCTACATCGAGCCCTGCGGCAGCGCCGCCGTCTGCAATCTGCCGAAGGCGATCAAGATCCCCAAGGGCTATTTTTTCATGATGGGAGACAATCGCGGTGCCAGCGACGACAGTCGCTACTGGGGGCCGGTGCCGAAGTCCTGGATCGTCGGCGAAGCCTTCTTCACCTACTGGCCCCCGGACCGGATCGGCCCTCTTTAGGCGTTCTTCGCCTTTTTCGCCGAGAATCGCCGACGTGAACCTCAGGATCCCCAAACCGAAGAGCAGGGCGGGCGGCCTGATCGAGCTCGTCGTGATCGTCGCCCTGGCGCTGGGGCTGGCATTGGCGATCCAGGCCTGGATCGTGAAGCCCTACCAGATCCCCTCCGGCTCGATGGAGCCGACCCTCGACGTCGGCCAGCGGGTGCTGGTCAACCGGTTCATCTACCACCTGCACGAACCGCGGATCGGCGACATCGTCGTCTTCCACCCACCCGCGGGGGCGGAGTCGAGCAGCGAATGCGGCGTCCTGGTGAAGAAGATGCAGCCACTCGAATCGGGTGAGCCCTGCCCGAAGCCGACCCGGAGACGGTCGGGCCAGACCTTCATCAAGCGGATCGTCGCGGTCGGCGGCGACACGCTCTCGATCAAGGAAGGGCACCCGGTCGTCAACGGCGTCGAGAAGACCGACGAGCCCTACACCGATCCCTGCGGCGGCGGCTATGAGTGCAATTTGCCGAAGACGATCAAGATCCCGCCCGGTTACTTCTTCATGATGGGGGACAACCGTGGCGAAAGCGACGACAGCCGCTACTGGGGACCGGTCCCCAAGGCGTGGATCATCGGCGAGGCCTTCGCGACCTACTGGCCTCCCGACCGGATCGGCACGCTCTGAGGAGGGCGCGGCCGACGCGATGAAGGGCACGGTCGGCGCCCGGTGAGCGGCAAGCTGCACAGACGTCGGTTGCGGCGCAGCCAGCGGCTCTTCGACTTCGACCGCGGGCTCGACCACAGGCTCGTCGCCGGGGCGGACGAGGCGGGGCGCGGTTGCCTGGCCGGGCCGCTGGTCGCCGCCGCCGTCCTCCTCGACTACGAGCGGCTGTCGGTCGCCGATCGTCGTATCCTCGGCGGCCTCCACGACTCCAAGCAGATGACCGAGGAGGCGCGGCTCGAGATGTACCCATGCGTGCTGCGGGCGGCGGCGCGGGTCGCCATCGTGGTGCGCTCGGCGCCCGGGATCGACCGCCGCGGGCTGCACGTGACCAACTGCGAGGCGCTCGGCGACGCGCTGGCGCGCCTGCGGCCGGGGCCGGAGGCGATCTGTCTGGTCGACGGCTTCCGCCTGTCGCGCTGCGAGGTGCCGCACCGCCGCGTGATCGGCGGCGACCGGACCAGCGCCGCGATCGCCGCCGCCTCGGTGCTGGCGAAGGTGACCCGCGACCGCTACATGCGCGAGGCGGCGGCCCGGCATCCCGGCTGGGGTTTCGAGGAGCACGTCGGCTACTCGACCCCCGAGCACCGCGCCGCGATCGAGGAATTGGGGATCTCGCCCTTGCACCGCCAATCGTTCGCGAGCGTCGCCTACACCCAGCTCGGCCTAGAAGGCACCGACGAGATGCTCGAGGTCGAGGACCATGTCCTCGCGATCGAGGACGACGCCGACGGCGTCGAAGCGGATCTGCGCGTAGCGCGGGGCTGAGCCCGAGGCGCGTCGCTCCGCCATCCAGGCGGTGGCGAGGCGGCGGACCTGGAGCTGCTTGCGCGGCGTGACCCAGAGGACGGGCCGCTCGGGGCCGACGCGGCTGCCGGCGCGCACGGCCTTGACCTCGACGAAGACGAGTACCGGATGCCCGCCGCCGGCCGGATCGAGCGCGACGAGGTCGAGCTCACCGTGCCTGGTCCGTGCGTTGCGGCCGAGGATGCGGTAGCCGAGCGACTGGAGGTGGTCGGCGGCGCGGGCCTCGGCGAGGCGGCCGGTGCGGAGGCGGCGGACGGTCATCGGTGGCGGGCGCGATCGCGGGTCATCGCGGCGACGATCGCCGATATTCGGCCGCTGCACGCCGGCGTCACCCGATCGGCACAGAGACGGCACCGAAGATTTACTTTCCGCGCGCCACCGGTGCGGATTTCGGTCCTAGCGTCGTCTCCGTGCTCGCCACCGCCCGCACCTTCACCCTCGACGGCATCTCGGCCCGGCCCGTGCGGGTCGAGGTCGACGTGCATCGTGGCCTGCCCGGCTTCGCGATCGTCGGCCTGCCCGACGCGGCGGTGCGCGAGGCGCGCGAGCGGGTGCGGGCGGCGCTGGTCAACTGCGGCTTCGAGTTCCCGCTGCAGCGGATCGTCGTCAACCTGGCGCCCGCCGGCTCGCGTAAGGCGGGGCCGGGGATGGACCTGGCGATCGCCGCCGCCCTCCTGCGCGCCTCCGGCCAGCTCGAGTGGCCGCGGATGGAGCGGGTCGCGCTGACCGGGGAGCTGGCGCTCGACGGGCAGGCGCGGCCCGTCGCCGGGGCGCTGGCGATCGCCGAGGCGGCTCGGGACGGTGGGGCGGAGGCGGTCGTCGTCCCGACCGAGAACGGTCCCGAGGCTGCGCTGGCCGGCGGGATCGAGGTGGTGCCGCTGGCGAGCGTCGCCGGGCTGCCGGACCTGGCGGCGGGGGAGCGGGCGCCGGCGCCGGTGCCCCTGCGGCTGCATACGGAGCCGGCGCCGGGCGCGCCCGACCTCGCCGACCTGCGCGGCCAGCCGCACCTGCGCCACGCGCTCGAGGTCGCCGCGGC
>DASZZB010000065.1:0-2267 GCA_035545115.1 Solirubrobacterales bacterium | reverse complement strand
CGCCACCCGGGGGCGGGGGGCCGGTCTACTCCCCGGCGGACGCCGGGGAGCGGCCATCTGGCGTCGGTCCAGATCGCGGGGGGATGCGGGCGGGGTCAGACGAGGGCGCCGCGGGGGGCGCCCGCCGCGCGGGCGGCGAGCTCGGTGGCGAGGATCGCGCGCTGGCGCGGGGTGAGGGTGCCGAGCTGCTTGTTCTCGTTCAGCGACAGCGGCATCAGGAACTTGCGGGCACGGGTGCGGCCCCAGCGCCGCTGGCTGGTGAGGAGCTCGGAGATCGTCATGCTCTCGGTCTGCCACGGGCAGTCGCGGACGACCTCGGCGGGGTCGAGGTCCCCTCGCGCCACCGCGCGCTTCAGCTCGGCACGAGCGAGCCGCACGGAGTTGGCGCGTTCGAGGGCCCTCATATGCTGAGGCGGTTCTGGAGATGCGGTCGTCGTTGCGGGTGCCATCATGGCAGCGTCCACGGGGACTCCTCCCTTCAAAAGGATTGGTCAACTGGGTGCTCGTCGCCGCTTGGCCGTTGTCTCCTGCCTGCCTTCGGTCCCGATAGGACGGTGGTCAGGCCGTCCCATTCTGGTGGCGGCGACGAGGAGACGAAGCTACGTCTTGAGGGTGCCCGGCGTCAACCCGGCGCCGCCGCATCGACGCCCGGTCCGCTCGCTAAGAGCAACATTTTCGGAGGGGACCCCTGATGGTCCCCATCCGCACAAGTCTGAAACTACCCCCGCCGGGGGATGTCAACCGCTGGTTAAACGACGGTCACAGCCTCGGCAGATCCGGGAAGCCGGCGATCGTCTGCTCGATCGTCGCCAACGCTCGGTCGAGCTGCTCGCGGGTGTGGGTCGCCATCAGGCTCGTGCGCAGCAGCGCCCCGCCCGGCGGCACCGCCGGATGGATCGCGACGTTGGTGTAGACGCCGGCCTCGAAGAGGGCCTTCCAGAGCAGCACCGCCTGCCAGTCGTCGCCGACCATGACCGGGACCACCGGGGTGGTGGCGACGCGGCCGTCGGGCAGCGTCCCCGGCTCGATCACCCGCAGGCCGAGGCCGCGCAGGCCCTCCCGCAGGTATTCGGCGTTGCCGAGCAGGCGCTCGAACAGCTCCGGCCCCTCGGCGCGGACGACCCGCAGCGCCGCCAGCGCGGCGCCGACCGCGGCAGGCACCGCCGAGGCGCTGAAGATGAAAGCGCGCGAGGAGACGCGCAGGAACTCGACCACGTCGGCGGGGCCGGCGATGAAGCCGCCGCAGGAGGCGAGGCTCTTGGAGAAGGTGCCCATCCGCAGGTCGACCTCGTCCTCCAGCCCGAAAAGCTCCGCGGCACCCGCCCCGCGGGCACCGAGCACGCCCGCCCCGTGCGCCTCGTCGACCATCAGCCGCGCGCCGTGGGCGCGCCAGAGCTCCACGATCCGCGGCAGGTCGCAGACGTCCCCCTCCCTCGAGAAGACGCCGGCGACGACGACGAGGACGCCGCCCCCGTCCGCGGTGGCCCGGGCCAGCATCTTCTCCAGTTTGTCCATCCGGTTGTGACGGAAGGGGCGCAGTTTGGCGCCGGAGATGCGAACGCCGTCGAGGATCGAGGCGTGGTCGCCGGTGTCGCAGATCACCGTGTCGGCCGGGCCGAGGACCGTCCCGAGCGCGCCGACGTTGGCCTGGTAGCCGGTGGTGAAGACGATCGCGTCCTCGCTGCCCATCCACTCGGCGAGCTCGCGCTCCAGCTCGAGGTGGAGCGGCGTCGTGCCGTTGAGCAGGCGCGAGCCGGTGACCCCGGTGCCGTAGGTCTCGAGCGCCTCCCGGGCTGCCTCCTTGACCCGCGGGTCCCCGGTCAGCCCGAGGTAGTTGTTGGAGCCGAGCATGATCGTCTCGCGCCCCTCCATCTCGACCACCGGCCCGGCCTGTGAGGTGAGCAGGCGGAAGTAGGGGAGGAGATCGTGCTCCTTGGCGGCTTCCAGCTGCTCCAGGCGGTCATGGTTGCGCGCCTTCTCGAAGACGTCGGCGGGGGCCTTGGCGGTCTCGCTCATCGCCACCAGTCTAGGTAGGACGGCGGCGCAGCGGCCGCAAACCCGCACTTTGCGGGCTCCGGGGACGACCTGTCCGGACCCGACCTGACCCCTCGCTAGATTGGGTTCGGTGAGGGACCACCAACTTGACGGGGAGGTCGTCGCCGAGGAAGACGCCGCCGCCGGGGACGCCGTCTCCCCGGTCCGCCCGCTCCCCGGCCCCCCGCCCGAGCCGTCGCTGCCGGTCCTGCGCGGCGAGGTGAAGAGCGCCG
>DASZZB010000064.1:0-3886 GCA_035545115.1 Solirubrobacterales bacterium | reverse complement strand
CGCAGTTAGCTCCGCATAGCGGCGCTAACTGCGAACGCCACCGGGGGCGGGGATGCGGCAGCGGCGCCCCTGGGCGTGGAGCTGCGTCTAAGGGCGCGGCTTGCCGCGGGCGATCTGGACGAAGGCGCGCCAGGCGGGCTTCGGCCTGAACTTCGGTCCGTAGTGGAAGAGGCCGACCGAGTCGCAGAAGGCGCACGATTCCGGCAGGTCTTTCCAGGAGAACCAGTAGACCTGCTTGAGATCGAACTTGTGGCGGTTGCGAAGCAGATAGGTATAGGCCTTCCTCAGTTCTTCCCTCTGGCCTCGGACGCCGTGCTCGAAGGCGTCGATGTGGAAGTCGTTCTGCGACCCCCAGCCCATCTCGGTGATGTAGAGCGGCACCCGGTCGTGGGCGGCGACGGTCACTTCATGCAGTTCTTCGACCAGTTCTTCGAGCTCGCCGGTGTCGACCGCGTACGGGTGCAGGGCGATGCCGTCGAAGTAGCGCTTGATCCCCGGCACCTTGTAGAGGGCTTCGAGGAAGCGGGCGGCGGGCATGCCGCGCTTCTTGCCCGCGGTCGGCCGGCCGAAGAGGCCGGTGAGGACCACCTTGGCGCCCCGCTCGGCCCGTTTCACCACCGGCGCCGAGAGCTTCAGCAGCCGCGCGTAGTCGTGCGGGCTGACCGGATAGGCGAAGTAGAAGAAGTTCGCCTCGTTCCAGATCTGCCAGGTGCGGATCGGCACCGGCTTCTTGATCGGGGTGAGCTTGGCGCCGGGCAGTTCGTAGACCGGGCCTTTCGCCTGTTTCGCCTTTTCCGCGTTGATCACGGCGGGCGAGTGTTCGCGCCAGAATTCGCCGCGCGGCCCGTAGCGCTTCACCGCCGCCTTCAGGAACGCGGCCCAGGCCTTGCGTTGGGCGGCGTTGTGGAAGGGCATCGTCGTTTCCTTCTTCGCCACCCACTTCGGCGTGGCGACGACGAAGGGCAGCGTCTGCAGGCCCTGCAACGCGGCCTGTTCGACCACCGGATCGAACTCTTCCCAGTTGTAGCCGCCCTTCTTGGTCGGCTGGATCGCCGACCAGAGCAGCGGCCAGCGGATCGCTTCGATCCCGCCCGCCTTCATGTATTCGACTTCCTTGGAGTTGACGGTGCCCTGCGGGTCGATCCCGAAGAAGCCCTTCGGCGCGCGTGGGGTCGAAGCCGCCGAGGCGGGCGTGGTCGACCCCTGCAAGAGGAGGTGCGCACTGCCCGCGAGGACGAGCAGAAGGATGGCTGCGGAGACCAGTCGCCTCAAAGGAGTTGGACAGGGTAGCGAGATGGAAGGATCGTCACGGGCCGGCGCAGTCTTCAACACGGCCTTGCATGAGATGGATCGGTTCTGTCACCAACTCGGCAGAACCGCGCGGGTCAGGACAGGAAGGCGGCGACCACCTCGGCGTCGAGGGTGTGGCCGGCCTCTTCCTGCAGGAGCTCGATCGCCGCGCCGGGTGGGTTGACCTCGCGGTAGGGGCGACAGGAGGTCAGCGCGTCGTAGGTGTCGGCCACCGCGACGATCTTGGCGCCGAGCGGGATCTCCGCGTCGTGCAGGCCGTCCGGATAGCCGCTGCCGTCGATCCGCTCGTGGTGGTGGCGGACGATCGCGGTCATCCCGGGATCCTCCAAGGAGGCGACGAGGCGAGCGCCGAAGACCGCGTGCCGCTGCACCTCGGCGAACTCCGACGGCGTCAGCGCGCCGGGCTTCCCGAGGATTTCCGGCGAGACGATGATCTTGCCGACGTCGTGGACGCGCGCCGCGCGATCGATCCGCACCACCTCACGCGGATGGAGCCCGAGCCGGTCGGCGACGAGGTGGCTGTGGGCGGCGACCCGCCGGGCGTGCGCGGCCGCGCCCGGGACACGGGCCTCGAGGGCGGCGACAAGTCCTCGCAACCGCGCGTCCCAGGTCGGGCCTGCGCGGGGGGCGCCAGGGAGGACTTCCCCCACCTGGGCCGCATCCGAGCTGTAGTGCGCCTCCGACATGAAGATGTGCCCGCCCCGGGACCGCGGGACGTTCAAGCGATTACTTTGGCTTAGTTTACCAAATTTTGGTATCGAACAATCGACGAGTGTCTTACGAATCCGGCCCAGACGGCCTGAAGGTGCGGCGATAGGCGGTGGGGGTGGTCGCGGTGAGACGTCGAAAGTGAGTGCGCAGCGAGGCGGCGTCGCCGAAGCCGACCCGCGCCGCCACCGTCTCGATCGGCAGGTCGGACTCCTCCAGCAGCCGCCGCGCCGCCAGGACGCGCCGCGCGAGCAGCCATTGCAGCGGCGTCGTCCCGGTCTCGGCGCGGAAGCGCCGGGCGAAGGTCCGCGCGCTGACGTGGGCGTGCCGAGCCATCGCCCCGACGGTCAGCGGCTCGGCGAGACGGCCGAGCGCCCACTCCCGCGTCGCCTCCAGCGAGCCGTCCGCAGGCGACGCGGCGGCGGCCGCCTCGGGAGCACCGAAGAACTGCGCCTGGCCGCCCTCGCGATGCGGCGGGGCGACCATGTGCCGGGCGACCCGGTCGGCGCAGGCGGCTCCGTGGTCGGTGCGGATCACGTGCAGGCTGAGGTCGATCCCGGCACTGAGCCCGGCCGAGGTGAGGATCTCCCCTTCGTCGACGAAGAGCACCTCCGGTTCGACCGTGACCGCCGGGAAGCGGGCCGCGAGATCGTCCGCCCAGGCCCAGTGGGTGGTCGCGCGGCGGCCGTCGAGCAGGCCGGCGGCGGCGAGCGCGTAGGCGCCGGTGCAGACCGACATGACGCGGACGCCCCGCCGGGCCGCGGCGCGGAGCGCGGCGCCCGCCGACGGCGGCAGCGGCGCGAAGATCCCGAGATAGCCGGGGACGACGACGGTGTCGGCGTCCTGCAGCGCGTCGAGCCCGGCCTCGACGCCGATCCCGAAGCCGCTCGTCGACGCCACCGGCCCGCCGTCGAGCGAGCAGGTGGCGAAGGAGTAGTGCGGGGTGCCGTCGGCGGCGTGGGCGGAGGCGAAGGCCTGGGCGGGCGCGGTCAGGTCGAAGGCCACGGTGCCGGGCAGACAGAGCGCAACCACCCTGTGCCGCCCACCCCACCCCGCCGCGTTCGCAGTTCTCTGCGGTATGCGGCTATTTCTGCGAACGCCGGCGGCCATGTGGCAGGAATCTAGCGGAGGTTGTCTTTCCTGCCACTCGTGGGATCGCCTCGCAGGGGCGACGATGTCTTCATGCAGGTGTCGATCCTCGCCTTCCCCGGCCTCACCGCCCTCGACGCGATCGGTCCCTACGAGGTGCTGCGCTCGGTCCCCGACTGGGAGATCTCCTTCGTCGGCAAGCGGCCCGGCGAGGTCCGCACCGACGTCGGCAGCCTCGGCCTCAGCGTCGACCACGACTTCTCCGGACGTCCCCAGGCCGATGTACTCCTCGTCCCCGGCGGGGCCGGCAACCGGGCGCTGCTGGACGACGCGGAGACGCTCGACTGGGTGCGCCAGGTCGATGCGGGCAGCCGCTGGACGACCTCGGTCTGCACCGGCTCGCTCGTCCTCGGCGCCGCCGGCCTGCTCGAGGGCCGGCGGGCGACCGGCCACTGGCTCTACCTCGAGCCGCTGCGCGAGTACGGCGCCGAGCCGGTCGTCGGCCGCTGGGTCGAGGACGGCAAGCTCCTCACCGCGGCGGGCGTCTCGGCGGGGATCGACATGGCGCTCCACCTGGTCGGCAAGGAGGCCGGCCCCGAGGTCGCCCAGGCGATCCAGCTGGGGATCGAGTACGACCCGCAGCCCCCGTTCGACGCCGGGCATCCGGACAAGGCCCCGGCATCGATCGTCGACGCGGTCCGCGCCCGCGCGCGCCGCTGACCCCCCGCCGGCTGTTCCTTATGCCGGAATGCCGGCGATAAGGAACAGCTAGGCGGCC
>DASZZB010000063.1:0-4631 GCA_035545115.1 Solirubrobacterales bacterium | reverse complement strand
TGGCCCTTAGCCAGCGCCTTGCCGATCCTGCCCAGATAGGACGCCTCGGTCTCGAGGTACCGCAGCCACTTGCCGAGCTTGGCTTCGTCTGCGGCGGGTCGCGGGACCGCCTTCAGCTGGCGGATCGTCTTCTCGAGGGCCTTTTCGGCCTTGGCGAAGTGGGTCGAGGCGAGCTTCAGCTTCCCCGCCTTCACCTCTTCCTTGGCGCCGGCGAAGATCCGCCGGTTGGCTTCCGTGTTGCGCTTGCAGATCGGCTCGACCCGGGCGACGTATTCGTCGCGGGTGAGTTCGGCCGCGCCGGCCGCGGCGACCACGGCCAGAGCAGCGGCCAGCAAGGCCAGAGACACCACTCGCTTCATCGTTCCCTCTCCCTCATCTCGTTTCCCCTACCTGGACGCGATGCAGCTCGATCCGCGGCAGCGTCCGCTCGAGTCCCCGCGGTAACCACCAAACACGCTCGCCGATCAAAAGCATCAGGGCGGGCAGCAACATCGTGCGCACCACGGTCGCGTCGAGCGCCACCGCCACCGCCAGGCCGACGCCCAGCTGCGAGACCGTGGCGATCGGCGCCGCGGCGAAGCTGATGAAGACCGCCATCATGATCGCCGCCGCGCCGGTGATCACCGTCGCCGTCCGCTCGAGCCCGAACGAGACGGCGTCCTCGTTGCTGCCGCCTTCCTCGTAGCGCTCCCGCATCCGCGCCAGCAGGAAGACCGCATAGTCGACCGAGAGCCCGAAGACGATGCCGAAGATCGCCGCCGCGCCGATCGCGTCGACGTAGTCGTGCCCGCCGAGCGGCCAGCCGGCCGGGACGTGGAAGAGCAGGACCAGGACCCCGAAGGCGACGCCGACCGTCATCAGGTTGAGCACCACCGCCAGCGCGGCGAGGAGGAGTGCCCGCAGGATGATGATCAGCGCCAGGAAGGTGACGACGGTCATCGCCGCGATCACCAACGGGACGCGGGTCCTGGTGACGTGGTTGTAGTCGCTGATCTGGGCGGGGCCGCCGGCGACCCCGGTCGCGAGGCCGGTCTTCTGCCCGAAGTCCGCGGCGAGATGGCGCAGCCGGCGATAGATCCGTTCGGAGGCCGGGCTGCCGAGTTCGTCCTTGGAGACGATCAGGATCGCGGCGCCCTGACCGCTGCCTTCCAGGTCGATCGTCTGGGCGACCAGCGAGCGGCGGGCGGGCGGCGCCCCGTCGAGGGCGGAGAGGACGAAGGCGCCCGATTCGAAGATGTGGGGTGAGGAGGCGATCAGCTCCTGCCGCCGCCGCGAGACGTCCGTCGCCTGCGCCTTCACCTTGACGCCCGCTTCGCTGAGCCCCTCCTGCAGCGGCGTCACCCGTCCTGAGCCCGAGGCGAGGTTGGTCGCCAGCGCTTCGTTGCCGCCGCTGAGGCGGCCAAGGCCGTCGGCCAGGGCCGTGGCCCCCGAGGCGAGGCGATGGAGGCCCGAGCCGAGTGTGCCCGCCGCCCCGGCCAGGCGCCTGCTCCCCGACGCCAGCTTTTCCTGCCCCGCCGTGAGGCGCGAGGCGCCGCCGTGCAGGCGCACCGCCGTGCCGCGCAGCTTGCGCAGTTCGTTGCGCTGCGCGGCGAGGGCGAGGACGAGCGCTTCCGCTTCGCTCGCGGCCCGCTTCGCGGCGGGATCTTCCTTCGCCAGCGCCTGCAGCCGGGACCTGATCCGCCGCGCCCGCGCCAGCGAGCCCTTGCGCACCTCCGGCAGCAGGTCGTGGAGGCCGAAGGCGAGCGAGAGCGCCGCGGCCTTCGCGGTCTTCTGCCCTTCGGCGAGGCGTTCCGCCCCGCCCGCCAGCTTGTTGATCGCCCCGACCGCCTTGTCGCCGCCGCCGGCCGCCCGTTCGAGCCCGGAGGCGAGCTTCCCGGCCCCCGTCTGCGCCCGGTCCGACCCTTCCTTCAGCAGTTCCGCCCCGGCCGCCGCTTCCGAGAGGCCGTCCTGGATGCGGCCGACCCCGCCGGAGGCCTCGGTGAGCTTCGATCCCAGGCCGTGCAGGTTCTTGACCTTCTTCGCCCCCGGCGGGCCGATCAGTTCCGTGCCCCCCTTCTGCAACCTGGCGGCCTGCTTGGAGATCTGCCCGGGGCCGATCACCTCCTTCACCCCGGGCTGGGTGGCCAGGACCCGCTGGAAGCGGGCGAGGTGGCGCAGGTCGGCGGTGGTCGTGATCGGGCCCTGGTCGGTCGCCGCGACCAGCACGAACGGCGCCGTCCACCCCGGCCCCATCTGCCGTGCGATCAGTTCCGATTCCTGCCGGGCGCGGTCCCCGGTCGGCAGCTGCGAGGCACTCGGCGGGCCGGTCTTGATCGCCACCGCGGGCGCCGCCAGCGCCAGCAGCACCACCCCGATCCCGATCGCGACCGGGGCGGGCCGGCGCAGCGCCGCGGTGAGGAACCGGTTGAGGAGCGCGTGGCGACCGTCCGGCGGCCGGCCGATCCGCCAGCGGTTCACGTTCGGGCCCAGCAGCACCAGCAGCGGCGGCACCAGGTAGTTGGCGACGACGACGCTGATCGCGGTCACCAGGATCGCCGTGCCCGCCAGCGAGAGGAGCAGGGACCCCGGCAGCACGAGGACCGAGACCACCATCGAGGCGAAGAGGGTCGACCCGGCGAAGAGGGTGGTGCGCCCGGCGGTGTGGCGGGTCGAGAGCGCCGCCTCGCGGGGGTCCTTCCCGGCCACCAGCTCCTCGCGGAAGCGCGAGACCATCAGCAGGGCGTAGTCGACCCCGAGGGCGAGCCCCATCATCGTCGCCACGGTCAGCGAGAAGGCGTCGATCGAGATCGACCCGGCCGCGATCCAGAGGAGGCCACGGGCGACGATCACGGCCACCGCCCCGAAGCAGAGTGGGATCGCCGCCGCGACCGGCGAGCGGAAGACGAGCAGCAGGACCAGGAGCAGGAACGGCAGCGCGATCAGCTCGGCCCGCTCGGTCGATGAGATCGACTGTTCCTGGATCGCCCGCGAGAGCGAGGCGAAGCCGGTCTGGTCGGCCTGCACGGGCGCATGGACGACCCGCGCCAGCGTGCGTTCCAGGTGCGGCACCACGTCGCGCACCGCCTTCGTCTCGTCGACGTGGAAGTCGACCAGGACGAGCGCCTTGCGCGGCGAGGGACGCAGGCCCGAGAGCGCGTGCCCGTCCCAGGGCGAGAGCGTCGTCACCCGGGGATCCCGCCGCAGGGCGCGGATCAGCTCCGGCCCCTGGCGTTCGATCGCCGGCGCCGGCCCCCGCAGGAGGACGGCGAACGGCGCCGATTCCCCGAAGTGGGAGCTCAGCAGCTCGGCGCTTTCCGCCGCGGGCGTGCCCGGCACCGACAGCGAGGTCGGCGTCAGCCGTCCTTCGACCCCGGTGCCGATGATGCCGAGGGCGACGATCGCGACGAGCGCCATCGCCAGCACCAGCCGCGGGTGCCGCAGACTGACCGGCAGATGTCTCCACCTGTCGGACCCCCGCGACACGCCGTCTGCCCTGTCGCTGCTCTCCACCCGACTCCGGATTCAACTACCGGAGCCGAAATGATGACGGCTGGGTTCGTTGCTGGTCAGATTCGGCCGGCCGGAAGAAGGAGGCTCGTCCGAGCGCGCCGTCCTCTCATTCCCCCGTCGCCGTGAAGCCGATCGTCCCCAGCACCTCCGCCGCGGCGAATGATTTGGCTACACCCGGGCCGCGCTGAGCAGCTCGAGGCTTCCCCAAACGGTCCGGAGTCGGTCGTGTCGGCGAACCTCGGCGAAGCCGGCCTCCGCGACGAAGGCGGGCAGGCGCCCGGCGGCGTGGTCGCGGATGCCCTCATAGCCGTCGAAGATGGCGAGCGTGAGGAGGCAGGCCCGCATCAGCGGGTCCTGCGGGGCGCCCCAGTCGGCGATGTGTAGCCGCCCTCCGGGGCGCAGCACGCGGTGGCACTCGGCAAGCGCCGCCCGCTTGCCGTCCGCGTCGAGGTGGTGGAGGAGGAGGGAGACGATGACGCGCTCGTAGCTGCTGTCGCCCAGCGGCAGCGACCCTGCCCGGGCGACCAGCCACTCGACGGCCTCCGATCCGGGCTTTCGGCCCGCGATCTCCAGTGCCTCCGGGTCGCCGTCCACGCCGACCACCTCTGCTTCCGGAGCCGCGGCCGCGAGGGCGATCGCGAAGGTGCCGGTGCCGGTGCCGAGGTCGACGATGCGGGCGCGGTCGGGAAGATCCTTGAGCACCTGCGAGGCAAGTCGGTCGCGGAAGAGCCGCTCCCGCATCGTCACCGCGACGATCGAGTCATAGAAGCGCGTGAGGCCGGGGAGTCCGGCCGCGGGGACATAGCGCTCCTCGGCGCTCACGGTCCGGCCTCCCCTTGGGCGGCGTGCCTGCCCGTCTCCCGCCCGGGCGCGACGCGGTCGGGTGCATGCGTGTCTGCCCGCCGCGGGCCACCGGGCCGTGGGGGTGAGATCGGCGAGCGCAAGTCCGCATATTTGTAGACGAGATCCCCGTCTGCCGCACGAAGTCGCCGGCCGCCGCCTCATTCCCCCGTCGCCGTGAAGGAGATCGTCCCCAGCACTTCCCCCGCCGTGAAGGAATCCGGCTTTTCGAGCGGCCTGCAGAACGCTTCGTCGAACCCCTGTGCCATCGCCGCGCTGAGGGTGAGCTGGGCGCCGGAGGC
>DASZZB010000062.1:0-6820 GCA_035545115.1 Solirubrobacterales bacterium | reverse complement strand
GGGGGACCCTCCTCTCTCAACCTTTTTGTATGGATCGCGCGCCGGACGCACGAGGACCCGCGGACAAAAAGGTACAAGCCGTTCGGAGGGTCCCCCGCCCTCCCTTCGCGGGCGCGCTCTGGCGAATAGGCTGCGCCGACGATGCTGATCGAGCTGCAGAGCCACTCCACCCATTCAGATGGGCAGCTGCCCCCGGCGGACGTCGTAGCTGAAGCTGCCGAGGCCGGCGTCACCACGCTGGCCCTCTCCGACCACGACGCGGTGGCGGGGGTGCCGGAGGCCGCCGAGGCGGGACGGGAGCTGGGGGTCGAGATCGTGCCGGCGGTCGAGATGTCCTGCGTGCACGAGTACGCCGAAGACCTGCACATCTGCGGCTACTGGGTCGATCTCGAGAAGATCGAGCCGGCCTGCGCGCGTGCCCAGCAGGAGCGCCGCGCCCGCGCGGGGGAGATCGTCGAGAACCTGCGCGGCTTCGGCTTCGACCTCACGCTCGAGGACGCGATCCGCGAGGCGGGCGGCGCCGACTCGATCGGCCGGCCCCACATCGCTCGCGCCGCCGGCGCGACCGGCGATCTCGGTCCCTTCTTCGAGGAGTACCTGGTCCCCGGCGCCAAGGCCTTCGTGCCGCGCCGCTGGCCGAGCGCCGAGCAGGCGATCGCGTCGATCCGCGAGGCGGGCGGCGTCGCCGTCATCGCCCACCCCTACTGGGACATCTCCGAGCCGCGCCAGGTCGACGACCTGATCCGCTCGCTCGGACCCGACGGCGTCGAGACTTTCTACCCGACCCACAGCGAGGCGCAGACCAAGCATCTCCTCGATCTATGCGCGGAGCTCGACCTCGTCCCCACCGCCTCCTCCGACTACCACGGCCCGACCCACAAGACTTTCGCCAAGTTCGGCGCCTACGACACCTACGGCCTCGGCGAGCCCCAGGTCCCGCCCCGGCCTTAGTCCACCGACAGGCGGCGCACCGACAGGCGGCGTTCGCACTTCTGGCCGCTATGCGGAGCTAACTGCGAACGCCACCTGGGGGGTCCCGCTTTACCGCCGGGGGGGCGGGCGCTTACGGCAGCAGGCCGAGGACCTGGCGGACGGCCTCCTCGAGGTCCGGCGAGGTGACCAGGTCGGCCCGCTGCGGCGCCTCGTAGGGCGCGCCGACGCCGGTCAGGTCCTTGATCTCCCCCGCCCGCGCCTTCGCGTAGAGGCCCTTCGGGTCGCGCCGTTCGCACTCCTCCAGCGGGGTGTCGACGAAGACCTCGAAGAAGGGGATCCCGGCCTCTTCGTGGATCGCCCGCACGCGATCGCGCTCGGCCCGGTAGGGGCTGACCAGCGAGGCGATCGCCACCGTGCCCGATTCGGCGAGGATCTTCGCCACCTCGCCGACCCGGCGCACGTTCTCGTTGCGATCCTCCTCGGAGAAGCCGAGATCGGAGTTGAGGCCGTAACGCAGGTTGTCGCCGTCGAGCATGAAGGCGGCGCGCCCGGCGGAGACCAGCGTGTGCTCGATCGCGGTCGCGATCGTCGACTTGCCCGAGCCCGAGAGGCCGGTCATCCAGATCGTCGCGCCGCCCGTCTCCAGCGCCCCCCAGCGCTCCTCGCGCGAGAGCTTGCTGGGGTGGAAGGTGATGTTCTCGGCGACGATCGAGGGCGCCTCGCCGGCGACCGCGATGTCGCCGCCCGCGCCGATGATCATCCCCGCGGCGACGGTCAGGTCGGTCCCCGGGTCGACCAGGATGAAGCTGCCGGTGGTGCGGTTCAGCCGGTAGGTGTCGAAGAAGAGCGGCGAGGCGGTCTGGATCGAGACGCGGCCGATGTCGTTGACCTCGAGCGTCTCGGCGTCGAGGTCGCGGTGCAGGGTGTCGACGTCGAGCCGGTAGTGCAGCTTCTCGATCTCGGCGGCGACCCAGCGGGTGGTGTGCTTGAGCTGGTACGGGATGTCGGTCCGCAGCTGCGAGGTGTCGTCGAACCAGCAGATCCGGGCGTCGAAGCGACGGTTGATCGTCGGCTGGTTGGTCGGCCGGCAGATCATGTCGCCGCGCGAGACGTCGAGGTCGTCCTCGAGCCGCAGCGTCACCGCCATCGGGGGGAAGGCCTGCGTGACTTCGCCTTCCGGGGTGTCGATCGCGGCGATCTTCGAGGCTTTGTGCGACGGCATCACCATCACGTCGTCGCCCTGCTTGAAGATCCCGCCGACCACCGAGCCGGCGAAGCCACGGTAGTCGCGGTGCTCGGCCGACTGCGGGCGGATCACGTACTGGACCGGCAGGCGGTTGTCGACCAGGTTGCGATCGGAGGCGATGTGGACGTCCTCGAGGTGGCCGAGCAGCGGCGACCCATGGAACCACGGCATGTTGGGCGACTGTTCGACCACGTTGTCGCCCTGCAGCGCCGAGATCGGCACGAAGGCGAGGTCGGTGATGTCGAGCTTCGCGGCGAAGGCGCTGAAGTCCTCGCGGATCTCGTCGTAGACCTCCTGCGAGTAATCGACCAGGTCCATTTTGTTGACGCAGAGGACCAGGTGGGGGACGCCGAGCAGCGAGGAGAGGAGCGCGTGGCGGCGGGTCTGTTCGAGCACCCCTTTGCGGGCGTCGATCAGGAGCAGGGCCAGGTTCGCGGTCGAGGCGCCGGTGACCATGTTGCGCGTGTACTGGATGTGGCCGGGGGTGTCGGCGATCACGAACTTGCGTTTCGGGGTGGCGAAGTAGCGGTAGGCGACGTCGATCGTGATCCCCTGCTCGCGCTCGGCCCGCAGGCCGTCGGTGAGGAGCGCCAGGTCGGTCTGTTCGTCGCCGCGTTTCTCCGAGGTCCGCTCGATCGCCTCGAGCTGGTCTTCGAAGATCGCTTTGGTGTCGTGCAGCAGCCGCCCGATCAGGGTCGACTTGCCGTCGTCGACCGAGCCGGCGGTGGCGATGCGGAGGATCTCGACGTCGTGGTCGGTCACCGGTCCGCCCCCACTAGAAGTATCCCTCCCGCTTGCGATCCTCCATCGCCGCTTCGGAGAAGCGGTCGTCGCCGCGGGTGGCGCCACGCTCGGTGATCCGTGAGACCGCGGTCTCCTCGATCACCGCCTGGTAGTCGGTCGCCTGCGAGGGGACGGCGCCGGTCAGGGTCGCGTCGCCGACCGTCCGGTAGCGGACCATCTCGACGTGCGCCTGGGCACCCTCGGGCAGGGGGAAGTACTGGTTGACGGCCATCAGCAGGCCTTCGTGGTCGACCACCTCGCGCTCGTGGGCGAAGTAGATCGGCGGCAGCGCGATCTGCTCGCGCGCCAGGTAGCGCCAGACGTCGAGCTCGGTCCAGTCGGAGATCGGGAAGACGCGGATGTGCTCGCCCTTGCGGTGGCGGCCGTTGTAGAGGTGCCACAGCTCGGGCCGCTGGTTCTTCGGGTCCCACTGGCCGAATTTGTCGCGGAAGGAGAGCACCCGCTCCTTGGCCCGCGCCTTGTCCTCGTCGCGGCGGCCGCCGCCGAAGACGGCGTCGAAGCCGCCGTCCTTGATCGCGTCGAGCAGGGCGCGGGTCTGGTGGCGGTTGCGGCTTTCCAGTTCGTGGGCGACCTTGATGATCCCGGCGTCGATCAGCTCCTGGACCGAGGCGACCTCGAGCCGCAGCCCGTACTCGGCGACGACCTTGTCGCGGAACTCGATCACCTCGGGGAAGTTGTGGCCGGTGTCGACGTGCATGATCGGGAACGGCACCGGCGCGGGCGCGAACGCCTTGCGCGCCAGCTGCAGCATCAGCACCGAGTCCTTGCCGCCGGAGAAGAGCATCACCGGGTGCTCGAACTCGGCCGCGACCTCGCGGAGGATGAAGATCGACTCCGCCTCGAGCGTGTCGAGGTCCCCCAGCTCGACCGCGGCGGGGCGCACTTTGGTCATCTCGTCCATCAGCTCAAATTGAAGCGTGCCGCGCGCCATGATGGAGCGCCGGTGCTAGTTGATGCCGCACTCGCTCTTTTCCACGCCCGCCCAGCGACCGTCGCGGAGGTCGCCGCCAGGGCCCACCGGCTGCGTGCAGTGGGTGCAGCCGATCGACGGGTAGCCACGATCGTGGAGCGGGTTGTATGGAAGGCGGTGCTCATGGATGTAGTTCCAGACGTCTCGCTCGGACCAGTCGGCGAGCGGGTTCAGCTTCCAGAGGCCGAATTTCTTGTCCCAGGCGAACTTCGGGGCCCCGGCCCTGGAGCTTGAATCCGCTCGGCGGACGCCGGCGACCCAGCAGTCTACGGATGAGAGGGCGCGACGCATCGGCTCGACCTTGCGCACCCCACAGCAGGCGTCCGGATCGCGCTTCCAGAGCTCCTCGCCGTGCTCGGCGGCCTGCTCCTCCAGGGTCAGGTTGTGGTACCGGTCGAACTCGATCCCGAGCGCCGCGGCGAGCCGCTCCCGGGTCGCGTAGGTCTCCGGGAAGAGCACGTCGGTGTCGAGGTAGAAGAAGCGCGCCTCGGGATTGATCCGGCTCGCCATGTGGGCGGTCACCGAGCTGGTCTTCTGGAACGAGCAGGCGACGTAGTGGTCCTGTCCGAACTGGTCGAACATCCACTCGATCGTCTCCTGCGCGCTCAGCTCCTCCAGCTCGTCGGCGATCGCCTCGTGATCGAGGTCGGTGACTGTCGGCACGTTGCCGGACAGGGTGACGGGCGGCGGCTTCATCGGCTCTCCCGGCCGCGAGCCGGAGGGCGGGCGGGATAGGAGTGCTTGCCGTGGATCATCTCGCCTCCATGCGGAGGAAATTAGCAAAACCCTGACCGGGATTAGGGTATTTATCTGGCAGGGTCTCTGGTTTGGCTCAGGAAGCGCGTTTGCGGGCTTCCAAGACCGCCGCCGCCTCGCCCGATTCGGCGACGTATCCGCCCTCCGGCTCGAGCGGCAGGCCCTCCTCCTCCCAGCCGACCGCGCCCTCGCTCAGCTTCGCCGCGTCGTAGCCGGCCTCGGCGAGGGCGACGGTCGCCATGTCGGAGCGGCTGCCGCCCCGGCAGTAGAGGATCACCGGGCGGTCGCGGTCGAGCTCGGCGGCCCGCGCGGCGAGGTCCGACAGGGTGATGTGGGTGGCGCCCGGCAGGTGGCCGGTCTCCCACTCGTGGTCGACGCGGACGTCGACCAGCTGCGCACCCGCCGCGATCATCTCGCGCGCCTCGGCGCGCGAGACCACCTTCGGGGCGCCCTCGCTCTCGGCCATCACTCGATCTCCGAGCCCTCGATCAGGAAGGCGACGCGCACGTGCGCCCGGAACTCGTCCAGGTTCTCGCCGCGGATCCCGGTCGAGACGATGTCGACGGCACGGATGTTGCGCAGCGACCCCTGCGCCTGGGCCAGTGCCTGTTTGGCGGCATCGTCGGTCGAGGTCTTGGAACTGCCGACGAGCTCGATGATTTTCACGACTGCCATCTCGCTCCTCCTCCTTGTGGGTCCTGGATCGTCTGCTTCGCGTTCACTCCCTCGAGCAGAGCGGCGCGCTGCCACGGCCCGATCGTGTCCTTCGGCTCCACCGCCGGGGCGGCGGAGAGCTCCGCCTCGAAGCACGCGATCGCCGCTGCGATCGCCGCCGCCTCGTCTCCGGTCGCGGTCTTCTCGGCCACGACCTCACTTTATGGGAGCGGGACCGCTTGGCGTTCGTCACCGAGATGCCGCCTTCTTAACGGTCAGAAATCTGCACGGATAGTTATCGGTGCATAGGACCGGTTTCTATACGTGCAGTTTCCTGACCGTCCGAGATCCGCGACGAGCCGCGACGACGTCGCCCTCGGTGCACCTTCCGCCACGATCTCCGCCGCCGGCCCCGACCCTGGGCCACATCATATCGCCCATCCCCCTACCCGTGCAATCCCGGCACAGGGGTGCCGTGGACGACCTTGGCGCACAGGGTGGTGGGCGGATCGATCTTGTCGAGCAGGGCGCGGCCTTCAGGGCGGCCGGTGGCCGGCTTCGCCGGGATGCGCTCGTGGTGCTTCGTCGCCGGGACGGCGGGCACGCGGGGATGGCCGCGGCCGCACTGGATCGACTTGTCCTTGACGCCGTCGCGGGCATCGATCACGTCATCGCCGCCGTTGCCGACGAAGACATCCCTGCCCGGCTGGCCGAGCATCGCGTTGGCGCGGTGGTTGCCGATCAGGATGTCGGGGCCGAAGGAGCCCTCCATGTCCTCGTCGGTCGGCGAGAGGTGGACGTGATGGCAGCCGGGGACCGCGTCGATCCAGGCGGAGTGCCGGGGGAAGCTGACGGTGAGGACGCCGGGGTGGGTGCCGACCTCGGCGAAGGAGGCGTCGTCGCGGCCGCCGCCGCCGACCAGCGCGCCGCCCGCGCACCCGCCGCCGGCCGCCAGCAGGTCGCCGTCCGGGCCGCCGTAGAGGAAGGTCGGGCCGGGGATGCCGCCGACCAGGCCGTCGGCGCCGGGGCCGCCGTAGAGCTTGTCGGCGCCGGGGCCGGCCTGGAGGAGGTCGTCCTCGGGGCCGCCGCGGATCGTGTCGTCGCCCTGGCCGCCGTTGACCCGGATGCTGCCGACGGCGACCAACGAGCCCTTGACGGTGAAGCTGTCGTCGCCGGGGCCGAGGTCGGCGGTCAGCCAGCGGGCCGGGCCGTCGAAGGGGCAGAGGACTTCCCGCGCCGCGTCAGGGGAGCCCGCGCGGTGTTCGCAGCCGGGGCCGGCGGCGAGACCCGCGGCCGCGTCGACCTCGAGCGTGTTGGTCACCGCTTCGTAGGCGACGGTGAGGTCGTCGCGGCCGCGACCGCCGACGATCTGCACGCCGCCGCCACCGCCGGGCGCCTCGTCGACCTGCACGAAGGCGCTCCCCGGGAGCCGCCGTTCGGGGCCGCAGGAGGTGGTC
>DASZZB010000061.1:0-3815 GCA_035545115.1 Solirubrobacterales bacterium | reverse complement strand
GCCCCCCCCCCCCACGCCCGGGACGCACCTCGGACGGCCGCGACGCCGAGCCACACACCCGGGACGCGTCCCGAGCGCCCGCGCGGCCCTCACCCCTGCGACGCCCCGCCGAAGAGCTCGGGCGTCGGGGTTCCGCCGCGTCGCTTCTCGCGCTTCGTCACCGCGTCGAAGAAGATGTCGTTCCGCCCCCGTCGCAGCGGGCGCGGGAAGAGCCGTCGCGCCCGCCTGTGGGTTGCGGTGAGGGCGTCGAAGGCGGACTCGTGGCGGGCGCTCCATCCGATCCCGAAGATCTCGCGAACCCGCGGCGGCAGGGTTCCTTTGATCACCAGGTTCTGCAGCGCGATGTTGCCGCGGGCGACCGGTGCCACCGGCTGGCGGAAGGCGACCAGAGGCGCCACCTCGAGCGCGTGCGGCGTCGCCTGCAGGTCCTCGGAGGCGAGTCGTCCGGCGAACCAGGCCTCGAACTCGGGGTAACTCGCCGGGGCTACCTCGCGCGGCATCCCGAAGAGCTCGCCGAAGCGCAGGTAGTCCTGCCAGAGCGCCTCGCGCTCCTGCGCCGAGAGCGGGCGCACCATCGCCTCGTAGATCGCCCGGCCCGAGTCGGCGATCACCGCCAGGGTCCAGAGCATCAGCTCGGGGTCGAAGGCGGAGTAGGGGGTGCCGGTGGGGTGGCTGCCGGCTGCCTCGGGGAGCGTCCCCCGCACCCGCTCGTGCAGCCGCGCCACGGCGGCGAGCGCCCGGTCGGCCTCCTCGCGGCTGCCGAGGAAGACTGTCTCCTGCACCTTGGCGGTGTGGGCGAGGCGGGCGAAGGGATGCTCGCCGGCCTTGGTGGTCAGCATCGTGCCGGTGTAGGTGAGCGGTTCCAGCGCCCCGATCAGGAGCGCCCGCTGCCCGTAAAGAAGTCCCACCGCCCGGTCGCCATGGACCCGCCGCGCCATCGAGTGCCCCGGCGGGAAATAGTGGCCCACTGGGAGCTCGCGCATACGCCGCATCTCTCCCGCTTCCACAGTGGCCAGACTAACGAAGGTCACGCACGATGTAAACGATCACATACACTGCTCTCGGCCCAGGCCCACATGCGCAGGCCGCAGCTCCGCCGGGGCTGGAACCATTCGTCCGCCAGGGGGGCGTAAATCTTGCCTACACCATCCGACCACACATCGGGACAGGCGCGGATCACGCCCGGCGGGCGCGCCGAGATCGGGCTCCTCAACGCCGGGCTGGCGCGACTGATCGGGCTGGCGGCCGGCGGGCAGCCGCCGCACGTCTTCACGACCCTGGCCCGCAACCGCGGCCTCTTCCGTCGCTGGCTCTGGTTCGCGGGTGGCCTGATGCCGGGCGGCAAGCTGCCGCGCCGCGACACCGAGCTGGTCATCCTCCGCGTCGCCCACAACACCGGCTGCGACTACGAGAGGGGACACCACGAAGAGCTGGGCCGGCGCGCCGGCCTCGCTGCCGCGGAGGTCGAGCGCGTGGGGGAAGGCCCCGACGCCCCGGGCTGGACGCCGCGCCAGGCGCTGCTGCTCCGCGCGGCCGACCAGCTCCACGCCACCGGTGATATCGGCGATGAGCTCTGGTCCGCACTCGCCGCCGAGCTCGACGAGCCCCGCCTGATCGAGCTCTGCCTGCTGATCGGCCACTACGAGATGCTGGCGATGACGCTGAACGCGCTCCGCGTCCAGCCCGACCCCGAGCCGATCGGACGGAGGCTGCCGCGATGGCGCTCGAGAGCCTGAGCGGGCGCCGCTGCCTGATCACCGGCGCGGCGAGCGGGATCGGCCGGGCGACGGCGCTGGCGGCGGCGGGGGAGGGCGCCGTTCTCTTCCTCACCGACATCGACCCCGACGGGCTCGCCGCGACCGTCGCGGCGGTGGGCGGGCGCGGCGGCGAGGTCGCCTTCTCGGGCGCCGCCGACGTCGCCGACCACGAGGCGGTCGTCGCGCTTGCCACCGAGATCCACTCGGGCTACGGCTCGATGGACGTGGTGATGAACGTCGCCGGGGTGTCGACCTGGGGCCCGATCGAGCGCCTCGCCCACAGCGACTGGCATCGGATGGTCGACGTCAACCTGATGGGGCCGATCCACGTCCTCGAGTGCTTCCTGCCGCCGATGATCGAGGCCGGGCGCGGTGGCCACGTCGTCAACGTCTCCTCGGCCGCCGGCCTCTTCGGCCTGCCCTGGCACGCCGCCTACAGCGCCTCCAAGTTCGGCCTGCGCGGGGTCTCCGAGGTGCTGCGCTTCGACCTGCGCCGCCACGGGATCGGGGTCAGCCTGGTCTGCCCCGGCGCGGTGCGGACGCCCCTGGTCGGGACCGTCGAGATCGTCGGCGTCGACCGCGACGACCCGCGGATCCGCGCCCTCACCACCCGCTTCGAGCGCCACGCGATCGCCCCCGAGCGGGTGGCGGCCCTGATCCTCGCGGCCATCGAGTCCGACCGCTATCTCGTCCTCACCTCGGCCGACATCCGCCTCGCCTACTGGGCGCAGCGTCTCTGTCCGCCGCTCTACGCCTTCGCGATGCGGGTCTTGAACGAGCGCCTCGTGGCGTTCGCCGGCGGCTGATGGGGGACGGCGGCCCGCCTCAGCTCGACGACCGCCGCCGCCGGCCAATCAGCAGGCCTCCTCGGCTTCCCGCAGCCGCCGGTAGGAGAGGTGGTGGATCGCCATTCGCCTCGGCCCCGCCGCCGTCGCGGGAGGCGGCTACCCTTTCGGCGTGAGTGCCACGAACGACGAGATCCTGATTGCCCAGGCGGGCCGCCGCCTTGCGGCTGCCGCCCCAGACGCGCGGGTAATCCTCTTCGGCTCCCGGGCGCGCGGTGATGCTCGGGCGGATTCCGATCTCGATCTGCTCGTGATCGAGCCCGGCGAGCTGCCGGAGCGGCGTGCGGAGACGGCGCGACTGAGGCGGGAGTTGCGCGGTTTGGGGGTGGCCTTGGACGTGATCGTCGTCAGCGCCACGGATGCCGAGGAATGGGGCCATCTCAAGGGCACCGTGCTGAACGAGGCGCTCAGCGAGGGCCGGGTCCTTGTCGAGACCTGAGGGCCGGGACCTCGCAAGAGTCCTCGCGCACAAGGCAGAGGACGACTCGAAGGCGATGCGACTGCTCGCCCTGAAGTTGGTCTGCGGTCGACGCGGCCGGGTCCGGATGTGGCGGATCCCGAGCGCCCTGCAGGCGATCGCGTGGACGGTCGAGACGTAGGCGGGGCCGTTGTCGGTCATCAGCCGCTCCACGGTGATGCCGTGGGAGCGGTAGAAGGCGACCGCCCGCCGCAGGAAGCCGATCGCCGTGGTCGCCTTCTCGTCGGGCAGGACCTCGACGTAGGCCAGGCGGGTGGCGTCGTCGACGCAGACGTGGACCCGCTCCCAGCCGACCTGACGTCGGCGGCGGCCCGCCGCATCGGTGGCCTTGGGGTTGGTCTTGCGCCTGCCGGTCACGCGGTACCCCGGGCCGTTCGGGCCGATCCGACCCAGTTTCTTGACGTCGACGTGGATCAGCTCGCCGGGGCGCGAGCGCTCGTAGCGGCGGACCGGCTCCGGTGGGTCCAGGCGCGAGAGCCTGCCGAGGCCGATCCTCGCGAGCACCGCCGAGACGGTAGAGGTCGCCATCCCCAGGAGCTCGGCGATCTCGGGACCGGTCATCCGCAGGCGCCGCAGGGCGGCGATCGCCTCGACCCGCCCGTGCGGCGTGAGGTTGCGGACCCGGCGCGGGGCCGAGCTACGGTCCAGCAGCCCGGCCTCCCCCTCCGCGCGATAGCGGCGTACCCACTTGCCCGCGGTCCTCGCGCTCACCCCGGCGGCCTCGGCCGCCTCCGT
>DASZZB010000060.1:0-8795 GCA_035545115.1 Solirubrobacterales bacterium | reverse complement strand
CGCCCGCGCCGGCGGCCAGCTCGCTGACCGTGTGGGTGCGCGCCAGGATCACGATCCCGACCAGCATCACCACCAGGCCGACCAGGAGCGGCAGCCCTTCGAGGTCGGCGTCGCGAAAGCTCTCGGTGAGGAAGAGGGGCTCGAGCGCCACCGGGAGGAAGGTCTGCACGGCGGTGGAGATCGGGATCACGGTGGTCGCCGGAGCACGCTGCAACGCGGTCATCCCGGTGACCGTCGCGCCGAAGCCCGCCACCGCGGCGACCGCCAGCCAGGCCGCCGCCTGCGGCCAGTGGTCACCGCCGAAGTCGTCGGCCATCAGCTTCATCGCCACGTTGGTCGCGGCGAACCCGCAGGCCGAGCCGAGGATCGCGGTCAGCGCGGTGTCGAGCCGGCGGCCGCGCAGGGCGAAGGGGACGAAGGAGGCGAGGACCAGGCCCCCGACCACGCCGATCACGGCCACGGCGCCGCGGTGGGTGTCCTGCGCGCCCGGCGCGCCCCAGGCGATCAACCCGATCCCCGCGATGATCGCGCCGACTCCGATCAGCCCGCCGACGGTCGGCATCTCGCCGAGCAGCCGCCGCGCCACCGCCAGCAGGACCAGCAGCCCGCAGGCGAGCAGCGGCTGGACGACGACGAACGTCGCCCAGGCGAAGGCGAGGATCTCCAACGGCACCCCCAGCCATTCGATCCCCAGCCCGGTCACCCACAGCCGGCGGTGCAGCAGGTCCCAGATCAGCGAGGCGCGCAGGCCCTCCTCGCGAGCCGTCCGCCTTGCCTCGACCGCCTGCAGCGCGATGCCGAGGTTGAAGAGGACCGAGGAAAGGATCCCGGCGATCAGCCCGGCGGCGAGCATCGTCTGGTCCAGTTACCCGGTCCGAGACCGAAGGACCGCCGCCCGCCGCGCCGCCGCCGGGCCGGGTCAGCTCGACCCGCCCTCGCCCCAGGCGGTGGCGACGAGGATGCGCGGGCCGCCGCGGTCGCGGTGCTCGCCGAGATAGATCCCCTGCCAGGTGCCGAGCGCCGGTCGGCCGCCGCGCAGCGGCAGGGTCAGCGACGATCCGATCAGCGCCGCCTTGACGTGGGCGGGCATGTCGTCGTCGCCCTCCAGCGTGTGGGTCCAGTGGGACGCGCCTTCCGGCACCGCGCGGTCGAGCCAGGCGGCGAGGTCGGCGCGCACTTCCGGCGAGGCGTTCTCGTTCAGCGTCAGCGAGGCGGAGGTGTGCTGGATCAAGAGGTGGAGGACCCCCACCTCGAAGTCGGCGAGCTCGGGCAGCGCCGCGAGCACCTCATCGGTGACGAGGTGAAAGCCCCGCGGACGCAGCTCGAGGCGGACGGTGCGCTGCAGCCACATGCATCGAGCCTAGCCGGCGTCGGCGGGTAGCCCTGCGATCGAGGTGTCGCCGGGAGGAGGGTTCTCGATGGCCAGGCGCAGATGTCCCGCGGTCCTCGGCCTCGGCGTCGCGACGCTCCTGGAGGCGCTTAAGGCGCTGAACAAGACGCGGGAACCGACCCGACTACCTAGAGTCGAGGCTCGAACAGGGCCGTGCCGACATCGCCGCGATGCCGACGACGGGCCGAGCGGGCGCCTGGATCAAGGCTCGACGACGACGCCGTCGGCCGCCAGCTCGAGGTCGATCCAGTCGGGTCCCTCGAGCGCGATCAGGCGAAAGACGCCCGGGAGCGTGCGCCAGTCGAGCCGCGCGATCGCGATCCCGACCTGCTCCGGAGCTTCGGCCTCGATCACGCCGAGCGGCTCCCAACGACCGACTTCGACTTCGTGCGCGACGAGGAAGCTCATGCCTCCACAACCCGCCGCGGGACGAAAGGTCGCGCCGGCGACGACGTCGGCGTCGCCGCCGCGATCGGGCCGTCGCGCCGGCTCAGCCGCCGAGAAGGGCGGCGTGGCGCTCGACGTCCGCCGGGGTCGCCTTCAGGCCTCCTCGCCCTCGGCGCTCGCCTGGTAGTCGCGCGCCTCGCCCCCCGCGACCGCCATCGCACCCTTGGCGACGAGGATCGCGTCGTCGGCGCTGCCCGCCTCGATCCGCAGGAAGTGGCGCGTCATCCCGCCGCCTTCGAAGCCCGGTTCGGGCTCGTCGTGGAGGTAGACGCCGGCGTTGGTCAGCTGGGTGACGACACCGCGTGAGAGCTTGCCGCGACAGGTGACGGAGTAGGTCGCCATCCGCGCAGGCTAGTGGACCACTAGAGCAGGTCGACGATCTCTTCCGGAGGACCGCCGCGCAGGAGCCAGCAGTTGTTCTCGCGCTCGACCCGGCCGGTGGCGGCAAGGGCCGAGAGCGCCGTCGTCACCGAGGGGCGCCGCGCCGCCACCAGCTCGGCGAGCAGCTCATGGGTGAGCGGCACCTCGACGCTCACCCCGTCGCGGCCGGTCCGGCCCCAGCGGTCGGCGAGCTGCCAGAGCAGCGCGTGGAGGCGGCGGTCGACCCGCGTCTGCTGCACCACGGCCATCGTCAGGGCGAGTTGGCGCGCGCGAAGCATGACGCGGTCGACGAGGGCGACGGCGACGCTCGGGTACGGCGCCGCGCGGGCGACGAAGTCGGCGTCGAGGACGGCGAGCTCGCTGGGCGCCACCGCCCGCCAGCTCGGTTCGAACGGCGCGCTGGCGACGGCGCCGATCGTCTGCCAAGGGCGCAGCAGGTCGCCGGGTCCGACCAGCTCGGCGCCGTAGCGGCCGCCGCGGCCGACCCGGCGCACCAGGAAGCCGGTGAACAGCAGCAGGCCGAAGCCGTCGGCGACGGCCGGCGACGCCGTCGCCGGGTCCCAGTCGCCGCGCGGCAGCTCGGCGCGCGCGGCGAGGCAGGCGCGTCGCGCGCCCGCCAGGCGGTCGGGCTCGATGCCGACCGCGAGGTCAGGATCGGCGCGGAGGACCTCGACGGTGCCGGCAACGGTCATCGGCGCCGATCCTAGCGTTGTCATAGATCTGACAAAACCGGCCTCTTGCAGGCACTTTGAACGCGGCGCGAAGTCGCCCATCCCTAGTGTCGAAAGCGTGGAACGTCTCGACGCAGAGCTTGCCTACGATCGCGCCCGAGCCGAGCTGCCGCTGATCGGCCTCTGCCTCGTGGTCGGCGTCGGCGCCGGGCTCGGCGCGATCGGCTTCCGCTACCTGATCGAGGCGTTCACCTGGATCTTCGCCGGCCACCCCGACCCGAGTGCGCTCGGCCACTTCACCAACCCCCACGTCGCCTTCCTCGGACCCTTCGTCGTGCTGGTGGTGCCGGTCGTCGGCGGCCTCCTCTACGGCCCACTCGTCTACCGCTTCGCGCCTGAGGCGCGCGGCCACGGCGTCCCCGAGGTGATGCTCGCGGTCCACTCCAACGAAGGGCGGATCCGCGGCCGCGTGCCGGTCGTCAAGTCGTTCGCCTCGGCGATCTGCATCGGCGCCGGCGGCTCGGTCGGCCGCGAGGGACCGATCGTCCAGATCGGCTCGGCGATCGGCTCGGCGCTGGGAGGGATCTCCAAATGCGCGGCGGAGGACACCCGCCTCCTGGTCGCCTGCGGCGCCGCGGGCGGGATCGGCGCCACCTTCAACGCGCCGATCGCCGGCGTCTTCTTCGGGCTCGAGCTGATCCTGCGCAGGTGGGACACGCGCTCCTTCGGGATGGTGATCCTGGCGGGGCTGGTCGCGACCGCGGTCGGGCGGGTCGCCTTCGGCGCGAACGCCTTCCTGACCCTGCCGCCCTTCCATCTCGTCTCCGACTGGGAGTACCCGCTCTACCTGCTGCTCGGGCTGATCGCGGCGGTGGTCGGCGTCGCCTTCATCCGCGTGCTCTACGGGATGGAGGACCTCGCCGACCGGATCTGGCGCGGCCCCGCCTGGCTGCGGCCGGCGGTCGGCGGGATCCTGCTCGGGCTGGTCCTGCTGGCGCTGCCGGAGGTGTACGGGGTCGGGTACCCGGTGCTGGAAGGGGCAATCGCCGGCAGGTACGTGGTCGGGGCGCTGATCGCCTTCCTCTGCGGCAAGATCTTCGCGACCAGCCTGACCATGGCGATCGGCGGCTCGGGCGGCGTCTTCGCGCCGTCGCTCTTCATCGGCGCGATGCTCGGCACCGCCTTCGGCGCCGGCGTCCACGATCTCCTCCCCGGCGTGACCGCGAGTGCGGGCGCCTACGGCCTGGTCGGCATGGCGGCGGTCTTCGCGGCGGCCGGCCGCGCCCCGATCACCGCCGTCCTGATCGTCTTCGAGCTGACCGCCGACTACAAGATCATCCTGCCGCTGATGCTCGCGGTGGTGGTCGCCACCGGCCTCAGCCACCTGCTCAGCGCCGACTCGATCTACACGCTGAAGCTGCGCCGCCGCGGCATCGACATCGAGCACCCTCACCACCCGGTGCCGTCACCGCCGGACCCGGAGGTGCTGCTGCCGAAAGAGGCCGTCGTCTAGTCCGCGGCGGTGATCGCGGCGGGCATGAAGACCAGCCAGGTCGCCAGGGCGAGTCCCGAGGCGGCGAGCAGGACCAGCGACAGGTCGACCCTGAGCAGAAGCGCTCCGGCCACGGCGCCCACCAGCATCGAGACGACGGCGGCGGTGCGGCGCCAGCTGCCCGCGCCCCCGCCGGCCGCGAGCTGGGAGTCGGCGGCGAGCCCGGTCAGCGTCATCGTCAGCACCGTGGTGGTGAGGTCGGCGATCCGGAGCCGCCGCACGGTCGCGTTGCGGACGCCCATCGCGAAGGCGAGCAGACCGATGATCAGGTCGCCGGAGAAGCGACCGGGGGTGATGTCGAAGAAGATCGCGATCAGCATGGCGAGCGCGGTGACGCCGATCTCGATCACCATCTCGCGCGAGAGATGCGTCTCTTTCGGCGGCAGCATCGCCCCCATCCGGCCGCCGAGCACGGCGCCGCAGAGGAAGGCGGCGAGCGAGACCAGCGGCGCCAGCACCGGCAGCCCGCTCGAGCCCGCGATGCCGAAGCCGAGCAGGACGATGTTGCCGGTCATGTTGGCGGCGAAGACCCGCCCCAGCCCCAGGTAGGAAGCGGCGTCGATCACCCCCGTGGTCAGGGTCAGCACCAGCAGCGTGCGGGTCAGGGGATGCCGGATCGAGTCCGTGCTCGGCACCCCGAGGACTTCGCCGCCACCGCCCTCTTTCCCCCGTTACGATCCGAGGCCCTCTGGGGCAGTGGCCCAATTGGCTAAGGCACCGGTCTCCAAAACCGGCGATTCCAGGTTCGAGTCCTGGCTGCCCCGTCCCGGGATCCCGGCATCGGGACTCGGCCGCCGGCATTTCGGCCGAGCGGGTGGGACGGTCGGCCTCCCGTGGGTATAGGACCCCGATGGAGGCCGAGCAGCGGCGGATCGATGCCGGAGGGGAGTCCCCGGTCGTCACCCCACGGGGCGCAGGCCAGGCCGGTGCCGGCTCCGACATCTCGGCGGGTCGTCGCGATCATCTGCTCAGCATCACCGACTCCACGCTCGGCTACATGTCCCTCGAGGACACGCTCTCCGAGCTCTTGGGGCGGATCCGCGAGGCGCTCGAGGTCGACACCGCCGCGGTGCTGCTGCTCGACGAGGACCGCGGCGTCCTCCTCGCGCGCGCCGCGCGAGGACTGGAGGAGGAGGTCCGCCAAGGAGTCCAGGTGCCGCTCGCCCGCGGATTCGCAGGCCGCGTGGCCGCCGAGAAGAGGCCGATCATCATCGATCTCGAACACGCCGAGGTCGTCAACCCGATCCTCCGCCAGCAAGGCATCCGCTCGATGCTCGGGGTGCCCCTCCAGGTCGAAGGCCGCGTCATCGGCGTGATGCACATCGGCACGCTCGTCGTACGTGACTTCGACGAGGACGACGTGACGCTGCTGCAGCTCGCCGCCGACCGCGCCGCGCTCGCGATCGACGACGCCCGCATCTCGGAGATGCGCGCCGTCACGGCGATCATGCAGCGCACGCTCCTGCCCGCGGCGCTGCCGGATATATCCGGCGTGCGCTTCAGCGCCAAGTACCTGCCGGCCGGCACCGGGGTCAAGATCGGAGGCGACTGGTACGACGTCTTCCAGCTCACCGACGGACGTCTCGCGTTCGTGGTCGGCGACGTGGTCGGCCGTGGCGTGTTGGCCGCCTCGGTGATGGCCGAGATCCGCACGGCGCTCCGCGCATACATGGTGCAGGGGCACAAGCTGACGGATGTCGTCTCGATGCTGAACGACCTGCTCGTCTCGATGGGCCGGAACCGCGGAGCCACGCTCTCGATTCTCGAGTTCGACCCCGAGGCCGAAGAGCTGGAGGCCGTCATCGCCGGGCACCTGCCGCCCCTGCTCATCGATCCGGACGGCCACACCCGGCTGCTCGAGCAGAGGCACGGCCTGCCGGTGGGCGTGCGGAGCGACAACCACTACGAGTCCTTTCGATATCCATTCCCCGCCGGCAGCCGCCTGCTGCTCTATACCGACGGGCTGATCGAGCGGCGCGGTGAGTCGATCGACGTCGGCTTCAAGCGTCTGGCGGCCGCCGCCGAAGCCGCCGCCCGACATCCCCGGACCAACCTGGCCGACGACGTGTATCACGCGCTCCTCGACGAGACGCCACTCGAGGACGACGTCGCCCTGCTGGCGATCGAGACCCTCCCTCTCGAGGGCCCGCTGGAGATGACCCTGCCGGCACGCGCCGCAGTCCTCGCCGGAATGCGCAGGACCCTGAGTCGCTGGCTCCAGGCCGTGGGTGCCGACGAGGACGAGCAATTCGACATCACCCTCTCGGCCTCCGAGGCTGCGGCCAACGCGGTCGAGCATGCCTACGGCGCCAAGGAAGCCTCCTTCACCATCTCCTGCGAGCAGGACGGCGATCGGATCACGGTCGTGGTTCGCGACCGCGGCCGTTGGCGCACCACCTCGCCGCCGGGTCGGGGCAGAGGACTGTCGATCATGCGCAAGCTGGTCGACGAGGTGGAGATCGGCAGCGACGAGGAGGGAACCGTCGTGAGGTTGACCAAGAGGCTGCTCGGCAACGCATGAACCAGCTGGATGTCGAGCAGGTAGACGGGGTGCCGATCGCGCATCTCGACGAGGACCTGGACGCCGCGAACGCCGCCGCTGTCCAGCAGAAGCTGGTCGAGGCGCTCGGCCCGGACGCCCTGAGCCTCGTCCTCGATCTCAGCCACACCCGCTACGTGGACAGCGCGGGCATCGACATGCTGCTGCGGCTCGGCGACCGGCTCGACCATCGCCGCGCCGAGCTGATCCTCGTGATCCCCGCGTCGTCCCAGCTCAACCGCCTGGTCACGATCGTCGGCCTGCCCGAGGCCATCGCCATCCACCCGAGTGTCGAGGACGCGCTCGCCGGCCGGCGCTCGGCAGGAGCGTGATGCGGGCGGAGGGACTCGAACCCCCAAGAGCCGAAGCCCACCAGGACCTAAACCTGGCGCGTATTCCAATTCCGCCACGCCCGCGCGGCGCCCGGGTCAGGGCTTAACCAGCGGTCAATGCCGCGTCGAGCGCAGATTCTATGATCCCGGGATGCCTGTAGGGGAGGTGAGACCGGGCTACGAACTGTGGCGGCCGAACCGGGAGAAAGCCGGCTCGGTGACGACCAAGTGGGTGATCGTCCTGTTGCTGGCGATCACGGCGGTGCTCGCGGCGGTGATCACGATCGGCGGCTGGTCGGTGCTGCAGGGCGGCAACGGCATGGGCATCGTCTGCGCGGTCTACGCGATCCTCTACGCGCTCTTCGCCTTCCTGGTGGCGCGCTGGCGCCGTGGCATCCTGCCGCTGGCGGCGGCGCTGTCGATGATCCTGGCGATCTTCTGCGCGGTCGGCGCCGACAGCTGGTTCGCCCGCGACAAGGCCGGCTTCAGCGAAGCGGCGCTCTCCTCCTCGCTGGTCGGCGTCCTGGTGCTGGTGCTGATGGTCGTCCAGCTGGTGGTGATCGTCGCCGCCCTCTACGGCTTCAACCAGGGCTGGAACATCGAGGAGGAGCGGCCGATCGGCAACGGCGAGGACTACGGCGCCGGGTCGAGCGGCGGCCCCGCCGCGGCACCCGCCTGAGCCCCACCCCCCGCCGGCTGTTCCTTATGCCGGAATCGTGGGGATAAGGAACAGCTGGACGGGGGTGCGCTCCGCGTGGGAGACGATGCCGGAGGAGGGACTCGAACCCTCAAGCCCGCAAGGGCAATCGATTTTGAGTCGATCGCGTATGCCAATTCCGCCACTCCGGCGTGTGCCCGCGAGGGAACTGTAGAGCGGTCTAGTCGGTGGGGACGGCGAAGTGGCGCGTCCGGCGCGGCTCGGGTGCTCTGGCGACCCGGTCGCGGTCGGCCCTGAGGCGCAGGAAGGCGAGCGCCGCGAACCCCCAGGCGCCGACCACGAGCAGGCCGCCGAGCACGTCGCTCGGGTAGTGCCAGCCGAGCACGACCACCGAGATCCCCACCGCCGCGGTCAACAGCGCGCCGCAGGCGGCGGCGGTCGGCCGGTGGATCGCCGGCGCGACCAGGAGCAGCGCCGCCATGATCGAGGCGGCGGCGGTGGTGTGGCCGCTGGGGAAGGAGTTCGCCCAGGGCAGTTCGATGCCGTGCTCGAAGGCCTTGTGGCGGGCATGTTCCAGCGTCGTCTTCAGCAACTGGGTGGTCAGGTTGGCGCCGGCGACCACGACCACGGCGGCGATCACCTCGCGCCGTCGCCCCCATCGCAGGCCGAGCACACAGATGGCCGCCAAGAGGACGAGCAGCGCGGCGAGATCGCCGAGGTTGACCAAGACCGCCGCCGGCGCGTGCCCCGCGCCGCTTTCGCGACGCAGGTCGAAGAAGAGCCGCAGGTCGAGCGACTGCGCCGGGCCGAGCGAGTAGGCGACGA
>DASZZB010000059.1:0-11090 GCA_035545115.1 Solirubrobacterales bacterium | reverse complement strand
CGTTCGCAGTTAGCTCCGCATAGCGGAGCTAACTGCGAACGCCACGCGGGCGGCGGCGGCGGGCCGGGGCCGGGGCCCGTCCGTGGGATCGATCACCTACGTCTAGTGACCCTGAGTCGCTCCATCCGTTGGGACCGGGTCAATGACCCGGGCCATCAGGGCGTGACGGGTTAGGAGGCCAGCAGGCTCTCGGCGCGCTTGCCCACCGGCAGGTTCTGGTCGGCGTGGTAGCTCGAGCGCACCAGCGGGCCCGCCGCGACCGACTCGAAGCCGAGGTCGTAGGCGGCCTTCTCCAGCGCCTCGAACTCTTCCGGGTGCCAGTAGCGCACCACCGGCAGGTGGTTCTCGGTCGGGCGCAGGTACTGGCCGACGGTGAGGACCTGGACGCGGTGCTCGCGCAGGAGGCCGAAGGTCTCGACCATCTCCTCGAAGGACTCGCCGAGGCCGACCATCAGCCCCGACTTGGTGACGACGTCGTCGCCGCCCATCTCCTTCGCCATCCGCAGCACCCGCGCCGAGCGGGCGAAGCGGGAGCCGCGGCGGGCGATCGGGTAGAGGCGCGGCACCGTCTCGACGTTGTGGTTGAAGACGTCGGGGCGCTCGTGGATCACCTTCGCCAGCGGCATCTCCTGGCCGCGGAAGTCGGGGGTGAGGATCTCCACCTTGCAGTCCGGCGCCAGCATCCGGATCGAGCGGACGACGCCGACGAAGGCGCTCGCCCCGTAGTCGGGCAGGTCGTCGCGGTCGACCGAGGTGACGACCGCGTGGCGCAGCCCCATCGCCTTCACCTGGTTGGCGACGCGCAGCGGCTCGAGCGGGTCGTTCCAGCTCGGCTTGCCGGTCTGCACGTTGCAGAAGCCGCAGCGGCGGGTGCAGACGTCGCCGAGGATCATGAAGGTGGCGGTGCCGCGCTCCCAGCACTCGCCGACGTTCGGGCAGTTGGCCTCCTCGCAGACCGTGTGCAGGTTGTCGGCGCCGATCTTCTCCTTCAGCCGCCGGTAGTTCGGCCCGCCCGGCGCCGGGACTTTCAGCCACGGCGGCTTGCGGGCGCGCTTGAAGGGGATCGCGCCGTCGGCCTGGGCGGCGCCGCCCGGCTTCGCCCGCGAACGGGTGACGTGGACGCGCTCGGCAGGCGCCTCGCCGCGGTCGCTGTCGATGACGGTGTCGCTCATCGCTCGCCACCGAGCGTAGCGGGCGCCGCCTCCAGGCCCGCTTCGGCGGCGCCGACCGCGCGCGGCTCCCGGTCGAAGACCGCGCCGAAGTGCCGCGCCACCGTCGCCGCGTAGGCCTCGACGCTCGCCTCGCGCCCGCCCTCGCGCGCGATCGAGGTCATCCCGACCCCTTCGATCCCGCAGGGCACCACCCACTCGAACGGCTGCAGGTCGTTGTCGACGTTGACCGCCAGGCCGTGGGTGGTGATGCCGCGGCTGACGTGGACGCCGATCGAGCCGATCTTGCGCGCCGCGCCCGCCAGCCCCGGCGCGGGCGCCGGCCCCTCGGTCCAGACCCCGGTCAGGCCCTCGATCGTCTGTGCCCCGACCCCGTGCTCGGCCAGCGAGCCGATCATCACCCGCTCCAGCCCCCGCACGTAGGCGTGCACGTCGCCGCCGAGCGGCGCCAGGTCGAGAATCGGATAGGCGACCAGCTGCCCCGGCCCGTGGTAGGTGACGAGCCCGCCGCGGTCGGTGTCGAGGACTTCGATCCCCTGCGCTTCGTACCAGGCGTCGCCCATCGGCAGCTCCGCCGGCCGCGTGCGCCGGCCGCGCGAGTAGACCGGCGGGTGCTCGAGCAGCATCAGCACGTCGGCGATCTCACCCGCCCCGCGCCGCTCGGCGAGCCGCCGCTGCATCTCCCAGGCCTCGCGGTAGGGGACGAGGCCGCAGCGCAGCAGCAGGAGGTCATCGCTCACACACAGAATTGTCTCAGGATGCGCCCATATGCTGTGAACCCCCGCATGGTCCAGTCGAAGGCGCTCCGCCCCGAATGGCTGCCCGCGGTCGCGCTCAGCGCGGTGCTGGCCGCCCTGATGCTGATCTGGGACCCGCGGGTCGGCGACCTCGCCGCGCAGGTCTTCCACACCGAGCTTTTCCAGGACGCCGGCCTGGCGATCTGGAACGGCAGCTGGTACGGCGGCCATTACACGCTCAACTACAGCCTCCTGTTCCCACCCGCGGCGGCGCTGGTCGGGCCGCAGGTGGTCGGGACGGGAGCCGTGGTCGCCTCCTCCTACCTCTTCGACCGCCTCGTCCGCGACCACTGGGGGACGGAGGCGCGCTGGGCGACCCTGTGGTTCGCGGCGGGCGTCGTCACCCTGCTCGCCGACGGTCAGCTGACCTTCGCGCTCGGGGTCGCCTTCGGCCTGGCGGCGCTGCGCTGGCTGCAGGTGGGGCGGGGCGGGCTCGCCGTCCTCGCCGCCGCGGCGTGCCCGCTGGCCAGCCCGGTCGCGGGCGCGTTCCTCGCCGGGATCGTCCTCGCCGGGCTCTGGGAACCGGGCGAACGGGTCTACCGCTGGGCGATCGCCGCCGGGGCGGTGGCCCTGGCCCTCACCGTCGTCCCCAACCTCGCCTTCCCCGAACCGGGCCGCTTCCCCTTCGTCTTCTCCTCCTTCGTCGCGATCCCGGTCTGGTGCGCCGGCGCACTCTTCCTCACCTGGCGCGCCGACGGGGAGGGACGGGTGCGGCGGGTGATCGTCGGCTACGCCCTCGCCTCGACCCTGATCTTCCTCATCCCGAACGCGCTCGGCGGCAACGCGGCGCGGCTCGGCGCCCTCTTCGGCGGGCCGCTGCTGGCGGCGGCGCTGCTCGCCCATCGGCCGCTGCCGCGCCCCCATCCCCGCGTCCCCGTCTGGTTCTTCACCGCGGTGCTCGCCGTCACCCTGGTCGGCAGCCTCTACTGGCAGTTCACCGCGAGCGTCGCCCAGATCGCCCGTTCGGTCGGCGACCCGTCGACGTCGGCCTCCTACTTCCAGCCCGCCTCGCGCTGGCTGAGGGCGCACGGCGCCCGCGGCGCTCGCATCGAGGTGCCGCCGACCGCGAACCACTGGGAGTCGGCCTACCTGGCGCCGAAGTTCGAGCTCGCCCGCGGCTGGCTGCGCCAGCTCGACACCGCCCGCGACGACATCTTCTACAAGGAAGGCGCGCTCACCGAGCGCAGCTACGGGCGTTGGCTGCGGACCAGCGCGATCTCCTACGTGGCGTTCCCGGATGCGCCGCTCGACTACTCCTCGAAGGCGGAGGCGAGGCTGATCCGCGCCGCTCCGCCGTACCTGCGGGAACGCTTCCACAGCGCCCACTGGCGGATCTTCGAAGTGGTCGGCGCGAAGCCGCTGGTCGAGCCGCTCGGCGCCGGCCGCGCCGGCACGGTCGAGGTCGGTCGCCAGGGCTTCTCGCTCGACGTCACGAGGCCCGGCGAATTCCTCGTCCGCGTCAGCTTCACCCCCTACTGGTCGATCGGCCGCGGCGCCGGCTGCCTGCTCCGCCGCGGCGAGTGGACGATCGCCCGCGCCGCCCACAAGGGGATCTTCAGCGTCGACGCGGACTTCTCCCTCGGCGGCGCCTGGAACGCGATGACCGGCGCCAAGAAGACCTGCTGACCCCCCGCACCGCTCGCTGGCGTTCGCAGTAATGACCGCATAGCGATCAGAACTGCGAACGCCGGAGCGTGGCAGGGGCCCGTGACTACAGGGCGAGCGCCAGCGGCTCCTCGAGCAGCGCCCTGATCCGCGCCAGGAACTCCGCCGCGGGGGCGCCGTAGAGGATGCGGTGGTCGCAGGCGAGGGTGACGCCGAGGAGATGGGCGGTGGCGATCCCGCCGTCCCGCACCACCGGCTTCTCGGCGATCGCCCCGACCGCGAGGATCGCGGCCTGCCCCGAGTTGATCACGGCGGAGAAGTTCGTCACCCCGTACATCCCCAGGTTGGAGACCGTGAAGGTGCCGCCGGAGAGCTCGGGCGGGGTGATCGACCCGTCGCGGACCTTGGCCGCGAGGTTCCGCGCGTCGGTGGCGATCTCCCGCAGCCCCTTCTCGTCGGCGTCGAAGACGGTGGGGACGACGAGCGCGTCCTCGGCGGCCACCGCGACCCCGACGTTGATCCGCGAGTAGAGCTCGAAGCGTCCGTCCTTGTATGCCCCGTTGGCGAGCTGGTGCTCCCGCAGCGCCAGCGCGCAGGCCTTGACGACCATGTCGTTGAACGACGGCACGACCTCGCCCTCCGGCGTCATGGCCTTGATGCGCCCCCGCGCCGCGACCGCAGCCGACATGTCGATCTCCGACTGGAGATAGAAGTGAGGCGCCGTCGCCTTCGACTCCGCCATCCTGCGTGCCACCACCTGCTGCAGCCTCGTCGGCTCCTGGTAGGTGGTCTGCCCCTTCGCGGTCCCGGTCCCCTCCTGTGGCTGTTCCTTATGCCGGGATATTGGTGATAAGGAACGGCTGGCGGAGTCCGCCGTGGCGGGAGCCTCCGCCGAGGCCCGCTCCACATCAGCTTTCACGATCCGCCCCCCGGGGCCCGAGCCCTTCAAGCCCTCCAGGCCGATGCCCCGCTCCGCAGCCATCCGCCGCGCCAACGGAGACGCTTTGACCCTTCCCCCCTCACCCGCGGGTGGCGCCGCCGCGGGGGCCCCCCGCGGCGCGGAGCCGCCCTCGGCGGCGAGCGCCGTAGGGGAGGCGTCGGCGACAGGACCCGCGGCCGGGGCGGCCGATCCCTTGTCGTTCCTCTTCGGCGCCGCGCCCGCATCCCCGACGATCGCGATCGGCGCCCCGATCGGCAACGTGTCGCCCTCCTGCGCGAGGATCTCGGTCAGCGTCCCGGCGACATCGGCCTCGTAGGCCATGTTCGCCTTGTCGGTCTCGATCTCGACCAGCTCCTCGCCGACCGCGACCTCCTCGCCGACCTTCTTCATCCAGGTGAGGATCGTCCCCTCCTCCATCGAGTCGGAGAGGCGTGGCATGACGATCTCGGCCATCAGGCCATCGCCCCCTCGAGCGTCGCCAGCGCGGCGCTGACGACGTGCTCCTGGTGCGGGATCGCCGCCTGCTCGAGCCGTTTCGAGTAGGGCATGTGGACGTCGGCGCCGGTGACCCGCTGGACCGGCGCGTCGAGCTCGTCGAAGGCCTGCTCGGTGATCAGCGTCGCGAGGTTGGCGCCGACGCCGCCGTGCGGCCAGCCCTCCTCGACGATCACCGCGCGGTTGGTCTTCGCCACCGACCCGAGGATCGTGTCGAGGTCGAGCGGGCGCAGCGTGCGGGGGTCGATCACCTCGGCCTCGATCCCGTGCTCCTTCGCCAGCGTCTCCGCCGCCTCGATCGCCACGTTCGCCATCTTCAGGATCCCGACGATCGTCACGTCGCCGCCCTCCCGGCGCACCGCCGCTTCGCCGAACGGCACCAGCTCCTCGTCGCCGTCGTCGACCTCGCCCCTCACCCCGTAGAGGCTCTCGTGCTCGATGAAGATCACCGGGTTGTCGTCGCGGATCGCCGACTTCAGGAGGCCCTTCGCGTCGGCGGGGGTCGAGGGGCAGGCGACCAGCAGCCCCGGCACCTGCAGGAAGAGCGCCTCGAAGCTGTGCGAGTGGGTCGGCCCGAGCTGGTGCCCGCCGCCGCCCGGCATGCGGATCACCATCGGCACCTTCGCCTGGCCGTTGAACATGTAGGGGATCGCGGCGGCGTGGTTGACGATCTGGTCCAGCGCCAGCAGCGAGAAGTTGACCGTCATCAGCTCGACGATCGGCCGCAGGCCGTTCATCGCCGCCCCGACCCCCGCGCCGACGATCGTGTTCTCGGAGATCGGCGTGTCGCGGACGCGGCGCTCGCCGAACTCGTCGAGCAGCCCGTCGGTCACCTTGAAGGCGCCGCGGAAGACGCCGACGTCCTCGCCCATCACGAAGACCGACTCGTCGCGGCGCATCTCCTCGGCCATCGCGTCGCGCAGCGCCTCCCGCATCCGCAACTCGGCCATCAGCCTTCGCGCTCCTCGCCGCGATCGGCCTCGCGCGCCGCGGCGGGCTCGCCCTCCAGCTCCGCCGGATCGGGCCCGGTCCGCGACGCGGTGTCGTCCTGGGCGTCGCCGGCGAGCGCCGGGTTCGGCCGCTCACCCTCCTCCTCGACCTCGGCGTAGGCGGCGCCCGCCTCGGCCAGCGCGCGCGCCCGCTCCGGCATCTCGGCCTCCTGCTCGCCGCGGTGCGGCTCGGGGCTGCGCTCGTCGACCGCGTACCAGCCGCCGGGGTAGTCGGTCAGCGCGTAGAGGCTCTCGTACATCGTGTCGAGCGCCGGCTCCGGCGAGGCGTCGGCGAACTCGACCGCGGCCAGCACCGTCGCCTCGGCCGCCTCGCGCGCCTGCCCGACCTCCCGCTCCCCCAGCACCCCCGCCTCGACGCAGCGTGCCGCGAAGGTCTCGATCGGGTCGCGCCCGCGCCACTCCTCGACCTCCTCGCGCTCCCGGTACACCTCCGGATCGGCCGCCGAGTGGCCGCGGTAGCGGTAGGTGACGACCTCGATCAGCGTCGGCCGTTCCTCCTCGCGCGCCGAGCGCAGCCCCTCGCCGACCGCCTCGCGCACCGCGATCACATCCATGCCGTCGATCCGCGTCCCCGGCACGCCGTACCCCTCGGCCTTCTTCGAGAGGTCGGTCTGGGCGGAGTGACGCTCGACCGAGGTCCCCATCCCGTAGAGGTTGTTCTCGACCAGGAAGACGATCGGCAGCGTCCAGAGCGCGGCCAGGTTCATCGTCTCGCCGAAGTTGCCGGCGTTGGAGGCGCCGTCGCCGAACATGCAGAGGGTCACCGCGTCTTCGCCCTTGTACTGGGAGGCGAGCGCGAGCCCGGCGGCGATCGGCAGGTTGCCGCCGACGATCCCGTAGCCGCCCATGAAGCGCCGCTCGGCGTCGAAGATGTGCATCGAGCCGCCGCGCCCGCCGCTGGTGCCGTCGACCCGGCCGAAGAGCTCGGACATCACCCGCTCGGGGGCCGTGCCGCGGGCGATCGCGTGGCCGTGGGTGCGGTAGGTGCCGATCAGGAAGTCTTCGTCGCGCATCACCGAGGTGGTGCCGACGATCGTCGCCTCCTCGCCGATCGCGAGGTGGAGGAAGCCACCCGCCTTCGCCCGCTGGTACTGGCGCCCCGCCTCCTCCTCGAAGCGACGGATCAGCGCCATGCGCGCGAGCAGCTCGTAACAGGTGGCGGCGTCGGGCAGGCTGCTGGGCACCCACCCACCTTAGCCGGCGGCCGCCGCCTCCACCGCCTCCTCGAGGCGATCATCCCCCCAAAAGACCTGCTCGCCGACCCGCACGCTGGGGACGCCGAAGACCTCCGCCGCGGCGGCCGCGTCGGTCGCCTCGCGGAGCGCGTCTTTGACGCCTTTCGTGCGGATCGCCCCTTCCAGCGCGCGGGGATGGAGCTCGCAGGCGGCGGCGGCGATCATCACGTTGTCGAGCTCGCTGAGGTCTTTGCCGGCGGCGAAGGCCTGGCGGAAGGCGGCGAGGCTGAAGGAGACGGCGCGGCCGGTCTGCTTGGCGAAGGTGGCGACCCGCATCGCCGCCAGCCCTTCGCCGGGCCAGGGGTCGGGCCAGACGACCGGCGGCAGCCCGTAGGCGGCGGCGCGGCGCTCGACCTCGGCCATCCCTTCGGCGCGCGCCTCGGTCCGCGCCCAGGAGCCGCGGTCGAAATGCTTGAAGAGCCCGCCGAGCAGGATCGGCTGCCACTCCGGCTGCTCCAGCCCGGCCGCGGTGAAGAGCCCCGAGATCCGCTCCGCGGAGAGGTAGGCGTAGGGCGATCCGAGGTCGTAGTAGAAGACTGCGCGCGCGGGCACCGCGTCGCTCAGGCGTGGATGGCCCAGCCGTCGACGGCTCTCGCTGCGTCGAGGACCGCCTCGGACACCGTCGGGTGCGGATGGACGATCCGCGCCAGCTCCTGGGCGCCGCCCTCGAGCGCCATCACGGCGACCAGCTCGGCGATCATGTCGCAGGCCCGGTTGCCGACGATGTGGACACCGAGGATCTCCCCGTACCTGGCGTCGACGACGAGCTTGACGATCCCGTCTTTGTCGTCGTAGACGGTGCCCGCTCCCTCGCCGGAGATTTTCTGTTTGCCGACCTTGACCTCGAAGCCCGCCTCCTTGGCGGCCGCCTCGGTGAGGCCGACGCTCGCCACCTGGGGATGGGTGAAGGTGGCGCCGACCAGCAGCTCCTGGTCGACCGGGTGGGTGTCGACGCCGGCCGCCCGCTCGACCGCGACGACGCCCTCCTCCCCGGCCTTGTGGGCGAGCGCCTTCTGGTTGACCAGGTCGCCGATCGCGAAGACCTTCGAGTTGGTCGTCTGCCCGTAGGGGTCGACCTTGATCTTGCCGCGCTCGGCCAGCTCGACCCCGGCGGCCTCCAGGTTCAGCGCCTCGGTGTCGGGCCCACGGCCGCCGGCGACGCAGAGGTAGTCGACCTCGGCCGACTTGTCGCCGTAGGAGAACTTGACGCTGCCCTCGCCGACCTCGACGTTCTCGACCGGGGCGCCGGTGGAGATCTCGATCCCCTGTTTCTTGAAGACGCGTTCGACCACCTTGGCGGTGTCCTTGTCCTCGGCCGGGAGGATCTGGTCGAGCATCTCGATCAGGATCACCTCGGTGCCGAGACGGACATAGGCGGAGGCGATCTCCGAGCCCGAGGCGCCCGCGCCGACCACGGCGATCTTGCGCGGCTGCTCGGGCAGCGACCAGGCGCCCCAGGTGTCGAGGACCCGGCCGCCGAACTCGACCCCGGGGATCGGCAGCGCCACCGAGCCGGTCGCGAGGATCACCGCGCCCGCCTCGTAGACCTCGCCGTTCACGGACACGTTGCCCTCGGCGGTGAGCGAGCCCTCGCCCTCGATGCTCGTCACCTTGCCCTTGTCCCAGAGGAATTCGACCCCTTTGGAGAGCGATTCGGAGACCTTGGCGCGGCGCGCCTGCAGGGCGGCCCAGTCGATCGCGACGTCGCCGACGATGCCCAGCTCGGCGCCGTTCCGCGCGTCGTCGAAGAGCTCCGCCGAGCGGAGGACCGTCTTCGCCGGGATGCAGGCGTAGTTGAGGCACCGCCCGCCCGCCTTGTCGCGCTCGACCACGGCGGTCTTCTTGCCGAGCTGGGCGGCGCGGATCGCGGCGACGTAGCCGCCCGGGCCACCCCCGATGACGATGATGTCGAAGCTCTCGGGCATCGGCGGCCAGCCTATAGAACCGCCCCCGCCGGCCCACCGGCGCGGCGGCTACCGGGACGGGCGCTCGGGCATCTGGATCCGCGCCATCGCCTTCACCATCAGCCAGAAGAGCGTGGTCGAGACGGCGAGCAGGCCGACGGTCACCGCGAACTCCGCCACCGAGGTCGCCTCGACCAGGAGCCCGTAGACGGCGGTGAAGATGAGGAAGACGAGGACCACCTGGAAGCCGAGCACCGCCCAGTAGCGCGCCCGCCACATCCCGAAGGCCATCACGCCGAGGAGCAGGACCGGCGCGGCGACGGTGGTGAGGTGGGGGGCGCGGCCGTTCACCTTCGCCCCGGCGGCGTAGCTGACGACGATCGAGAGCGCGATCAGCACGCAGAGGATCGCCCCGATCGTGACCACGGCCGGCCGCTCCCCCTCGGCGAGCGGCACCAGCGCCTCGCGCGCCGCCTGGTTGCGGACCTCGGCCTTGGCGTAGCCCGCTTCCATCCGCTCGCGCGGGGTGGGACGGGACGCGCCCTCCGCCCCGGCGCGCTCCTTGCGCTTGCGGCGCGGCTCAGCCACCGGGCGCCACGCCCCTCCGCGAGCCCTCGACGTCGAAGGCGCGCCGCAGCGCCCCGGCGGCGGCTTCGGGGTGGGGGGCGTCGCGGATCGCCCGCACCACGCAGAGTCGCCGCGCCCCCGCCGCGACCACCTCGCCGGCGTTCAGCGGGCTGATCCCGCCGATCGCGAAGAAGGGCTTGTCGGCGCGTCCGGCGGCGTAAGTGACGAGCTCGAGCCCGACCGCCGGCCGCCCCGGTTTGGTCGGCGTCTCCCAGACCGGGCCGACCGCGAAGTAGTCGATGTCGCGCGCCTCGGCGGCGGCGATCTGCTCCTCGGAGTGGGTCGACTGGCCGACGATCGCGTCGGGCCCGAGCACCGCCCGCGCCTGCTCGACCGAGGCGTCGTCCTGGCCGACGTGGACCCCGTCGGCGTCGCAGGCCCGCGCCAGGTCGGGATCGTCGTTGACGATGAAGAGCGCCGAGTAGTTGTCGGCCATGCGGCGGAAGGTCGCGGCGGCGCGTTCGATCTCGGCCCGCCCGAGCCGCTTCTCGCGCAGCTGGACGATGTCGACGCCGCCGCCGAGCGCGGCGCGCAGCAGCGGTTCGGGGTCGGCGCCGCCGGGGCGCGCGTCGCAGACGAAGTAGAGGCGGGCGGTGCGCAGCCGCTCGCGCCGCAGCGGTCCTTGGCCCTCGGGGGGAGCGAAGCTCACGCTTCGATTATGGCCCGCGTCGGTGGCCGGCGTCCGCGAGCGGGTAGCATCCGGAGGCGAACGGGAGCCCCACGTGACCGGGCTGAGAGGGCGACATCGAGGTCGCCGACCGTCTGACCTGATCCGGGTAATGCCGGCGGAGGCAATGGAGTGAGCGAGAAGCGCAGCAGCGAGAGTTTCGACGCCGTCTTCGTCGGTGGTGGGGTGATCGGCCTCGCCTGCGCCTGGCGGGCCGCGCAGGCGGGCGCGCGGGTGGTGGTGCTGGAGCGCTCCGAGCCGCCCGCGGGCGCGACCAACGTCGCCGCCGGAATGCTGGCGCCGGTCGGCGAGCTGTCCTTCGGCGAGCCCGACCTGCTCGAGCTGATGCTCGCCTCGGCGGCGCTCTGGCCCGACTTCGCGGCCGCGGTCGAGGCGGCCGCGGGGGAGGCGACCGGCTACGAGCGGCGTGGGGCCCTCCACGTGGCGCTCGATCGCGACGAGGCGGGCGAGCTGCGCCGCCGCCACGACCTGCAGCGGGAGCTCGGCCTCGAGGCCGAGTGGCTGACGCCGCGCCGCTGCCGGGAGCTCGAGCCGGGGCTGACGCCGACCTTCGCCGGCGGCGTCCTGGCGGCGGGCGACGCCGCGGTCGATCCGCGCCGGCTGGCGCGCGCGCTGGTCGC
>DASZZB010000058.1:0-13867 GCA_035545115.1 Solirubrobacterales bacterium | reverse complement strand
CTCCGCATAGCGGAGCTAACTGCGAACGCCACCGGGGAGGACGGGGCGGTTGCTCGCCGGCGGGTCCCTGGCGCCGGCGGCCGCCTGTGGAGTCGACCGATCTAGGCTCGGAACTCGATCGGTCGGAGCGGCTTGGCCGGGGCGCCGGCGCAGATCGTGCGCGCGGGCAGGTCGCGATTGACCACCGAGTTGGCACCGATCACGCAGCGCTCCCCCACCATCACCCCGCTGGTCACCGCGCAGTTGACGCCGAACCAGCAGTTGGCGCCGATCTCGACCGGGCCCTTGGAGGTGAAGCCCTGCCAGGTGATCGGCAGCCCGGGATCGTCGAAGCGGTGCTCGGCGTCGCCGACGAAGCAGCCGTTGGCGAACATCACGTGGTCGCCGACCGTCACCAGCTTCTGGGCGGCGATCATCGTGTTCCGGTTGAGGAAGCAGCCTTCGCCGATCTCGATCTCGGCCTCGGCGTCGAGGGTCAGCCAGCAGCCGGGCTCGAGCAGCGTCCCTTCGCCGATCCGCAGGCGCCCCTCGTCGAGCGCCTCGAGGATCTCGCCCTCGACCGGATGGCGGACGAAGAAGCCGCCGCGGGCGGCGTGGCGGTCGATCCGCAGCCGGCGCGAGAGACGGCGGTTGCGCTCGTACCAGCGCCGCTTCATCCACCAGATCCGCCACCCCGTCTGCGCCATCCCCGCACCGTACCTCGTGTCGATGGGCCGAAAACTTGCCCATATGGCAAGTTTTCGGCCCATCGACGTAGACTCCGCGGCGATGAGTGACCTGCGCGGTGGCATCGACCTCGGCGGCACCAAGATCCAGACCGCGGTGATCGACCCTCGAGGCGCCGTCAAGGGCGAAGCGCGGCGGCCGACGCCGACCGAGGGTGGCCCCGCCGACGTCGCCACGGCGATGGCCGCGGCGCTGGTCGAGGCGGCGCAGGCGGCCGGGGTCGAGAGCTCCGACCTGCAGGGGGTCGGAGTCGGCTCGCCCGGCGACGCCGACGAGAAGACCGGCGTCGTCAGCAGCGCCCGCAACCTCCCCGACTGGGAAGGCGGCTTCCCACTCGGCGGGACGCTCGAAAAGGAGCTGGGGACGACGGTGCGGATCGGCAACGACGTCCAGGTCGCCACCGAAGCCGAGTTCCACCTCGGCGCGGGCGAGGACTTCGACAGCCTGATCGGTGTCTTCTGGGGGACCGGTGTCGGCGGCGGGCTGGTCCTCGGCGGCGAGCCGTGGCTCGGTCGTGGCGCGGCCGGGGAGATCGGCCACATGGTGATCAGACGCGGCGGCGCCAGGTGCCCCTGTGGCCGGCGCGGCTGCATGGAGGCCTATGCCGGTCGGGCGGCGATGGAAGCCGAGGCCCGCCGCCGCCAGGAGGACGGCCACAAGACCGACCTCTTCAAGCTGATGGAGAAACACGGAAAACCGCGTCTCACCAGCGGCATCTGGGAGCGGGCGATCGAGCACGGCGACAAGCTGGCGACCGAGCTGATCGACCGGGCGATCGAGGCGCTCGGCACCGGCATCGCGTCGGCGGTCAACCTGCTCGATCCCGAGGCGATCATCATCGGCGGCGGGCTCGGCCTGCGCTTCGGCGAGCGCTACATGGAGCCGCTGCTCGAGGAGATGCGCACGCACGTCTTCTTCGAGACGATGCCCGCGGTCAAGGTCGCCACCCTGGGCGACCTCGGCGGCGCGATCGGCGCCTCGCTCCTCGTCTCGCGGTAGCGGCGTTCGCAGTTACCTCCGCATAGCGAAGAGAAGTGCGAACGCCGCGGGGGGTCAGGCGCGGCCGCGGGTCTGGCGCTGCTGTTTGGCCACCGCATCCACCAGCACCGCCAGCAGCAGGACGCCGCCGGTGACCATGTATTTGATCGGCGAGGCGAGTCCGAGGAGATCCATGCCGTTGGAGATCGAGCCGATCACCAGGGCGCCGAGCAGGGCCGTCCAGACGGAACCGCGGCCACCGAAGAGACTGGTGCCCGCGATCACCGGGCCGGCGATCGCCAGCAGCAGGAGTTCGTTGCCGCCGGAGTTCTGGTTGACGGCGAAGAGCCGCGAGGCGGCCATCACGCCCCCGACCGCGGCCATCGCGCCGGCGATGCTGAAGACGGCGATCCGCACCCCGTTGACGCGGATACCGGCCCTCCGCGCGGCCTCGTCGTTGCCGCCGACCGCGAAGACGTGGCGGCCGAAGGTCGTCGTCTGCACGATGTACTCCATCCCGATCACGAAGCCAAGGAGGATCAGCACCGCCAGCGGCACGCCGCGATCGGAGTTGAGGATCGCGGTCGCTGCGATGACGATCGCGGCGACCAAGACGAAGCGGGCGATCTGGGGCAGCGGGTTGCTCTCACCGAGCCCGGCGGCCACCCTTCGTCGGAAGCCGATCGCGATCACCAGCCCGTAGGCGACGATGCAGACCACGGCGATGATCCAGCCCGTGGTGTCCGAGTAGAAGATGTTGGCGAGGCCGGTGATCTTCGGGTCGGTCACGTTCAGCGAGCCGGTCTTGCCGAGCACCTGTAAGAGCGCTCCCTGCCAGGTCAACAGACCGGCCAAGGTGACGACGAAGGACGGAATCACGAATTTGCTGAACAGGAAGCCCTGCGCACACCCGATCGCCGCACCGACCGCGATCGCCGCGGCGATCGCCAGGTACGGATTCCATCCGTGTTTGACGTTCAGCACGACCATCACCGCGCCGCCGAGGCCGGACACGGCGCCGACCGAGAGGTCGATCTCACCCAGCAGCAGCACGTAGACGATGCCGACCGAGATCAACCCGATCGTGGTGATCTGCAGCATCAGGTTGGTCAGGTTCTCGGCCGAGAGGAACCGGCTTTCCTGGACCTGGAAGATGATCGCGATGACGATCAGGCCGAGGATGACCCGGACCGAGGAGAGATCTCCCTGGACGATCCGGCGGACGGCCTGACGCGGGTCGAAGGCTGCCTTCTCCTCCGGCCCGCCGGCCTGCGGCGAGGTCGGTGCTGCAGGCGTCGCGCTCACGCTTTCCCTCCCTCGGAATCTCGATCGGCGGCTTCCGCATCGTCCTCGGCGACCTCGGCGCGGGCACCGACGTTGTCGCCGAGCCCGGTGATCGCGGCCACCACGTGCTCCTCCGTCACCTCGGTGGAGCTGAAGTCGCCGGCCGGACGACCCAGTCGCAGTACGAAGATCCGGTCGGCGACCTCGAAGACGTCGGCCAGGTTATGGCTGATGACCACCACCCCGAGATCGCGATCGCGCAGTTTGCTGATCAGCGCCAGCACCTGTTTGGTCTGCGGCACCCCGAGGGCGGCGGTCGGCTCGTCGAGCATCACGACCTTCGGCTCGCCGAGCAGCGAGCGGGCCACGGCCACCTGCTGGCGCTGGCCGCCGGAAAGCGTCCCCACCTCGCTGCGAAGGCTGGGGATCGTCACCGCAAGATTCGACAGCAGCTCCGCGGTGCGGTTCTCCATGTCGACCTCGTCGAGCTGACGGGTGAGGATCCCGGGGCCGCCGAGGGTCTGCTCGCGGCCGAGGAAGAGATTGGCGACGACGTCGAGGTTGTCACAGAGGGCGAGGTCCTGATAGACGGTGGCGATCCCGAGGTCGGTGGCGTCCTGGGGTCGGTTGATCGAAACCTCTTTGCCTTCGAAGCGGATCGTCCCCGCGTCGAGGCTGTTGATGCCGGCGATCACCTTGACCAGCGTCGACTTGCCCGCGCCGTTGTCGCCGACGAGGCCCACGACCTCGCCGGCGCCGACGGCAAAATCGACCCGGTCCAACGCGCGGACCGGGCCGAACCGCTTACTGATCCCCTCCAGCTCGAGAAGGGGCCGACCTGGGCTCATGCTCAGCCCGAGATTCCTTGTTCCTTACAGGCCGCGGCGTAGGGGCCTTCGCACAGTTCCGACGGAGAGACGAATTCTTCGGCGATCACCGTGCTCTTGATGTTGTTTTTCATGACCGGCGTCGAGGTCAGGAGCACCGAAGGTACATCGGCCTTCCCGTTGTTGATTTCTTCGGTTTCTTCTTTCGTCGACACTTCGCCGGTTTCGCCAAGCGAGATCGCCATTTCGGCGGCGATTTCCGCCTCCGGGACGATCGGCTTGAAGATGGTCATGTACTGCTGGCCGACGAGGATGCGCTGCAACCCCGCGACGGTCGAGTCCTGACCGGTGACCGGCTTTTCGGAGGGGTTGATCCCGGCGCCCTTCATCGCCGCGATCGCGCCGCCCGCGGTGTCGTCGTTGGCGGCGTAGATGCCCGCGAACCCTTCCTTGCCGAGGGCGGTGATCGCCTGCTGCGCCTCGCGCTGCGCGTTTTCGGCGGTCCAACCGGGGGTGTCGTATTCCTTGGCGATTTCGACGCCGGCTTCTTCGAACCCGTTGTGGGCGCCTTTCTTGAAGAGGGCGGCGTTCGGGTCGGCCGGATCGCCGTTGATCATGATGATCGGGCCTTTCGGACTACCGTCTTCTTTGAGCTTTTCGCTCAGCGCTTCGGCCTGCTGTTCGCCCACCCTTTCGTTGTCGAAAGAGACATATCCGGCGACTTCGCTGTTTTCGATCAGACGGTCGTAGCTGACCACCGGGACTTCCTGGGCGTGCGCTTTTTCGACGATCGCCGCCGCCGCTTTCGAGTCCATCGGGTCGACGACCATCACTTCGGCGCCCTGCGTCAGGGCCGCTTCGCCCTGACTCGCCTGCTTTTCGACGTCGCCGGCGGCATTGAAATAGGTCACCTGGCAACCGGAGCACTGTTCTTCGACAGCTTTTTCGAAAGCAGGTTTGTCGTTCGTTTCGTAACGCGGCGTTTCGTTTTCGGGCAGGAGCAGGGCGATCTTCACACCTTCGCCACCACCCCCGTTCGATTCTTCACCGCCGCCTTCGGTGTTGCCGCCGGTGGTGCTGCCACCGCCGCCGCACCCCGCCACGACCGCGGCGATCGCGACCAGCGCGAAAGCTACGAAGAGGCCTCTCTTCATCCAAGCTGACTGGGGCATCACTCCTCCTTTTTCTCCCGCAAGGTTCCAGCCGACCATACCCCCGCGCCGAGACGCCCATACGCCGGTGCAGGGGTTTCGTCCTATGGGCCAACAGATCCCGGATCTGTTGGCCGTGATGTCCAACGGGGCTACGCGGCCGCGGACAGCTTCGCGCCCCGTCCCGATCTCGACGGTTTGACCAGGGCAGCCAGGAAACGGCCGGTGTAGGAGCCCGCCACGGCGGCCAGCTCCTCGGGGGTGCCGACCGCGACGATCTCGCCGCCCCCTTCGCCTCCCTCGGGGCCGAGGTCGATCAACCAGTCGGCGGTCTTGATCACGTCGAGGTTGTGCTCGATCACCACCACGGTGTTGCCCGCGTCGACCAGTCGCCCGAGCACGTCGAGCAGCCGCTGGACGTCGGCGAAGTGGAGGCCGGTGGTCGGCTCGTCGAGGATGTAGAGGGTGTCCCCGGTGGCCACCTTGGAGAGCTCGGTGGCGAGCTTGATCCGTTGCGCCTCGCCGCCGGAGAGGGTCGTCGCGGGCTGGCCGAGCCGGATGTAGTCGAGGCCGACATCGTGCAGGGTGCGCAGCCGGCGGGCGATCTTCGGCACGTTCTCGAAGAAGCCGACCGCCTCCTCGACCGACATCTCGAGCACGTCGGCGATGTTCTTGCCTTTGAAGCGCACCTCGAGCGTCTCGCGGTTGTAGCGCTTGCCGTGACACTGCTCGCAGGGCACGTAGACGTCGGGCAGGAAGTGCATCTCGATCTTGATCTGCCCGTCGCCCTTGCAGACCTCGCAGCGACCGCCCTTGACGTTGAAGCTGAAGCGGCCGGGCTTGTAGCCGCGCGCCCGCGCCTCCTGGGTCTGGGTGAAGAGCTGGCGGATGTGGTCGAAGACGCCGGTGTAGGTGGCCGGGTTGGAACGCGGCGTACGGCCGATCGGCGACTGGTCGATGTTGATGATCTTGTCGATCTGCGAGAGGCCGTCGATCCCGTCGTGGGCGCCGGGCCGCAGCTTCGCCTGGTGCAGGCGGTTGGCGACCGAGGGGTAGAGCGTCTCGTTGACCAGCGTCGACTTGCCCGAGCCGGAGACGCCGGTGACGCAGCAGAAGACGCCGAGCGGGATCGTCACGTCGACGTCCTTGAGGTTGTGTTCGCGGGCGCCGCGGACCGCCAGCGCGCCTTTCGGGGCACGGCGCTCCACCGGCACCTCGATCTTTTTCTTGCCCGAGAGGTACTGGCCGGTCAACGAGGCGGGATCCTTGGCGACCTGCTTCGGCCTGCCCGCCGCGATCACGTGGCCGCCGTGCTCGCCCGCCCCGGGACCGAGGTCGACCAGGTGGTCGGCGGCCATCATCGTGCCCTCGTCGTGCTCGACCACGATCACCGTGTTGCCGAGGTCACGGAGGCGGTCGAGGGTCGCGATCAGCTTCTCGTTGTCGCGCTGGTGGAGGCCGATCGACGGCTCGTCGAGCACATACATCACCCCGACCAGGCTGGAGCCGATCTGGGTCGCCAGGCGGATCCGCTGCGCCTCGCCGCCGGAGAGCGTGCGGGCGGTGCGCGACATCGAGAGATAGCCGATGCCGACGTTGTCGAGGAAGGTGAGCCGTTCGGTGACCTCGCGGACGATCAGCCGCGCGATCGAGCGCTCCGTCTCGGTCAGCTCGAGCGCCTCGATCCACTCCTTGGCGCGGCGCGCCGAGAGGTCGCAGTACTCGGCGATCGAGAGGCCGCCGACCTTGACCGCGAGGGTCTCCGGCCGCAGCCGGGCGCCGTCGCACTGCGGGCACGGCTGCTCGGCCATGTAGCCCTCGATCCGCTCCCGGTTGGTCTCCGAGTCGGTCTCTTCGTAGCGCCGCTGCAGGTTGTCGACGATCCCCTCGAAGCGCACCTTGTAGGAGCGCCGGCGGCCGAAGCGGTTGGTGTAGGTGACCTGATGGCGCTCCTCGCCGGTGCCGTGGAGGAAGATGTCCTTCTCGGCCTTCTTCAGCTTCGCCCAGGGCTTGTCGAGATCGACGTCGTAGGTCTCGGCGACCGAGGCGATCAGCCGCCGCCAGTAGGCGGTGACGCCGCGGTTCCATGGCTGCAGGGCGCCCTCGGCGAGCGAGAGGGTCGGGTCGGGGACGACCAGCTCGGGGTCGATCACCTTCTGGAAGCCGAGCCCGTGGCAGCGGTCGCAGGCGCCGTGGGGCGAGTGGAAGGAGAAGATCCGCGGCTCCAGCTCGGGGATCGAGGTGCCGCAGTTGAGGCAGGCGAACTGCTCGGAGAAGAGCAGCCTCGGCTCCTCGGTGTCGACGAACTCGACCTCGATCAGCCCGGCGGCGAGGCCCGCGGCGGCCTCGACCGACTCGGAGAGGCGGCGGCGCAGCTCCGGTTTCATCACCAGCCGGTCGACGACGATCGAAATGTCGTGTTTGAACTTCTTGTCGAGGACGATCTCCTCGTCGAGGCGGCGCAGCTCGCCGTCGATCTCGGCCCGCGAGTAGCCCTCGAGCCGCATCTGCTCGAGCAATTTCCCGTACTCGCCTTTGCGCCCGCGGACGATCGGCGCCATCACCATGAATTTGCGCCCGTCCTCGATCGTCATCAGCCGGTCGACGATCTGCTCCTGGGTCTGGCCGGTGATCTCCTCGCCGCACTCGGGGCAGAACGGCCGGCCGATCCGCGCCCACAGCAGCCGCAGGTAGTCGTAGATCTCGGTCACCGTGCCGACCGTCGAGCGGGGGTTGCGCGAGGTCGTCTTCTGGTCGATCGAGATCGCCGGCGAGAGCCCCTCGATCGAGTCGACGTCGGGCTTCTCCATCAGCCCGAGGAACTGCCGCGCGTAAGACGACAGCGACTCGACATAACGCCGCTGGCCCTCGGCGTAGATCGTGTCGAAGGCGAGGCTCGACTTGCCCGAGCCGGACAGCCCGGTGATCACGATCAGCGCGTCGCGTGGCAGCTCGAGCGAGACGTCCTTGAGGTTGTGCTCCCGAGCTCCCGAGATGACGATTTTCTCTGACGCGGGCACGAATGATGAGTGTACCCAGGCGAACAGATGTTCCCCCACCCTTCTCCCTTCCCCGAGCGCCCACCCCCAAGGGGGAGTTCGCACTTTGCCGCGCTATGCGGCCATTTCTGCGAACGCCGGGCGGGGAAGCGGCCAGTCCGGGGGGAGAACCCACCGGGCGTTCGCACTTACCTTCGCTATGCGACCAGAACTGCGAACGCACCATGAGGTGGCGGCGCTGGCGGCGCGACAGTACGGGCTCGTGACGCGGGCACAGTTGATCGGCCTCGGCTACTCGGATGCGTCGATCAACCGGGCCATCGCCACCGGCCGCCTGCACGTATGGCACCGACAGGTGCTCGCCGTCGGCCATACCGGCCTGGACCGTCATGCGCTCTGCATGGCTGCGGTGCTGTTCCGCGGCGAGGGGGCCTTGATCAGCCATCAGTCGGCGGTCTGGCTCTGGGGGCTGGAGCCCCGGCTGGAGATTCCTGTCCACGTCAGCGTGCCCTGGCGCGGCCATTCGCACGACGCGATCGCCCTCCATCACTGTCCGGCGCTGCGTGAGGAGGACGTCGCCATGACCGATCAGCTCCCGGTGACGGCGGTGCCTCGCACGCTCCTCGACTACGCGTCCTCCGCCAAGGCGTATCGACTCGAACGAGCGATCGACAAGGCCGATCGCTTCGATCTGCTCGACCTCGGTGCGGTCGATCGCCTTCTCGACGAGGTTCGTGGGCATCGCGGACGTGGGCCGCTCGGGCGAGCCATCGCCATCTACCGGGAGACCGGGTTCACTCGCTCAGGCGGTGAGAAGCGACTGCTGGCGGCACTCGCCGACGCGGGCGTGCATCGTCCGCGGGTCAACAACTTCATCGAGGGCTACGAGCTCGACTTCTACTGGGAGCGCGAGCGGTTCGCCGTGGAGCTCGACAGCTGGGAGCACCATGGCGGTCGGCGGTCCTTCGAGACCGACCCCGAACGCGATGAGAATCTGGCGATGGCAGGTATCGAAGTCATCCGGATCACCGGCACGCGGCTAAAACGGGAACCAAATCGTGTCGCCAAGCGCATCGGCGAACATCTCGTCCGCCGTCGCCGAAGCGGCGTTCGCAGTTAGCACCGCATAGCGGCCAGTAGTGCGAACGCCGATTCGCCGGCGTTGGTCAGAGGGCGGCGGAGAGCTTGCGCCGGTAGTCGCGGGCGGTGGGGTCGGCGGGGTCGAGGTCGGCGAGGATGCCGATCACCGCCTGGCGGATGATGTCTCGGCGCCCGCTCGGGCCGAGGCCACCGTCATCGCCCTGGCCAGACCCGTCGCCCTCCGCCGATGCCGCGCCGTCCTGGGACACGGCGCCGTCCTCGGACAGGGCCTCCAGAAGGGCGTCGAGAGCGGCGGCGCGGTCGCCTTCGGCGAGCGCCGTCCATGCCGCCGGGGCGATACCGGCCTGGGACAGCCTCACGCGGGCGGCGATGCCGGCGGCGGCGAAGTCGTCGGGGAAGCCCTCGACCGCCTCCAGCGCCTCCGGCTCCGCGCCGCGCCCGAGGCGCGCCTCGGCGAGCGCCACCGCGATGTCGACACGCCGCGGCTCGAGTTCGTGCGCCTCCCGCAGCGAGAGCTCGTCGCCGGCCGCCAGCAGCTGGTCGGCGCGCGAGGGCGCCAGCCCGTCGAAGAAGGCTTCGACTTTCGCCGGCGGGACGGCGCCGACGAACTCGTCGACGACCTGGCCGTCGCGGAAGGCCTTCACCGCCGGGATCCCCTGGACGCCGAAGCGGGCCGCCAGCGCCTGGTTGGAGTCGACGTCGACCTTGGCCAGGACGACCTCGCCGTCGCGCTTGCGCTCCGCCGCCTCCAGCGCCGGGCTCAGCTGCCGGCAGGGCCCGCACCAGTCGGCCCAGAAGTCGACCACGACGGGCACCTGCCGGGAGCGCTCGACGACGTCGCGCTCGAAGTCGGCTTCGGTCGCGTCGATCGACATCAGGCTCCCGCCGTCATCCCCTCGAGGTCGCGGCGCAGCTCGCGCAGCTCGTCGCGGATCCGCCCCGCCTCCTCGAAGCGCAGGTCGTCGGCGGCGGCCAGCATCTCCTCCTCCAGGGCGACGATCGTCTTCTCCAGCTCCTCCGGGTTGTCGAACCGTTCGGCGCTCTTGCGCCGCCGCCGCGCCGGCGCCCGGTCTTCCATCGCCAGCAGCTCCGACATCTCCGAGATCCCCTTGCGCACCGTGGTCGGGGTGATCCCGTGCTCCTCGTTGTAGGCGATCTGGATCGCCCGACGACGGTCGGTCTCGCGCATCGCCGCGCGCATCGCGTCGGTCTCCTTGTCGGCGTACATCAGCACCCGGCCGTTGACGTTCCGCGCCGCCCGCCCGATCGTCTGCACGAGGCTCGTCTCGCCGCGCAGGAAGCCCTCCTTGTCGGCGTCGAGGATCGCCACCAGCGACACCTCCGGCAGGTCGAGCCCCTCGCGCAGCAGGTTGACCCCGACCAGCACGTCGTACTCGCCGAGCCGCAGGTCGCGGACGATCTGGATCCGTTCGAGCGTGTCGATCTCGGAGTGCAGATAGCGGACCTTGACCCCGTACTCGAGCAGGTAGGCGGTGAGGTCCTCGGCCATCTTCTTGGTCAACGTCGTGACCAGGATCCGCTCGCCCTGCTCGGCGACCTTGCGCGCCTCGTTCATCAGGTCGTCGATCTGGTTGCGGGTGGCGCGCAGCTCGATCGCCGGGTCGACGATCCCGGTCGGCCGCACGATCTGCTCGACGATCCGCGCCGATTCCGCCTGCTCGAACGGCCCCGGCGTCGCCGAGACCATCACCAGCTGCCGCACCCGGTCGAGGAACTCGTCGAACTTGAGCGGCCGGTTGTCGATCGCCGAGGGCAGGCGGAAGCCGTAGTCGACCAGGGTCTGCTTGCGCGAGCGGTCGCCCTCGTACATGCCGCCGATCTGCGGCACCGTCTGGTGGCTCTCGTCGATGAAGCAGACGAAGTCGTCGGGGAAGTAGTCGATCAGGGTGTGCGGCGGCGAGCCGGGCGGCCGCCCGTCGAGGATCCGCGAGTAGTTCTCGATCCCCGAGGTGAAGCCGAGCTCTTTGATCATCTCGAGGTCGTAGGAGGTCCGCTGGCGCAGCCGGTGCGCCTCCAGCTGTTTGCCTTCGTTCTCCAGTTCGGCGGTCCGCTGTTCCAGTTCGGCGCGGATCTCCTGGACCGCGCGCTCGACCGTCTCGTCTTTGGTCACGTAGTGCGAGGCGGGCCAGACCGAGACGTGGTCGATCTCGTCGATCACCTCGCCGGTCAACGGGTCGAAGTGCTGGATCCCCTCGATCTCGTCGCCGAACAGGGCGATCCGGTAGGCGGTCTCGGCGTAGGACGGCATGATCTCGAGCACCTCGCCGCGCACGCGGAAGGCGCCGCGGCCGAGCACCGAGTCGTTGCGCTGGTACTGCATCTTGACCAGCTTGCGCAGCACCTCGTCACGGTCGATCTCCTTGCCGACCTGGAAGAGCTGCATTTTTTCGTTGTAGACCTGGGGCGAGCCGATCCCGTAGATGCAGGAGACCGAGGCGACGATGATCACGTCGCGGCGGGCGAACAGCGATGCCGTGGCGGCGTGGCGCAGGCGGTCGATCTCGTCGTTGATCGAGCTGTCCTTCTCGATGTAGAGGTCCTGCGCCGGGACGTAGGCCTCGGGCTGGTAGTAGTCGTAGTAGGAGACGAAGTAGTTGACCTCGTTCTCCGGGAAGAACTCGCGGAACTCGTTGCAGAGCTGCGCGGCAAGCGTCTTGTTGTGCGCGATCACCAGCGCCGGGCGCTGGACCTCGGCGATGACCCCGGCCATCGTGAAGGTCTTGCCGGTGCCGGTGGCGCCGAGCAGGGTCTGGAAGCGCTCGCCGGCGCCGAGGCCCTCGGCCAGCCCGGCGATCGCCTTCGGCTGGTCGGCGGTAGGGGTATAGACAGGGTTCAGCTTGAATTCCGGCACGAAAGGTGAAGATAGCGAGCCGCGGAGAGCAGGCAACCAGGCTGCGTTCGCAGAAATGGTCGGATAGCGACGAGAAGTGCGAACGCCACCTTGGCGGCGGGGCGTGGGAGACTGCGCGGCGATGAAGGCCTCCCGCGCAGCCGTCGCCGCCGTCTTCTCGCTTTCCGGGACGCTCCACTTCGTCCGGCCGCGGCCCTACGAGGCGATCGTGCCGCCGCCCTTCCCGCGACGGGCGTCGGTGGCGATCTCCGGGGTCGCCGAGATCGCCGGCGGGCTCGCCGTCCTCCACCCCGCCACCCGCCGCACCGGCCGCTGGGGCCTGCTGGCGCTGCTCGTCGCCGTCTTCCCCGCCAACGTCTACATGGCGGTCGGCCCGGAGAAGATCCTCGGTATGGGGACCAAGATCCCGCGCTGGGCCCTCTGGGCACGGCTGCCGCTGCAGCCGCTGGCGATGCTCTGGGTCTGGCGCGCGACCGAGGGCTAGCGGCGTTCGCAGAAATGGTCGGATAGCGACCAGAACTGCGAACGCCAACCGGGGTCAGGGCACGAGTTCTTCGAGCAGGCCGCCGAGGCCGCCGAGGAAGCTTTCGCCGCTGAGGAGCTTTTTCGCGTCCTGGACCAGTTCGATCGCCTCTTCGAGCGGGACGTGTTCGATCGTGGCGCGAATCGGGGCGGCCAGGATCGGGGTCAGTTCGCCATGTTCCTCGGCGTCGTCGACGGCGCGCAAGAGGCCGGCGCGGATCGCCTTGGCGAGCTCTTCGTCGTCGATGTGGAAGCGCCGGGCGAAGCGTTCGCGGCTCCCTCTGGTGGCGAGGGCGCGGGCCAGCCGCTCGCGGCTGACGCCGAGCCGGCAGGCGGCGCCGTCGAGCGCGTAGAGCGTGAAGCGCTCCGCCAGACCTTCGAGGCCGCCGCTGGTTTCCGCAACGGGCCGCGGTTCGCAGGGGTTCTGGCTCACCTCCGGCGTGTAGGAGGCGCCCCCGGCGGCGAGATAGATGCCGACCAGCGCCAGCGAGACGACCAGCGCGCCGACGACGAGCAAGCGGCCCCGGGTCACAGGTCGAGCCTCCGCGCCAGGCCGATCGGCAACAGGGCCAGGAGGCCGATCAGGGCGGCGATCGCGAACGACGGGCTGAAGGCATGGGTGGCGCCGCGGTCGAGCTGGTCCTGCAGTTCGTCGCGCAGCTCGACGACTTCGGCGCGTTCGGGTTCGCCTTCGGGGAGCGGTTCGAAGACGTGGCCGAGGTTGGGCACCTTGCCGTCCTCCGCCTCGAGATGCCCGCTGATCTTCTTCGTCAGCGCGAGCTTCAGCACCGGCCGGACCGGCGATTCGAGCAGGACCGCGGTGCCGGCATCGATCGCCTGCCTCTGTTGCACGGCGATGTCGTGGGTGAAGACCGGGGTCAGGGCGAGCAGGCCGACGACGACGCCGGCGTGACGGGCGGAGATCGTCCAGCCGCCGTGGATCGCCTGCGGGGCGCGCCCCGAGAGCGCCGTCTCGGTCAGCGCCGAGAGGACCAGCGAGAGGCCGATGCCGATCAGCACCTGCGGGGGCAGGGTGAGCACCACCTCGGCCTTCGGCAGCAGCGCCAGGCCGCCGAGGCCGCCGGCGAGGAGGAGGGCGCCCGCCGCGGCGCGGGCGCGGGCGTCCGGCACCAGGCCGTCGAGCCGCGACCCGAGCAGTGCCGCCAACGGCATCACCGAGACGACGATCGCGGCGCCGATCGGGCTGAGCCGCCAACCTTCGATCAGCAGCAGGACGAGCAGGAAGAGCGCCGCCGCGATCGAGCCCGAGACCATCGCCAGCGCCACGTTCGCCCAGAGGTGCGGCCGGCCGGTGCGGCGCAGCTCGGGTTCGATCACCCGGGTCGCCATCTCGTGGCGGGCGATGGCGAGGAGCGGCACCGCGGCGGCGAGCGCCACCGGCACCTG
>DASZZB010000057.1:0-4305 GCA_035545115.1 Solirubrobacterales bacterium | reverse complement strand
GGTCGCCTCGGCGCCGCGTTCGGAGGCGCCCTCGAGCCGCTCGATCTCGGCACGGCAGCGCTCGGCGTGGGCGAGCACCGACTCGACGCTGCCGCCGTGCTTGCGCTCGAGCCGGTCGATCGCCTCCAGCCGTTCCTCGATCGCGGCGAGGCCGCCGCGGCGCCGCTCGAGCAGCGGGTCGCCGCCGAGCTGGCCCGGTTGGCGATGGACGGGGCGCGGCTCGAGGTCGTCCTCGATCCCCATCCCGACGGCTATGGCGCCGCGGGCCGCGAGACGGTCGAGCTGCGGGTCGCCCCGAACCCCGGCATCGAGCCGGCGCCGCTGCGCGATGCCGCCTCCGGCGGCGAGCTCTCGCGGGTGATGCTGGCGCTCAGCGGGCTCGGGCCGGCGGCGGGCGCCGCGACGCTGGTCTTCGACGAGATCGACGCCGGGATCGGCGGCAACACCGCCCGCGTCGTCGGCGAGCGACTGCGCGCGCTCGGCGCCGAGCATCAGGTCCTCTGCATCACCCACCTGCCGCAGGTCGCCTCGCTCGCCGACGTCCACTTCCGGCTCGAGAAGGACGTCGCCGGCGAGGCCGCCGTGGCGACGGTCGAGCGGCTGGGCGGCGAGGCGGTGGTCGAGGAGATCCGCCGGATGCTCGGCGGCGAGGACTCCGACGAGGCGGCGACGGAGCACGCCCGCCGACTCCTCGCCGCCGCCTGACCGCCCAGCTGTTCCTTTTCACCACGATTCCGGCATAAGGAACAGCTGGGCGGGCTGTGCTTCCGCGGACGGGGGCGGGGTACCACCACCGCATCTGGCTTCTTTAAGACACGTCACTTAACCTCTGCCGGTGGCAACCACCAGTCGTCGTCGCCTCCCTGCCTTGCTCGGGCGTCGCGGCGCAATGCGCACGAGCCCCGCACCGATCGTCGGCACGGCACGGCTCGGCGCCCGCACCAAGCACCTGGTGAAGCGCCTGCATCCCGGCGACGTCGCCGTGATCGACCACGTCAACATCGACCGGATCGCCGCCGAGGAGCTGATCGCCTGCGGCGTCGCCGCCGTCCTCAACGCCTCGCCGTCCTCCGACGGCAAGTACCCCAACGCCGGCCCGCTGATGCTGGCCCGGGCCGGCATCCGCCTGGTCGACGCGCCCGAGGCGCCCGTCTTCGACCTGCTCCGCGACGGCCAGCAGGTGACGCTGGGCGGTGGAGGCGCCGTCCTCGTCGGCGACGAGGAGGTGCTGCGCGGCCACGTGCTCGGCGTCGCCGAGCTCGAGCGCCGCCAGGAGGCCCAGCGCGAGCGGATCGACGCGGTGCTCGCCGAGTTCGCCGAGAACACGGTCGAGCACGTCCGCCAGGAGACCGACATCCTCACCGGCGCGATCGACTTCCCGTCGACCAGGGTCTCCTTCCGCGACCGTCACGTCGTGATCGTCGTCCGCGGCGAGCGCCATCGCCGCGACCTGAAAGCGCTCCGCACCTACATCGGCGACGTGGGGCCGCTGATCGTCGCCGTCGACGGCGGCGCCGACGGGGTGCTGGAAGCGGGCCTGCGGCCCGACGTGATCCTCGGCGACATGGACTCCGCCTCCGACGCGGCGCTCCGCTGCGGTGCCGAGCTGATCGTCCACGCCTATCCGGACGGCCGCGCCCCCGGCCGCGACCGCCTCGACGCGATGGGCCTGCCGTACAAGATCGTCCCCGCCGCCGGGACCAGCGAGGACGTGGCGATGCTGATGGTCCACGAGAAGGGCGCGGATCTGATCGTCAGCGTCGGCGCCCACTTCAACCTGATCGAGTTCCTCGACCGCAAGCGCGGCGGCATGTCCTCGACCTTCCTCACGCGGCTGCGGATCGGCGAGAAACTGGTCGACGCCAAGGGCGTCAGCCGGCTCTACCGGCCGAACTCGACGCTGATGCCGGTGATCTTCTTCGCCGTCGCCTTCCTCGTCCTGCTGACGATCCTGATCATCACCTCGCCGGCCCTGAACGACGTCTTCGAGCTGTTCTGGCTGAAGGTGCGGATCTGGCTGGGGATCTAGCCTTCCCGGCTGCATGGGTTACAGCGCGCGCTACCACGCCACTTCCCTGATCGCGGTCTTCCTCGCCCTCGCGGTGGGGATCCTGATCGGCGCCGAGTTCGGCGGCGGCGCGCTGACCGAAACGCGCAAGAACCTCGAGCAGAGCCTGGTCGGCAACCTGCAGGACGCGCGCTCACGCGCCGACGACCTGAGCAGCGAACTCGGGCAGGCCGACGAATTCGACGAAAAGGTCTACCCGGTGCTGACCCGCGACCGGCTGCGGGGGAAGCGGGTGGCGATCGTCGCGCTCGGCGGGCTGCCCGGCGAAATCACCTCGACGGTCGAGGACGCGCTCGGCCCGACCGGCGCCAGGCTGGTCGGCGTCGGGGTGGTGCGTGAGCCGGTCGACACCGCCGGCCTCGCCTCCGAACTCTCGAAGACCCGCTTCGCGAACCTGCAGGAGGAAACCGACGAGCTGACCGAACTCGGGGTCGGGGTCGGCCGGCAGATCGTGATCGGCGGCACCCTGCCCGAACTGGTCCGCGGCCAGCTCTTCTCGCGGGCGAGCGGCGAATTCGGCGGGCTCGACGCGGTGATCGTCGTCCGCGCCCAGCCGGAAGCGATGGGCCCGGTCCAGCGCTCCACCGCGAACCAGCTGGAAACGGCGCTGCTGAAGGGGATCACGGCGACCCGGGTGCCCGCGGTCGGGATCGAGTCGACCGGCACCGAACCCTCCTCGGTCTCCTTCTTCCAGTCCAACGACCTCTCCAGCGTCGACGACATCGACAACACGGCGGGCGAAGTCGCCCTGGTCTTCGTGATCGGCGACCGCGCCGAGGGCAGCTTCGGGGTGAAGAGCTCGGCCGACCGACTGCTGCCCGACCTGCTCGCGCCGGGGGGCTGAGCCCTGTACTGGGTCGGGTTCCCGCTCGCGATCGCCCTGGCGGTGCCGATGCTGCCCGCCGGGGCGCGGGGGCTGCGCGATGCCGGTCTGGTCCGCGCCAACTACCGCGGCGCGGCGCTCGCCTTCCCGTTGGGGGCGGTGCTGGCGACCGTCTCGCTGGTCGCGCTGGCGCCGCTCGCGGTGCTGAACGACCGCGCGAGCCTTGACCTCCTGGCGCCCGAGCTGCGCCGCTGGCTGCCCTACCTGCTGGGGATCGCCTTCCTCGGCTTCCTCGACGACGCGCTCGGCCAGGGCGAGGCGGCGGCGACGCCGCGCGGCTGGCGCGGCCACTGGAGGGCGCTGCGCGACGGGCGCCTCTCGACCGGGGCGATCAAGGCGATCGGCGCGGTGGCGCTCGCCGCCTACGTCGTCTCCGGGCAGGGGCTCGAATCGTGGCGCTACGTCGCCGACGTCGTCCTGCTCGTCCTCGCCACCAACCTCGGCAACCTGCTCGACCTGCGGCCGGGGCGGGCGGAGAAGGCGTTGGCGCTGCTCGGCGCGGCGCTCTGCCTCTTCGCCTGGACCCTGGCCCCGATCGAACTGCTGGGGATCTTCGCCGGGCCGGTCCTGGTCGGGGCGTGGCTGACGCTGGGCGAGCGGGCGATGCTGGGGGACACCGGCTCGAACCTGATCGGCGCGATCGCCGGCGTCTGGCTGCTCACCGTCCTCGCCGGGGACGCGCGGCTGGTCGCCCTCGGCGTCGTCGTCGTTTTGACGGTCTATGGGGAGTTACGCTCGATCTCGGCGACGATCGAACGGGTTCCGCCCCTGCGCTGGCTAGACTCGCTCGGCAGAGCATGAGTCCGTCCAGCCAAGGCGACACCCGTTTCATCTTCGTCACCGGGGGAGTCGTCTCGGCCCTCGGCAAGGGCATCGCCGCCTCCTCGATCGGCCGCCTGCTGGTCTCGCGCGGCTACCGGGTCCAGCTGCAGAAGTTCGACCCCTACATCAACGTCGATCCGGGGACGATGAGCCCCTTCCAGCACGGCGAGGTCTTCGTCACCGAGGACGGCGCCGAGACCGACCTCGACCTCGGCCACTACGAGCGCTTCACCGACGAAAACACGTCGCGGGCGTCGAACGTCACCGCGGGCGGCGTCTACAACTCGGTGATCCGGCGCGAGCGGCGCGGCGACTACCTCGGCGCGACGGTCCAGGTGATCCCGCACATCACCAACGAGATCAAGCAGAAAATCCTCATCGTCGCCGAGTCGCAGGCGGTCGACTTCGTGATCACCGAGATCGGCGGCACGGTCGGCGACATCGAGTCGCTGCCCTTCCTCGAGGCGATCCGCCAGCTCTACACCGACCTCGGCCCGAAGCGGGCGATGTTCGTCCACCTGACCCTGGTGCC
>DASZZB010000056.1:0-12507 GCA_035545115.1 Solirubrobacterales bacterium | reverse complement strand
CTCTTCCCAGAGCTCGACGTCGATGTCGGGGGGCGGGGTCGGCGGGATCACCAGGTCGGTGGGCGGGATGCGGCAGGCGGCGACGTCGCCGACGAAGGCGGTATCGGTGTCCTCGTGCAGGTAGCAGACATGGTGGGAGGCGTGCCCGGGGGTGTAGGCGACGCGCATCCCGCGCACGACCTCGCCGCCGGAGAGCGTGGTCACGTTCGCCTCCGGGACCGGCCGGATCTTCCCCCAGAGGTACTCGAGCTTGTCGCCGTAGAGGCGCTCGGCGCTGGCCAGCAGGCGCGAGGGGTCGATCAGGTGCGGGGCGCCGCGCTCGTGGACGTAGACGGGCAGGTCGGGCCAGCGGGCGACGATCGCGCCGGTCGCCGCGGCGTGGTCGAGGTGGATGTGGGTGAGCAGGATCGCCTCCGGCCGCTCGCCGCCGAGCTTCTCCAGCAGCGTCTGGAGGGAGGACTCGGGGCCGGGGTCGACCAGCATCCCGTCGACCTCCCAGCAGCCGATCACATGCGGACGGCCGAGGTGCTCGACGTCGATGACGCGCATCGAGGGGAGCTTATGCGGCGGCGGAGCCGGCGGGCAGCCTGCCTTCGGCCTCGAGGGTCGCGCGGAGGCCCTCCTCGAGGCCGCGCGGCCGGTAGCCGAGCTCCCGGGTCGCCTTCTCGTGGCTCGCCCAGAAGGTGACCCCGTCGGCGGAGGCGATCAGCTCACGCAGGTTGGGCGGCTGGCCCATCACCTTGCCGACCAGCGGGCCGACCGGCGTCAGCATCTTCATCAGCCCGGTCGGCAGCGCGTATCTCGGCGCCTTCCTGCCGGTCTGGGCGGCGACCACGCCGATCGCCTCGCGCACCGTCGTCACCGGCCCGCTGATGATGTAGGTCTCGCCGACCGCGCCCTTGTCGAGCGCCAGGACGATCCCGCCGGCGATGTCCTCGACGTGGCTCAGGCACATGCCCAGCTCGGGGAACGGGATCAGTGGCATCTTCCCGCTCAAGAACTGGTCGAGCAGGGAGCCGATCGAGGAGGTGTCGCCGGGCCCGTAGACGCCGCCCGGCTGGACGATCACGCAGGGGAGGCCCTCGTCGATCGACCGCTTGGCGACCTGGTGGGCTTCCCACTTCGTCTTCTCGTACTCGGAGAGGAACTCGCCCTGGTGCTGGTAGCCCTCGTCGACGATCTGGCCGGCGGTGTTGCCGAAGATGCCGACCGTCGAGACGTAGACGACCTTGGCGATCTTCGCCTCCAGCGCCGCCCCGAGCACCCGTTCGGTGCCGCCGACGTTCGCCTCGCGCATCGCCTCGCGCTCGCTCGCCGGGATCCCGACCTCGTAGATCGCCGCCGCGTGGATCACCGCGTCGCAGCCCTCGATGCCGGCGCGGATCGCCCGTTCGTCGCCCAGGTCGCCGGCGACGAGGGTGCAGCCGAGCTCCTCCAGCGCCGCGCCTTTGGCGGGAGTGCGCACGAGCGCCACGACGTCGTCGCCGCGGGCGCGCAGTTGGCGCACCAGGGCACCGCCGATGAATCCCGTCCCTCCCGTGACGAAAACCTTCACGGCCGCAAGCCTAGACGGCCGAGGGGTCGCCGTACAATGGGGCGGAGTGAGTGGATCGAGAAACGGCCGTGTCACCGAGACGCGCTACGCGGCGCAGAACGGCAACGGGGCGGGGGTCGTCAACCGGCGGGCACGGCAGCGCGCCCTGGCGATCGGGATCGTCGACGGTCGCGAGGACGGCGAGCCGCTGGCCGAGTTGAAGGAGCTGCTGCGCACCGCGGGCGTCGCCACCGCCGGGGTCGCCACCCAGCAGCGCCCCAAGCCCGATCCCGACCGCTACTTCGGCCGCGGCCGGCTCGAGGAGCTGAAGGCCGAGCTGGCGGCCGTCGACGCCAACGTGGTCGCCTGCGACGACGAGCTGGCGCCGCGCCAGGAGCGCAACCTGGAAACGGCGCTCGGGGTGCCGGTGATCGACCGCACCGCGGTGATCCTCGACATCTTCGCCGACCACGCCCACTCGGCCGAGGGCAAGCTGCAGGTGGAGCTGGCCCAGCTCGAATACAACATGGCCCGCATGCGGGGCCTCTGGACCCACCTCGAGCGACTCGGCGCGGGGCGGATCGACGGCGGGATCGGCACCAGGGGCCCGGGCGAGAGCCAGATCGAGACCGACCGCCGCCTCGCCCGCGACCGGATCGCGGCGCTGCGCCGCCGCTTGACGCGGCTGGCGCGAAACCGCGGCGTGATGCGCGCCCGGCGCGAGCGTTCCTCCCTGCCCAGCGTCGCCCTCGCCGGCTACACCAACGCGGGCAAGTCGACCCTGCTGAACGCGCTGACCGGGGCCGAGGTCGGCGTCGCCGACCGCCTCTTCGAGACCCTCGACCCGACCACGCGGAGCTTCGAGCTCTCCGGCCGCGACTACCTCCTCACCGACACGGTCGGGTTCATCGAGAAGCTGCCCCATCAGCTGGTCGAGGCCTTCAAGGCGACGCTCGAGGAGACGACGCTGGCCGACCTGATCGTCCACGTGGTCGACGCCTCGGCGAGCGAAGAGCGGCGGATCATCGACATCCGGGCGGTCGACGAGGTGCTGGAGGAGATCGGCGCGGGGGAGACGCCGCGACTCCTCGTCCTCAACAAGGCCGATCTGCTGAGCGAGGAGGAGCGCCGCGAGGTGGTGCTCGGCCACCCGCGGGCGGTGCTCGTCTCGGCGCTCGCGGGCGCAGGGCTGGAGGAGCTGCGGGAGCGGATCGAGGCGGCGTTCGCCGAGACCCTGACCGAGGTGGAGCTGCTGATCCCCTACAGCGAGGGCGGCCGCCTGCACGAGCTGCACGAGGTGGCGGGGGAGCTGCAGCGGACCGACCGCGCCGACGGCGTCCTCGTCCACGCCCGCGTCCCTTCCGCCGAGCTGCACCGCTTCGACGATCTGGGCCTTTTCGGCGGTGCCTGACGGCGTCATCGGCCGCTTGTGGGCAGAGCACACGGCGCTTCCCGCTTCCTTGTCAGTCATCGCCGAAAAGGCCCAGTAGGCTGCCCCCGTGGATTTGCCGGTCATCAAATTGAACGACGCTGCCGTGCTGCCCAGCCGCGCCCACCCGGGCGACGCCGGGCTCGACCTCTACTCGATCGAGGAAGCCCATATCGGCCCCGGCGAGCGCTGGGGGGTCGGCACCGGGATCGCGATCGAGATCCCGGACGGGCACGCGGGCCTCGTGCTGCCGCGCTCCGGGCTGGCCCGCGAGCACGGCATCGCCCTGGTCAACAGCCCCGGCCTGATCGACGCCGGCTACCGCGGCGAAGTGCGGGTGCTGTTGCTGAACACCGACCCGGCCGAGACGGTGCGGATCGAGGCGGGCGCGCGGATCGCGCAGCTGGTGGTGACGCCGATCGCCCTCCCCGAGCCGGTCGAGGCGACGGCGCTCGGCGAGTCGGCGCGCGGCGACGGCGGCTTCGGCTCCACCGGTCGCTGACACTCTCGTCAGCTGTTCCTTATCCCCACCATTCCGGCATAAAGAACAGCTGGCGGGGAGGATCAGACGTCGGCGGCGGCGATTCGGCCGAGGATCTCGACCGCGCGCTCGATCGTCGCGCGGTCGCCGGCCGGGAGCTGTTCGATCGCCTTCACCAGCCAGCCCTCGCGGGCGCGGCGGTCGGCTTCGATCCGCGCCCTGCCGGCCGCGGTCAGGTCGACCAGGGCGCGACGGCGGTCGTCGGGGTCGGGCCGGCGCTCGACCAGGGCGTCGGCTTCGAGATCGCCGACCGTCTGCGCCATAGACTGCGGCCGCACCCGCTCGGCGCCGGCGAGGTCGGAGACGCTCATCGCGCCGCTGCGGTCGAGCCGGCCGAGGACGGAGGCCTGGTTCAGCGGGAAGAGCTGCTGCTCGGAGCGCAGCCGGCGGATCAGCTGCCCGACCACGACCCGCAGGTCGGCGGCGAGAGGGGCGATGTCGGCATCGGCTCCGGTCTGCGCGGGCACCCATCAACCATAGCGCAGATAGACAGGCGAACTGTACAGGTTGCCTGTGTATTATGTCGCCATGGCCTCGGCAGCGACGGCGATCGGCGACGGCGCCGCCCCGGACGACAAGTACAAGTGGGTCGCGCTGTCGAACACGACGCTGGCGATCCTGCTGGCGACCCTCGACGCCTCGATCACCCTGATCGCGATGCCGGACATCTTCCGCGGCATCCACCTCGACCCGCTGCTGCCCTCGAACAGCTTCTACCTGCTCTGGATGATCCTCGGCTACCTCGTCGTGACCAGCGTGCTGATCGTCAGCCTCGGCCGGCTCGGCGACATCTACGGGCGGGTGCGGATCTACAACCTCGGCTTCGTCATCTACACGGTCGCCTCGCTGATGCTGGCGATCGACTGGATGACCGGCACCGACGGCGCCCTCTTCCTGGTCGTCTTCCGGATCGTCCAGGGGATCGGCGGGGCCTGCCTGCTCGCCAACTCCGTGGCGATCCTCACCGATGCATTCCCCGTCGACCAGCGCGGCATGGCGCTCGGGATCAACAACATCGTCGGCGTCAGCGGCATGTTCGTCGGTTTGATCCTGGGCGGGCTGCTCGCGCCGATCGACTGGCGGCTGGTCTTCCTGATCTCGGTCCCGGTCGGCCTCTTCGGCACCGTCTGGGCCTACATGAAACTGAAGGAGCTGTCGACCCCGAGCCCGGCCTCGATCGACTGGTGGGGAAACGTCACCTTCGCCCTCGGCCTGATCCTGGCGATGGTCGCGGTCACCTACGGGATCCGTCCCTACGGCGGCTCGCCGACCGGCTGGGGGAGCCCCCGCTGCCTGCTCCTATTGGCGGGCGCGCTCGCCTCGCTGGTCGTCTTCGTGATCGTCGAGCTGCGCGTCGAGGAGCCGATGTTCCGTCTGCCGCTCTTCCGCATCCGCGCCTTCACCTTCGGCACGCTCTCGACCTTCCTCGCCGCCATCGCCCGCGGCGGCCTGATGTTCATGCTGATCATCTGGCTGCAGGGCATCTGGCTGCCGCTGCACGGCTACGACTACACCGAAGCGCCGCTCCTCGCCGGCATCTACATGCTGCCGCTGACGATCGGGATGCTGATCGCCGGCCCGACCTCGGGCTACCTGTCGGATCGTTTCGGGGCGCGCGGCTTCGCCACCGGCGGCATGGTCGCCGCGGCCGCCAGCTTCGCCGCCCTCACCGTCCTGCCGGTCGACTTCTCCTACCCCGTCTTCGCCGCGATCCTCGCCTGCAACGGGATCTCGATGGGGATGTTCTCCTCGCCCAACCGGGCGGCGGTGATGAACAGCCTGCCGCCCGGCGACCGCGGCGCCGGCGGCGGCATGAACCAGACCTTCCAGAACTCGGCGCAGGTGGTCTCGATGGGGATCTTCTTCACCCTGCTGATCATCGGCCTCTCCGCGAGCCTGCCGCACACCCTCTCGACCGGCCTCGAAGCGCACGGCGTCACCGCCGCCAAGGCCCACGAAGTGGGGCAGACGCCGCCGATCTCGGTCCTCTTCGCCGCTTTCCTCGGCTACAACCCGATCGAACACCTGATCGGCAGCCAGGCCCTGCACGCACTTCCGCAGCACGCCCAGGCGGTGCTGAGCGGCCACAGCTTCTTCCCCGACCTGATCTCGCAGCCGTTCAGCAACGGCCTCGACACGGCCTTCGGCTTCGCGATCGTCGCCTGCCTGATCGCCGCCGCTGCATCGCTGATGCGGGGCGGCCGCTACACCCACGCCGAGCCGGACGAGGCGATGCCCGCTCCGGAACCACCGATGCGCGAACTGGAGGAGAGTCATGCGAGTTGATTGGCACGGGCAGTCTGCGTTCACCCTCGACGGCGAGGCCGCGACGGTCTTCGTCGACCCGTTCGGCGACATGTCCGCGGCGGCTTCGCGGGGGATCGAGTGGGGCTATCCGGCGATCGAGTCGCCCGCCGGGGTCGACCTGCTGATCGTCACCCACGAGCACGGCGACCACAACGCGGTCGAGGTGATCGACGGCGAGCCGGCGCTGGTCCGCTCGGTGGCCGGGACGCACCCGGGGCCGCTCGGCGACGTGGTCGCGATCGCCTCCGAGCACGACGGCGCGGCGGGGACCGAGCGCGGGCCGAACACGATCGTCGTCTTCGACCTCGACGGGCTCCGCGTCGCCCACTTCGGCGACTTCGGCCAGCCGGCGCTGCGGCCCGAGCAGCGCGCCCACCTCGACGGGATCGACCTGCTCTTCCTGCCGGTCGGCGGCGGCCCGACGATCGACGGCGCCACCGCGGCCGGCATCGCGCTCGATCTCGGCGCCCCCTGGGTGGTGCCGATGCACTACAAGACCGACAAGATCAACTTCCTCGACACCGAGGAGGCTTTCGTCGAGGCGATGCCCGGCGCCCGGCGCCTCTCCTCGTCCTCCTTCGACACCGCGGACCTGGAGAAAGGCGCCGAGCCGACCGCGATCGTCCCCGCCGCGCCATGACTATCCCGCCAGCTGTTCCTTATCGCCGGTATTCCGGCATAAGGAACAGCTGGCGGGAGGGTGGTCAGACGCCGGCGGCGGCGCGGGCGCTCGCGTGGGCGGCGCGCTCAAGCTCGTCGGGGAGCGGCTCGAGCGCAGGTGCCGCGCCGTGGCGGCGCTCCAGGGCGAGCGCGATCAGGTGGTCGGCGAGCCAGGCGTTCTTCGGCAGCAGCGGGCCGTGCAGGTAGGTGCCGACCAGGTTGTCGCGCCAGACGCCCTCCCGGCCGTCGCCGCCGTTGTTGCCGTGGCCGGCGACGACGCGGCCGAGCGGGCGGGTGTCGGGACCGAGATAGGTGCGGCCGCCGTGGTTCTCGAAGCCGGCGAGCAGTCGCCTCTCGCCGGCCAGCTCGGTCTCGATCGCGACGTTGCCGATCAGCCGCGGGCCCTCCTCGCGCACCGTGCGCAGGTCGACGAGACCGAGTCCAGGGAGGGTCTCCTCGCCCAGCTGGTAGCTCTCGCCGAGCAGCTGGTAGCCGCCGCAGACGGCGAGCAGGACGGCGCCGTCGTCGACCGCCTCGGCCAGCGCGGCGCGCTTCGTCTCGACCAGGTCGGCGGCGACGACGCGCTGGTCGCGATCCTGCCCGCCGCCGATGTAGAAGAGGTCGTGCTGGGCGGGGTCGATCGACTCACCCGGCCCGGCGCCGCGCCAGACGAAGTCGATCCCCCGCCATTCGCAGCGCCGCTGCAGGAAGAGGATGTTGCCGCGGTCGGCATAGATGTTCATCTGGTCCGGATAGAGGCTGAGGACGCGGAGCTCCATTACTCCTCCTCGCCGAGGACGACCACGGTCGAGCCGACATGGTCCTCGGTCGGGTCGATGTGGAGGCGTTCGACCGCGACCAGGCCGACCTCGGCCGCCTCGGCCTCGAGCGCCTCGGCGGTCAGCGTGCGGATCGTCACCTGGTCGGGCGCCTCGGTCAGCTCGCCGGACGGCGAGACCTTCTGGCGCAGGCGGCGGACGACGATCCGCTCCGGTCCGACCACGGCCTCGAGCGGCAGGCTCGAATAGACCCAGCCGTCGACCTCGCGCACGTCGGGAAGCAGCGGCTCGCCCTCCTCCGGCTCGGGCATCCCCTCGACGATCGCGGCGGCGACGCGCCCGCCGGGCAGGAGCCCGGCGGCGATCGAGGCGAGGCAGGAGGCCCGCTCGGCCCGGTCGGCGAGCATCTGCAGGAGCTGCATCGGAACGAGCGCCGGGGCGACCGGCTCGGGCGGCTCGAAGCGGCGCGCGTCGGCGAGCAGCGGCGTCACCGGCAGGCCGACGGCGCGCTCGCGCTGGGCGGCGATCAGCTCGGGGTCGTGGTCGAGGCCGATCACCCGGTGGCCGCGGCGGGCGAGATGGATGGCGAGGCGGCCGGTCCCGGCGCCGAGCTCGAGGATCGGGTCGCCGCAGCGATCGGCGAGCTCGTCCCAGACGGCGAGGTCGGCGGCGTAGGCACCGCACTCGACGTCGTGCCAGATCGCGGCCTCCGATGTCGACGATGACCGCGTCACCGCCAGAACTCCTTCGCCAGACCGCGGTCGGCGAGCAGCCTGCGCAGCTCGAGCAGCGCGGTGTAGGTGGGGAGGGCGAAGAGGCGACCCTGCGCCGCGGCGACGGCGGCGTCGAGCGAGGTGGCGATCCCGGGCTCGACCGCGATCCGATCCTCCGGCCAGCCCGCGTACTTCAGCCGCAGCGCCATCTCCGGCGCCCGCGTCCCGGCGCAGGTGACCCGCCGCACCGCACCGGCGAGCAGCTCGAAGTCGGCGTCCCAGACCCAGGACACGTCGCGCCCGTCGGCGATCCGGTCGTTGAGCGCGATCCAGAGGTCGATCCCCCCGACCAGTTCCCCGCCCCCCCGGGGGAGTTCGCAGTTCTGGTCGCTATCCGAAGGTTTCTGCGAACTCAGCGTGGGGGCGGGCGGGCGCTCGGCCTCGAGCTTCAGGGTGCGGAGGACCTCGTTGGCGCCCGCCGGGTTCTTGATCAGGAGGATCGAGACCTGGGCGTCACCGACCTCGATCGTCTCGACCCGGCCGAAGGCGGCGCGCATCCCGGCCAGCGCCGCGGCGATCCGCTCCGGCGCGACGCCCAGGCGCAGCGTCGCGGCGATCGCCGCGAGGGCGTTGTAGACGTTGTAGAGGCCGGGGAGGGGGAGCTCGACCTCGATCTCGCCGCCCGGCACCCGCACCGTCACCGTCGAGCCCTCCATGCCGCGCAGCTCGATCCGGGTCGCGGCGACCTCGGGCCGCGGCCGCTCGGCAGCGCAGTTCGGGCACGAGTAGTGGCCGAGATGGCCGACGAAGGCGACCTCGTAGACGTAGGGGTGCCCGCAGCGCCGGCAGTGCTTGGCGTCGAAGGCGTGCTGCAGCTCCGGCAGCGCCTGGCGGTGGTCCTCGATGCCGAAGTAGAGGACACCCTCGCGCGGGCGCTCGCTGTCCGGGTCCCGACCGAGGTCGGCGATCAGCGGATCGTCGGCGTTCAGCGCCAGACCGGTCCCCGCGGGCCGCGCCGCCACCGCCTTCGCCCACTCCTCGGCCAGCGCCTCCATCTCGCCGTAGCGGTCGAGCTGGTCGCGGAAGAGGTTGCCCAACACGATCAGGCGAGGGTTCAGCTGCGCCGCGACCCGCGGCAGCCAGGCCTCGTCGACCTCGAAGAGGCCCTCGGCGCCGCGTTGCTCGAGCAGCGCCGTGGCGACCCCCCAGGTCATGTTCGACCCGGCCCGGTTGTGGACCGGCGGGCGCCCCTCGGCGGCGAGGATCGCGGCGATCATCCCGGCCGTGGTCGTCTTGCCGTTGGTCGCCGAGACGATCGTCGCGCCATCGGAGAGCTGCCCCGCCAGGATCGCGATCGCCTCCGGCTCCAGCCGCAGCAGCACCCGTCCCGGCAGCGTCGTGCCGCCGCCGCGGCCACTCCGCCTGCTCGCCGCGCCGATCGCCCGTGCCAGCGCCTGCTTGGCGCCGAACGCGGCGCCGGCGCTCCTCCGCTCCGCCACGGCGACGCTCAAGCGACGGGCGGCGGGACCAGGACCCGCAGGGCGCGGGGGATCACGCGCAGGTCGGCGGGCAGGTCGGTCAGGTGCTCGCCGTCGGCGTAGACCGCGAACGGGCGGCTGGCGGTGATCGACAGGCGCGCGGCGCGGCTGACATCCACCTCCGGAATGTGAACGTGGGTGCCCTTGAACACCTTGGTGAGGTTATAGAGGGCCCTGATCTTGCCCATGTCGGCGATCGTCACCAGGTCGAATTCGCCGTCGTCGAGCTCGGCGTCGGGGGCGATGAACATGCCGCCTCCGTAGGCCTTGCTGTTGGCGACGATCACGTCGAAGCCCTCGAGGCGCGTCCGCTCCGTGCCGGTCGCGATGGTGAAGCGGGCGGAGCGCCAGGTCGCCATCGTGCGCAGCGCCGCGTACAGGTAGACCGCGGTCCCGCGCAGGAAGCGGGTCTCGTTGGCGCGCCGGTTGGCCTCCGAGTCGAAGCCGAAGCTGGCGATGCCGAGGAAGCGCCTGCCGTTCGCCTCGCCGACGTCGATCGCGCGGCTGTGCCCGGCGAGGACGACCTCGATCGCCTCCTCCGGCTCGGTCGGGATCCCCAGGACCCGCGCCAGGTCGTTGCCGCGGCCGCCGGGGAGGATGCCGAGCGGCGTCTCCTCGCCCGCCATCGCGCCGCCGATCGCGCCGACCAGCCCGTCGCCGCTCAGCACCACCGGCAGCTCGCCCGCCCGGGTCGCGCCGAGCGCCGCGGCGACGCCGTGGTCGAGGCTCCTGGTGCGGACGACGCGAAAGGGGGCGCGGCGCCCGTCGAGCACCGCCTCGACCCGCGGCAGGAGCTTCGACGCCCGGCCGCCGCCGGAGGACGGATTGACGAGCAGGACCAGCGGTTTCATCCGCCCAGCCTATGTGACCATCTATGGGCCGGACAGGCGCAGGACGGAGAAGCCGCCGGCGCCGGCGCGCTCGCCGGCGATCCGCTCGAAGCCGTGCGCGCGCAGGCCCCGGGCCAGGAGCCAGGCGGCGGGACCACGGCCGGTCACGGCGCCCGCGGTGGCGGCGAGGACCAGGTGGCCGCCGGGGTGGAGGACGCGGGCGACCTCGCCCACCGCAGGGCGCGCGTCGACCGCCGCGACGAGGTCGAAGTTGTCGTCGGGATAGGGGATGCGCCCCGGGCCACCGAGCTTGAAGGCGACGCGGCCCTCGGGGTCGAGCCCGATCCGCCTGCTCGCCACCGCGATCGCCGCGGGGTCGGCGTCGATGCCGCGCACCCGGGCGCTGGGGAACTCGCGGGCGAGGAAAAGCGCCCCCTCGCCGTCGCCGCAGGCGATCTGCAGGACCCGCTCCGGGGTGCCGACGTGGAGCACCGCGGCGGCCAGCGGCGTCAGCGGCGGAGGGTCAATACCCACTGGACATCAGATCGATCGTAATTGCTCTACTCTCCTGCACCGATGGTGGGGGACCAGTTCGACAGGCGTTGGCTCATCCTGGGCGGCTTCGCCGTGGTGGCAGCCGTGATCGTCGCGATCATCCTGATCTCGCGCGGCGGCGGCGACTCGGGTTCGAGCACCACCGCGAGCAAGGAAAAGGGCGCCCACGGCTGCACCAAGGTGGCGCAGCCCAAACCGCGCGAAGAGAGCCTGCCGAAGCCGAAGATGACGACCAAGAAGGGCGAAAAGGTCACCGCGGTGGTGGAAACCAACTGCGGCACCTTCGAGATCGAACTCGCCACCGGCGAAGCGCCGACGATCGCCAACTCCTTCGCCTATCTCGCCGAAGAAGGCTTCTACGACGAACTGACCTTCCACCGGATCGTCCCCGAATTCGTCATCCAGGGCGGCGACCCGACCGGCACCGGCAGCGGCGGCCCCGGCTACGAAGTCGTCGAAGCGCCGCCGAAGAACCTCAAATACACGCTCGGCACGGTGGCGATGGCGAAGACCTCCACCGCACCGTCCGGTGCCGCCGGCAGCCAGTTCTACGTGGTCAGCGGCCCGCAGGGCGAAACGCTGCCGCCCGAATACGCGCTCGCCGGCCACGTCACCAAGGGCCTCGACGTGGTGAAGCGGATCGGCGAACTGGGCGGCCCGGACGAAAAACCGACCGAGCCGGTCGTGATCGAAAAGATGTCGATCGAACGCGGATAGAGCCAGCTTCGTAAGCTCTGGCAGTGGCAAAGGTCGACGTAGGGGACATCGCGCCGGAGTTCGAGCTTCCGGGGACGGGCGGGCGGACCTACCGGCTCTCCGACTACCGTGGCGGGAAGCTGGTGATCGCCTTCTACCCCGGCGATTTCACCGCCGTCTGCACCAGGCAGTTCTGCTCCTACCGGGACGAGGGCGAGCGGCTCGACCAGATCGGCGCCGACGTGGTCGGGATCTCGCCGCAGTCGGTCGACTCGCATGAGCGCTTCAGCGAGGAGAAGCGGCTGAACGTGCCGCTGCTCGCCGACGAGGACAAGGCCGTCGCCAAGGCCTACGGGGTCGTCGCCGGGCCGCTGGTGCGACGGGCGATCTTCGTCGTCGACGAGGAAGGCCGGATCGGCTACCGCAAGGTGACCCTGGCGGGGCTCACCTACGAGTCGGTCGCCGACCTCGAGCGCGCCGTCGCCGAAGTGGGCTGATGCCGGCGCCCGCGCCCGCCGAGTTCGCGGTAGGCCCGGCGCCGGTGCTGCGCGGCAGCGCCGCGGGGGAGGGGCGCCCGGTGGTCCTCTGCCACGGGCTGACCGCGAGCCGCCGGTACGTGGTCCACGGTTCGCGGGCGCTGGAGCGGGCCGGGCACCGGGTGCTCACCTACGACGCCCGCGGCCACGGCGAGTCCGACCCGGCGCCGGCCGGGCAGAGTTATGGATACCCGGCGCTGATCGCCGACCTGGAAAGGGTGGTCGAGGCCGAGCTCGGTGGCGAGCGCTTCCTGCTCGGCGGCCACTCGATGGGCGCCCACACCGCGGCCGGCTACGCGCTCGCGCACCCCGAGCGGCTGAGCGGCCTGGTGGTCGTCGGCCCGACCTACACCGGCAAGATCTCCGCGGGGTCGCTCGCCTACTGGGAG
>DASZZB010000055.1:0-6083 GCA_035545115.1 Solirubrobacterales bacterium | reverse complement strand
TGCGCTCTGTGCTGCGCTTGGCGCCGGCAACGCTTCAAGGAAGCTTGCGGGCAGACGAGTGCTTGCGTCCCAAACCTCGATCGCGACCAACTTGTGGCTTGGGCGATCGTAGTCGCGGAGTCCGCCAGGGACGCGTTCGCTCACAACATCGTCGGATTCCCCGGTCGGGAACCAGGCGATGTCGGCGTCTCGGTCGTAATAGGCGAACATGTTCTCTCCAAGGGTACCGCTGGCATCCGGCTAGGAATCAAGTCTCCAAACCGACACGATGCGAACCGCAGCGTCGTCTCCGCTATGAGGATGGTCGTAGATCGCCTCGAATGCCTCTCCGTCAGCGGTGACGCCGGAGACGAGCCATTCCGCGCGTCCGTCGTTCTCTTGGCGGTCGGCATGTCCCTTGCTGATCGCGCGCTCGATATCGGCCGCGTCAAGTCTGCGTTGCGCCAGGCGCATCCGCGCGTGGTCCGTCCAGATGAAGCGCTCGATCGCCACCGACCCAGACTAAGGTCGAAGGCGGCAGTAGCGTGACGACCACTGCGCAACAAAGTCCGGACGCAGCGGACCGCGTCTCGTTTGGGCACCGGTGCCCAAACAGCATCCAAGCAGCCGCAAATTGCACGGATATCCGGCTCGCGGAACGAACTCCTCCATCTGCCTCATTCCCCATCGAAGAGCCGAATCTGGCCCGTCTCCTCATCTCCCCGACCGCTCCTGTCACGCCGGAGGTCGCGGGTTCGAGTCCCGTCGCTCCCGCTCTGTCACCTCGCGATTCGGATCGTCTCCGGCCAGGCGATACTTTGGGCGGCAGTGGCCCATTTTTGAATCGACACTGGGGGGTCCCCGATGAAGGCGATTGTGGTGACCGAGGAGGCCGCGGGAACGTCAGGGATGACGCCGGCCGAGCGGCCCGAGCCGGAGCCAGCGATAAACGATGTCGTCGTGGAGATTCGGGCGTCGGGATTCGTCCCGACCGAGCTGGCGTGGCCCTCGACGTGGACCGATCGCCTCGCCCGCGACCGCACCCCGTCGATCCCCGGGCACGAGCTGGCCGGAGTGGTGACCGCCGTCGGCTATGGCACGAGGGGGCTGTCGGTGGGACAGCGGGTGTTCGGTCTGGCGGACTGGTATCGCGACGGCACGCTGGCGGAGTACGTCGCGATCGAGGCACGAAACCTCGCGCCGCTGCCGGGCGACGTCGACTTCACGGTCGCGGCGAGCCTGCCGATCTCGGGCCTCACCGCCTGGCAGGGACTCTTCCAGCACGGCCGCCTCACGGCGGGGCAGAGCCTCCTCGCTCACGGCGCGGCCGGTGCGGTCGGATCGATGGTCACCCAGCTCGCCCGCGAGGCGGGCGCCTACGTCATCGGCACCGGACGCGCCGCCGACCGGGAGAAGGCGCTCGACTTCGGCGCCCATGAGTTCGTCGACCTCGAGAACGACGCCCTGGAGGAGGTCGGCCGGGTGGATCTGGTGTTCGACGTCATCGGTGGCGACATCGGGAAGCGGTCCGCGGGCCTGATCCGAGCCGGGGGAACCATGGTGTCCGTCGTCGGGCCGGTCGAGGCGCCGCCCGCCGACGGCCTGGCGGTCGACTTCGTCGTCGAGTCCGATCGGGCCCAACTGAGCGAGATCGTCCAGCGGGTACGAGACGGACGGCTGCGGACGAACATCGGCAACGTCTCGAGCCTCGACGACGCCGTCGCCGCCTTCAACCCGACCGAGCGGATCACCGGGAAGACGATCATCCGCGTCCGCCCCTGAGGGGCGACCTCCCCAGCCGGCGGCCGGCGGAAGGTTCTGGGTGCCGGCGCCGACGATCAGCGGCCGGGAGTCGACGCTGCGGCGGGCGCCGCCGCAGCGGGCCATCCGTCCGGCGCGCCGGCGACGCGCGCCGGCGCGCGATGCTCGGCGACCTGTGCGTCGTGGACCGCCCAGCGCAGTCGCTCGACCAGCTGGTTACCCGCCTGGCCCTCGAGGTGCACCGTGCCCACGCTCTCGCTGTAGACGATCTCTCCATCGGTCTCCGACGGATCGGTCATGACCAGAATCTGCGCCATCGTCTGCTCCTTTCGTCGGTCTCGGGGCGCAGGATGGCGCCCGATTCTTGGGCCGAGGTGAAGCGTCGGTAAAAATTCGCCCTCAGTAGCGGGGATCGCGATAGTCGTCGGGGCGACGGCGATCCTCGACGAGGACTTCGGACCGGCGCGAGCGCCGCGACCACACCGCCCACTGCCAGAGGGCGATCAAGAATCCGATCACCCCGATGACGATCAGGATCACCCCCACCGTCCGCAGGTCGATCCCTTCGACGTGCAGATGGGTGGCGAACCGGAGGATCGCGCCGATCGCGATCAGGAAGAGGCTGCCTGCGAAGGTCATCGTCGCTCAGAGCACCCGACGGGCGAGGCCGATCACCAGCAGGACGAGGATGATGACGATGAGGATCCAGACGATGGTCACGGGTAAGGCCTCCTTCTAACGGGGGTCTTGCGCGCCACTGGTCAGGGCGCGGGCGAGAATCTCTCCTCGGAGATTGAGTCCTACCCGGCCCTCGGGTCACCAAACGGCGCCCCTCGTCTAATCCCAGCCACCGCCTGGCGGGAGCCGGCAGGAGTGCGCGCCCGGGCGTGCCCTCAGCGCACGCGGAGGCTCACGCGGGCGCCGGGTTCGAGCCAGAGGCCCGCGTGGGGATGCTCGGCGATCACCCGCAGCGGCTTGCGGGCGCCGCGCGCGCGGGACACCCGGCCGGTCCTGCAGCCCGCCGCGACCAGGGTCTTGCGCGCCCGCCGGACCCGATCGTCCTTCAATCTCGGCACGTGGCAGCCGATGAAGGTGAAGTTGCGGTTGCTGGTCGCCGTACCGCCCGCGGCCGCGACGACGATGCGGACGTTGAGGCCACGCGACACCGACGGCGCGACCGCCGTGATCACGTTCTCCGACTCGACCTCGAACGAGCGCGCCGGGTGGCCGCCGAACGAGACCCCGGTCACGCCTTCGAAGCCGCCGCCGCTGATCTGGACGACGGTGCCGCCGCGGATCGACCCCTCCTGCGGGGAGAAGCCGACGATCGCCGGGCCGGAGCCGCCGTTGCCGCCGGGTCGCGCCGGGCTACCGGCGAACGCCGAGACGGCGGCGACCAGCGAGATCGGCAGCAGCGCCGCGACCACCGTCAGGGTGGCGACGAGGGCACGGCGACCGGGCCTCCTCCAGACCATGCCCCTATTAACCCACGTCGGGCCCGGGCGATGCGCTCGCGGGCCGAACCTTGCGCGCCCCCGACCGCTCAGGCGACCGGGCCGCCGCACTCGACCAGGGTGCCGTCGCCGCCCGCGTCTTCGATCTTCTGGCGACCGCGTTCGACCGCGTCGTCGCAGTTGTCGGCCTGGATGCGGAGGTGGTGGCGGCGCCGATTCGACCCTTCCTCGTCGGCGGCGCCCTGCATGAAGTAGACGCCGGACGCGGTCAGCCGGTCGACGGTGCCCTCGCTGAGGTGGGCGCGGACGGTGACGTTGAAGAGGGCCATCGGAGGGATCCTATGCTCCGCCGGCGACATCGCCCGCCCGGGCTTCCCCGGTGAGGCCCAGGTCGCCGGCGCGCGGCTCGAGCGCGGCGATGACGAAGGCGAGGTGGCGGTCGAAGTCCTCGCCCAGCTCCGCGGCGCCGAGCCGCATGTCGTCACGGCTGACCGCGGCGGCGAAGCTCGGCTGCTTCATCTTCTTCTTCACCGACTTGGGGCTCATGCCCGCGAGCCCGGTCGGCCGTACCAGCGCCACCGCGGCGATGAAGCCGCTCAGCTCGTCGACCGCGAACAGCGCCTTCGACATCCGCGTCTCCCGCGGCACCCCGAGGTAGGGAGCGTGCCCGGCGACCGCGTCGATCAGCTCCGGCGGATAGCCGCGCTCCTCGAAGAGCGCCAGCGCCACCCGCGGGTGGCCGGTCTCGAGGTCCGGGTGCCGCTCGTAGTCGAGGTCGTGGAGGATCCCGGTCGCCCCCCACAGCTCGGTGTCCTCGCCGTAGCGCTCGGCGTAGGCGACCATCGCCGCTTCCACCCCGAGCACGTGCCGCCGCAGCGACTCGGACCCGGTCCACTCGCAGAAGAGCTCCCAGGCTTCGTCGCGGTTCGGCGTCGGCATCGGCCCAGGCTAACGGCCCGGCTTTGTGAGGATGGCGGGGTACGCGCCGCTGGGTGCGGATCGGCGGCCCAGGCAACCGCCGGCCTCGGCCTCACCTATGTCGGCGCCTTCGGCGTCTCCCACCTGCCGGCTACTAAGGATCGGCGTCGGCCGGCGCGTCCCGCCGAGCGCTCGTCTCGCCCCCCTTCGCGTTCGCAGAAATGTTCGGATAGCGACGATAAGTGCGAACGCGCCCAGATGGTCGATCCCACGACGGCGTTGCGGGGGACGGTTGAGGGACGGCCGGGGTGCGGTCCTCCCTTCCCACCCATGGCGCCGGACGGGCGACCCCGGGGCGCCCCGGGCCGGTGGTCGTGACGGAGACGCCGGGAACCTCGCGGATGGGGTGAGGGAGGAGTCGTGAAGCTCACGACTCCTCCACGGTCACGAAGACGCAACCGACCTTTGATCTCAGCGTCTCCGTGACGGATGGACGACGCTCCTCGGCGCCGCCCCGCCGCCCCTCCCGGATCCCCGAGAGCTCCCCGTCCCCGACCGCACCGCCCCCGACCCTTCCCGGTCCCTTCCCCGCCCACACACCCTCCAGCCGCCCCGCCACCGGAGGGCGCGGGTGCGGTCGACTCGTGGAATCGACCCCTAGCGGCGCTGCCACCAGGCGACGATCGCCGGCCAGAAGCGGATCAGGAGCACGATCGCGGCGATCGCGAGCAGGGGGACGATGCCGCCACCGCGGAAGATGTGGTGGAGCAGCAGGCGTCGTCCCAGGGCGAGCGGCATCCGTCGATCGTAGGCCGCCGGAAATGCCGGCCGGGCGGTCCGGTATCCGTGCGGGCGTGAAAGAGCATCTGCTCAGCGCCGACGACCGGGCCGCCCTGCAGAGCCTGATCCCGCTCGCCAGCGGGCTCGGGGCGGGGACGATCTTCGGCCTCATCTTCGTCGGCCGGCGGCGGGCGAGCTTCGCCGTCTTCGAAGCGATCGCGATCGTCGCCGTCCTCGTCGCGGTCTCGACCACCGCCTATTACAGCGTCGCCCTGCTGCACCGCGGCACCGCGATCACCAACGAAGAACTGGTCGAGACCGCTTTGCCGCTGGTCGTCGCCGCGGTGCTGCTGATCCTCGTCAGCGTCGTGGCGCGGCTTCAGGGAGCGACCCAGCGGGTCACGGTCCTGCTGCCGCTGGTGCTGGTCGCGGTGGTGGCGACGATCGAGCTGGCCAGCTCGGGGGTCGCGATCGAACCGACGGCGGCGCCGGTCGTCGCCCTGGTGATCCTCGCCGGCGGGGCCGGCTTCGGGGCGCTGGGGACGATCGTCGACTCGCGCGCCCGGCGGGCCTTGCGCCGCGCCGAGCAGGACCGCCTCGCCCGCCTCGCCGAGCGTGGCTACTCGCCCGCCGAGGCGCCGCTCGCGGTCGCGCTCCCGCGGCTGCCGGAGGAGACGGGCCCGTTGATCGTCGACACCTGGGCGCGGGGCGCGTCCCGCTTCCTCGACGGTCCCGCCGCCGTGCGGCTGCGCGATGCGGTCGACCGCCGCTGGCAGGCGCTCGCCGACGGTGAGGCGCGCGCCCCGCGCGGCCCGATCGTCCTGCTCGAGGTCGAGTCGGGCGGCGGCGCCCGCCGCGGTGATGTGCCGCGCGAGCTCCACCTCGCGACGCTCCGTCCCGGCGCCGAGGAGCCCCGCCGCACCGCGGCCCTCGCCGCCAACGCCGACGGCCTCTTCGACGTCACCGACCTGGTCGATTAGCCGCGGCGCGGCGCGGCGGCTTATCCTCCGCCGCCGATGGGTGACCTCGACCGCAAGCTCCTGCGCCTGATGCGCACCCGCGGGCACACCCCGGCGCTGGAGCGCGTCGCCGTGTTGCTCGGCAAGGCCGGCAACAACGGGGCCGGCTGGTTCGTCGCGGGCGCCGCGCTGGCCGCGCGCGACGCGCCGCGCCGGCGCGCCTGGGCCGCCT
>DASZZB010000054.1:0-16894 GCA_035545115.1 Solirubrobacterales bacterium | reverse complement strand
TGCCGCCGGCCAGCGGTCCCACCACGTAGGCGAGGCTGGAGCTGAGGTAGACGTAGCCGAAGAGGCGGCTGCGCTCGGCGGCCGGGGCGACGTCGGCGATCGCGCTCTGGGCGATCGCGATGTTCGCCTCGGCGAGCCCGGCGAGCAGGCAGGCGGCCGCGAGCAGGGCCAGGCTGTGGAGGTGGAGCGCCAGCGCCATCAGCGCGTAGAAGGCGGCGCTCGCGGAGAGCGAGGCGAGGAGGACGGGACGGCGGCCGAAGCGATCCGACAGCGAGCCGAGCACCGGCGCGCCGAAGAACTGGGCGAGGGGGTAGAGGGCGAGCAGCCCGCCCAGTACCAGCGTCCGCGCCGAGGTCGAGCTGTCCGCCGAGAGGAGCCCGCCGCCGTCGCCCAGCAGCAGCGGCGTGAACACGGTGATCATCAGGCTGTAGCCGACGAAGCCGATGAAGACGACGAAGTAGAGCGGCAGCACCCGTCCGAGCGACCTCATCGGCTGGGTAATCTAGGCCCCATGGACGACCAGCGAGTGCTCGAGCGCATCGACGAGCTCGTCAGGGAGGAGGAGCAGTTGCTCCACCGCCACGAGGGCGAGGGCCTCGACGACGACGAGCACGCCCGCCTCGAGGAGATCAAACTGCAGCTCGACAAGACCTGGGACTACCTGCGCCAGCGCCGCTCCCTGCGCGAGGCGGGCGACGATCCGGACGAGGCGAGCGAGCGCGACGGCGGCACCGTCGAGGACTACGGCACCGTCACGCCCTACGACGACACCGACGCCGACGCGCCGGAATAGGGGCGCCCGCCCCCGGCGCGCCGCTCAGAGGTTCCAGCCGAAGTAGACCTCGGCGCGCACCTGCACGTCGCCCTCGAAGGTGAGCACCTCGGTGTTGCGGAAGCGACTGCCGTCGGTCCGGGTCGCCTCGTAGGTGACGATCACCTCGTCGCCGTGCTCGACCAGCCGCACGAGCTCGAAGGCGGCGATGTTCCCGGCGTTCGGCCAGCAGCGCTCGAAGTAACCGGCCCGGTCGAGCCCTTCCTCGTCGGCGGGGCTGTGAAAGCTGAAGTCGTCGCCGATCAGGCTCTCGATCAACCCGCGGTCACCGGTCTCGTAGGCGCGGTAGCAAGCCTTCGCCAGCTCGATCCTCTCTTTCGCCATCAAGCTCCCCTACCCGCGGATGCAGGCATAATGACCCGTCCCCGGCGCCTTGGCGGAGTGGCTACGCAGCGGCCTGCAAAGCCGTTTACACCGGTTCGATTCCGGTAGGCGCCTCTGGCTTCTCCGAAGGGTGGGCGCTCGGCTCCCCTGCGCGGCAGCCACCGCTCGACGGCAGCGCCGTGCCGAAACCTAGGATGCGGCGATGCCGAAGTCGCCGATCGCCGACCCGAGCGAGGACTATCCGCGCTGGTATCAGGACGTGATCGCCAAGGCGGGGCTGGCGGAGAACGGGCCGGTGCGGGGGACGATGGTGATCCGGCCCTACGGCTACGCGATCTGGGAGCGGATCCAGGCCGACCTCGACCGGCGGATCAAGGCGGCGGGGGTCGACAACGTCTACTTCCCGCTCTTCATCCCGGAGAGCTATCTGCAGCGGGAGGCGGAGCACGTCGAGGGGTTCAGCCCGGAGCTGGCGGTGGTGACGATCGCGGGCGGCAAGGAGCTGGCCGAGCCGGTCGTGGTGCGGCCGACCTCGGAGACCGTCTTCGGCGAGCAGATGGCGAAATGGGTCAACTCCTACCGCGACCTGCCGCTGCTCCTGAACCAGTGGGCGAACGTGGTCCGCTGGGAGATGCGCCCCCGCCTTTTCCTGCGGACCAGTGAGTTCCTCTGGCAGGAGGGCCACACCGTGCACGCGAGCGCCGCCGACGCGGCCGAGTTCGCGCTGCGGATCCACCACGAGGTCTATCGCGACTTCCTGGTCGAGACCTTGGCGCTGCCGGCCCTGCTCGGTCGCAAGACCGCCGAGGAGCGTTTCGCCGGGGCGGTCAACACGATGACCTGCGAGGGGATCACCCGCGACCGCAAGGCGCTGCAGCTGGCGACCAGCCATGAGCTCGGCCAGAACTTCGCCCGTGCCTTCGACATCACCTACACCGACGAGGGCGGCGTGGCCCAGACCGCCTGGACGACCTCCTGGGGTGCCTCGACCCGGCTGGTCGGCGGCCTGATCATGGGACATGGCGACGCGGGCGGGCTGCGGCTGCCGCCGCGGATCGCGCCGACCCAGGTGGCGATCGTCGTCGTCCGCGACGAGGACGGGGCGGTCGAGAAGGCGCGGGAGCTGGGCGATGCGATCGCCGCCGCCGACGTCCGGGTCGAGGTCGACGCCGACGTCCACACCGGCTTCGGCCGTCGCGCCGTCGACTGGGAGCTGAAAGGGGTGCCGCTGCGGATCGACCTCGGCCCGCGCGACCTCGCCGCGGGACAGGTGACGCTGCTCCGCCGCGACAGCGGCGAGAAGAGCCAGGTGCCCCTGGACGGCGCGCCGCACCTGGTCGGCGACCTGCTCGACGACATCCAGGCGGCGATGCTGACCGAGGCGACCGCCTTCCGCGACGCCGCGACCACCGACGTCACCACGGTCGAGGAGGCGCTCGAGGCTGGGCGCGAGGGCGTCGGCCGGATCGAGTGGGCGCGGCTCGGCACCGACGGCGAGCGTCGTCTCCTCGACGACGGCGTCAGCGTCCGCTGCATCCAGCGACCCGACGGCAGCGTCCCCGCCGCCGAGGACGAGCCCGACCTGCTGGCGATCGTCGCCCGGGCGTACTGACCAACGACCGCTCAGCGACCTCTGTGTTTAGTTTCCGTTGCTTGGCAACCGAAACTAAACACAGAGTGATTTGACCGGCGCCTAGGCGCGCCTCGTCGCGAAGATCGCGACGCCGATCGCCGTCGCGACGACGGAGCCGGCGAGGATGCCGAGCTTCGCGGCGCCCGCCAGGACCGGATCGTCGTAGGCGAGCGGGGTGATGAAGAGCGAGACGGTGAAGCCGATGCCGCCGAGCGCCGCGGCGCCGAGCAGGCCGCGTCGGTCGACCCCGGAAGGGAGCGCGCCGAGGCGCAGGCGGAGCGCCGCCGACGTCGCGCCGCCGATGCCGAGGAACTTGCCGACCACGAGGCCGACCGCCACTGCCAGCGCGATCCGCCGTCCGGTCGGGTCGGAGAGCTCGCCGCCGCCCAGTTCCACCCCGGCGTTGGCGAGGGCGAAGACCGGCAGGATCGCGAAGTTGACCCAGGGATGGAGGCGGTGTTCGATCTCACCGAGGACGTCGCGCCCGCCGACCGGCGTCGCCGGCGTGATCAGGGCGAGGGTGACGCCGGCCAACGTGGCGTGGACGCCCGACTCCAGGGTCGCCACCCAGACGAAGACGCCGAGCGGTACGTAGACGAGGATGCGGCGCACGCCGAGCAGGCGCGTCGCGATCACCCCGAGCAGGCCGCCGATCGCCACCACCAGCCAGCCGAGGCTGAGGTGGTCGGTGTAGGCGATGGCGATGACGCAGATCGCGGCGACGTCGTCGACCACCGCGATCGTCACCAGGAAGAGCTTCACCCCGTCGCCGACCCGGTCGCCGAGCAGGGCCAATGCGCCGATCGCGAAGGCGGCGTCGGTGGCCATCGGGATGCCCCAGCCGCTCGCGTGGTGACCGCCGGTGACCGCGAGGAAGATCGCGATCGGCGCCACGATGCCGCCGAGCGCGGCGATGATCGGCAGCGCGGCGCGCTTCGGGTGGCGGAGCTCGCCGGTCACCAGCTCCCGCTTGATCTCCAGCGAGATGAGGAAGAAGAAGAGGGTCATCAGGCCGTCGTTGACCCAGTGGCCGAGGCTCTCGTCGATCGAGGCGCCGCGGATCCCAAGCGTCACGTGGGTGCCCCAGAAGGAGGCGTAGCCGCCCGCGTCGACGACGTTCACCCAGAGCAGCGCCGCGGCGCTGCCGAGCAGCAGCGCCAGGCCGCCGGCCGCTTCAGCCCGGAGAAAGTCGCGCATCGGACCAGCCGTGGCACAGGTAGGCCTCCTCGAAGCCCGCCCGCAGGATGTTGGCGTAGCTGGGGGAGGGCCGGCCGGGGACGCGGGCGCCGGTCTCGACGAAGAGGGTGCGGGCGCCGGCCGCCGTGGCGTCCTCGATCCGCCGGCGCAGCAGCGCCAGCTGGCAGCCGCGACGCCTGCCGGCCTCGAGCGTCGCGGCGGCGCCGAACTTCGCGACCTCGCCGTCGAGCAACATCGCCGCGCAGGCCTGCGGCTCGCCGTCGAGTCGGGCCAGGTAGCAGCGCCAGTCGGGGAGGGTCGGGAGGGGGGCGAAGAGAGAGGCCGTCCAGGCGGGCATGCCGAAGCCGAGCGCGGCGATCGTCCCGAACGGGGAGTCGTCGTCGGCGTCGATCGCCACCACCTCGACGTTGTCGGCGACCTCGAAGCGGGGCGGGTGGACGTCGCGGACGAAGTGCATCCAGCCCTCGATGCGCTCGTATCCGGCGGCGGCGAGCGTGCGTTCCGCGGCGGCCGTGCCCGACTCGCCGGGGGGAAGGGGCGCGAAGCCGCGACAGCCCTCGCCTCTCACCCACTCGATCGCCGCGCCGAGGAAGCCCTCCGTCGCCGCGTCCTCGCTCGCCGCGCCGAGCACCAGGTTCAGCGGACGCGCCTCGGGCAGCGCCGCGGCGACCGTCGCCTGGACCGGACCGAACCCGCCGCGCCTGACCCCGTGTGCGGCGGCGACGGCGGCGGGCACGGCATCCCAGATCTCGCGCCAGAAGCGCTGCTCGATGCGACCGAGCGCCGCCGGGTCGAACGCGGTTCCCCCTTTCGTCACGGCCGCCATCGCGCCTCAGGATATGGCGGTGATGGTCCCTCTGTAGCCTGGCGGCGTGAGCGTCACCACCTCCAGCGCCGAGCAGGACCGCGCGGCGGAGCGGGTCGAGACCAACCAGGTGATCGTCCTCTTCGGCGCCACCGGGGACCTCGCCAGGCGCAAGCTCCTGCCGGGCATGTTCCATCTCTCCCAGGTGGGCCTGATGCCGACGGGCTTCCGGATCATCGGCGCCGCGCGCCGCCCGATCTCGACCGACGAGTTCCGCGAGGTGGCGCGCGAGGCCGTCGCCGAATCGGGACGTAAGGCGGACGCCGACGGGCCCTTCGACGAGTTCGCGCAGGCACTCGAGTTCGTCGGGGTCGGGGATGGCTTCGAAGGTCTCGGGAAGGCGATCGAGGCGGCGAAAGACGAACTGGGCGGCGGAGACCTGCTCTTCTACCTCTCGCTGCCGCCGAAGGCGGCGGCCGGTACGGTCGAGGAGATCGGCAAGCTCGGGCTCGGCGAGGAGGCCCGGGTGATCACCGAGAAGCCGTTCGGCACCGACCTCGCCTCCGCCCACGCGCTGAACGAGCGCCTCCGATCGGTCTTCCGCGAGGAGCGGATCTACCGGATCGACCACTACCTCGGGCGCGAGGCGGTCCAGAACCTGCTGGCGCTGCGCTTCGCCAACGGCATGTTCGAGCCGGTCTGGAATCGCAATCACATCGACCACGTCCAGATCGACATCCCGGAGACGCTCTCGATCGAGATGCGAGGCAGCTTCTACGAGGAAACGGGCGCCTTCCGCGACATGCTCGTCACGCACCTGTTCCAGTTGCTCGGGTTCGTCGCGATGGAGCCGCCGACCTCGCTGGAGCCGAAGCCACTCGGCCTCGAGCGCGAGAAGGTCTTCGACTCGATGCTGCCGCTGCGGCCGGAGGACGTCGTCCGCGGCCAGTACGTCGGCTACCGCGAGGAGGACGGGGTGGACCCGAGCTCCGACACCGAGACCTTCATCGCGGTCAAGGCCTGCGTCGACAACTGGCGCTGGGAGGGGGTGCCGTTCTACCTGCGTTCGGGGAAGCGGATGGCGGAGAGCCACCACGTCCTGACGGTCGCCTTCAAGCAGCCACCGCGGCGGATGTTCCCGCTCGACGAGGAACTGATCCCGGAGGGCTTCGGGCGTGACCACCTCACCTTCGAGCTCGGCGACCCGGGCAGCATCTCCGCCTCCTTCCTGGCCAAGGTGCCGGGGGCGACGATGCAGCTCGGCGAAGCCCACATGCGGTTCGACTACGCCGACGCCTTCGGCGACAACCAGGCCGCCCTCGACCCCTACGAGCGCCTCATCCACGACGTGATGAACGGCGATCGCACCCTCTTCACCAGCTCCGACGCGATCGAGCGCCTCTGGGCGATCTCCGAGCCGCTGCTCGAGGACCCGCCGCCCGTGATCCCCTACGAGCCGGGCAGCTGGGGACCGCGGGAGATCGACGAGCTGATCGCGCCGCGCCGCTGGCACCTGCCCAGCGACCACGTCTAGCGACCCGCGGTATGGGCGTTACTGGGCTCGAACCAGTGACCTCCAGCTTGTCGAGCTGGCGCTCTCCCAACTGAGCTAAACGCCCGGGGCGCCGCAATCTAGCAGTGGGGCAATTTCGGCGAAGAGTGCAACTTTTCCCTGGAAGAGGGGTTATTGGTCCGTCGTCGAAAAAACGGCGGCCAGAGCTTCAAAGGCTTGAGGACCGACGAGCCGGCGCGCATCGCAGTCGCTGGTGGTACGTCCTTCGGAAACAGGGGGCCCCGGAAGGGGCCCTTTTCCGTTCCCGCCCCGCCCCGGCAAAGAGTCGTGACGACCATCTTCACAACTTCCGGTCCGCCGACCGCCATAATCGCCTCGTGAGCTCGACCGAGACCTCAGGTGGGTCGGGGATCCCGGCCGGCTGGTACGACGACCCCGGCGGCAAAGGTCTGCGCTGGTGGGACGGCGAGCGCTGGACCGGACACGTGCACCCCGCCGGCTCTGACGCCGTGACGGTGGGGGCGGCAGGTGGTGGGGAGCGCGAAGCGCCACCCGCCGAGCTGGTGAAGCTGCGCGAATCGATCCGTGACCGCGGCACCGATCGCGTCGGCATGGTGCTCGGCGGGGCGGTCCTCGTCCTCGTCGTGATCGCCCTGCTCGTCTCCGGCGGATCAGGGGGCGGCGGCAGCGAACCGGCCGGTGGGGCGCCGAGCGGCGGCAAGGCCGCCAAGCAGAAGGGTCAGGCGGCGAAGAAGAAGCAGCAGGAATGAACCGCCGGCGGTCGCCGGCCGCCGGGTCTTTGTCCCGCTCCTTCCCGCTTCCGCGGCCTGCCTGCGCCGCGGGCGCCACCGCGGGCGCCATCGTCTTCGCAGTCTAGGCTCGCGATCCGTGATCGGCACCTATGCAGCAGCCCTCGCCGTCTGCGTCGCCTCCCTGGCGATCGGGCAGGCGATCATCGCCCTCTGCGGGCGCCGCCGCTGGTCGTGGGCATCGGGCCCGGTCGGCCTCGCGGCCCTCTGCGCGGTCTGCTGGGCGACGGTGCGGCTGCCCGGCCACGGCCAGATCTCGGCGATCGTCGTCCTGGCCCTCCTCGCCGCCTCGCTCGCCTACCTGCAGGGGCGCGGCGTCTGGCGCGAGGCGTTCGCGACCGGCCGGCCGGTGGCCCTCCTCGCGACCCTCGCCGCCTCGCTCCCGTTCATCGTCGAAGGGCACTTCGGGATCCTCGGCACCAGCTTCAACCCCGACATGTCCCAGCACCTGCTGGCGACCTCACAGCTGGCCCATGGCCACACCGGCCAGCTGGTCCGTCAGGGCTACCCGCTCGGGCCGCACTCGATCGTCGTCGCTCTGGACAAGGGCCTCGACATCGGCCTGGTCAAGGGCTTCAGCGGCCTGACCGTCGCGGTCGCCGTGCTGGCGCCGCTGACCGCGCTCGCCGCCTTCCGCGACCTGCACCCGGCGCCCCGGACCGCCGCCGCCCTCGTCGTCGGCCTCGCCTACGTGGTCGCCTCCTACTTCGCCCAGGGCGCCTTCAAGGAGACGATGCTGGCTCTCTTCCTCCTGGCCTTCGTCCTCCTCCTCCGGGAGACCTGGCGAGACCCACCCGACTCCCAACTCCGCTTCGTCCCGGCAGCTTTGATCGCCGTGGGCGCGGCCTACGTCTACAGCTTCCCAGCGCTCCTCTGGCTGCTTGGGACGGCGCTCGTCTGGGCGATCACGGAGCTCGCCCGAACCCATCTCCAGCCAGACCTCCCACCCGCGGGTGGCGCGCCGATGGGGGCCCCCCGCCGCGCGCAGGCGGCTCCGCCGCCGAGCACGGTGGGGGAGATCGGCGTGACAGGACCCGCGGTCATCAGGTCTGTCCTGATCACCCTCGGAGTTCTCATCATCCTGATCGCCCCCGAGATCGGCCGGATGCTCGACTTCCACAAGTTCGAAACCTTCGACCCGAACGGCCCCGGCCTCGGCAACCTCTTCGGTCAGGTGTCGCCGTTCGAGGCGCTCGGGATCTGGCCCTCCGGGGACTTCCGCCTCGCTCCCGGCGACGGCGCCGTGCCCGCCGCCGCCTACTACCTCGGCGCCGCCTTCGGCACCGTGCTGTTGCTCTACGGCATCTGGCGCTGTTGGCGACGGCGCGAGACCGTCGTCCTCGCCGGGCTCTTCGTCGCCGCGGTCGCCTACCTCGCCGCCCGCGTCGGCGGCACCGCCTACACGTCGGCCAAGGCGATCGAGATCGCCGCCCCGCTCTGCGCCCTCACCATCCTCCTGCCGCTCACCCACGCCCTGCAGCTGTTCCTTTCCGCCGGCATTCCGGCAAAAGGAACAGCCGGCCGGAACCGCGGGATGGTGGGGGTCGGGGCCTGCGTCCTCTTCCTCACCGCCGCCGGGCTCTGCTCGGTGCTGGCGCTGGCCAACGCGCCGGTCGGCCCCTCGTCCTACTCGCCCGCGCTCACCGGGCTGCGACCGCTGGTGGCGGACGGGTCGACCGTCGTCCTCGCCTCGGCCCATCTGCTCGCGGACGACCACGGCACCAACTACATCGCCTGGGAGCTGCGCGGCGGCCGGGTCTGCATCGAGACCCGCACCGAAGCGGAAGGCAGGCCGCCGGCCGGGGTCCGCTACGTGGTCACCGAAGGGTCGCGGCACAGGCCCCCCTTCGACGGACTGCGACTGCGCAAGGTCGCGAAGCCATACGTCCTCTGGGAAGTGAGGGGACCGGTCGCTGCACACAGCGTCTGCCCGCTGATCGCCGTCCGCCAGGCCCGCCAGGGCCCCGCCCGCTGACCGCGTTCGCACTTTCCTTCGCTATCCGGCCAGAACTGCGAACGCCGGGCGCCGCGTCGCGGCGAAGGCCACGTACCATGCCTCCCGTGGAGGCCGCAACGGAGAAGATCGTCGTCACCCTGCCCGACGGCAAGCCGCTCGAGCTGGCGGCCGGCGCGACCGGCGCCGATGCCGCGGCGGCGATCGGGCCGAGCCTGGCGAAGGCGGCGCTGGCGGTCAAGGTCGACGGCGCCCTGCGGGACCTCGACGCGGCGCTGCCGGAGGGCGGGGCGGAGGTGGCGATCGTCACCGACCGCGACCCCGAGGCGCTCGAGCTGATCCGCCACGACGCCGCCCACGTGATGGCCGAGGCGGTGACCGAGCTCTACCCCGGCACCAAGGTGACGATCGGCCCGCCGATCGAGTCGGGCTTCTACTACGACTTCGAGTTCCCGCCCGACACAAGGATCAGCGAGGACGACCTGCCGAAGATCGAAGCGGCGATGGAGAAGCACATCGCCGCCGACGAGCGCTTCTCCCGCCGCGACGTGCCGGTCGGCGAGGCGCTGGAGATCTTCCGCGCCCAGGATCAGGGCTTCAAGGTCGAGCTGATCGAAGACCTGATCCGCGACGAGGGCGTCGAGACCGTCTCGCTCTACCGCAACGGCCCCTTCGAGGACCTCTGCCGCGGCCCGCACGCGCCCTCGACCGCCCGCATCAAGGCGATCAGGCTGAGCTCGGTGGCGGGCGCCTACTGGCGCGGCGACGAGCACCGCGAGCAGCTGACCCGGATCTACGGCACCGCCTTCTTCTCGAGGAAGGACCTCGAGGCGCACCTCGAGCGGATCGCCGAGGCCGAAGCGCGCGACCACCGCCGGCTCGGCCCCGAGCTCGACCTCTTCATGCTCCGCCCCGAGGCGCCGGGGATGCCGTTCTGGCTGCCCAACGGCACCACGCTCCTGCACCTGATCGAAGACCAGGTGCGCGAGCAGCTGCGCAAGCGCGACTACAAGGAGATCGCGACGCCGCAGGTGCTCGACGAGGGCCTCTGGCACCGCTCCGGGCACTGGGACAACTACAAGGACGAGATGTACTTCATGCAGGACGACGACCGCCGCTACGCGCTGCGGCCGATGAACTGCCCCGGCGCCTGCCTCGTCTACGGCTCCGACCGCCACTCCTACCGCGAGCTGCCGCTGCGGCTCGCCGAGTTCGGCCGGGTCAGCCGCAACGAGCGCGAGGGCGTCCTCCACGGCCTGCTGCGGGTGCGCGCCTTCACCCAGGACGACGCCCACGTCTACTGCACCGAGGAGCAGATCACCGCCGAGGTCGCCTCGATCTGCGAGGCGATCGACGAGCTCTACGCGCGCTTCGGCTTCGACGAGGTGAAAGTGGAGCTCTCGACCCGGCCCGAGAAGTCGATGGGGACCGAGGAGCAATGGGCGAAGGCGGAGGCGGCGCTCGCCGAGGCGCTCGACTCGCAGGGGCGGGAGTATGAGCTGAACCCCGGCGACGGCGCCTTCTACGGGCCGAAGATCGACTTCCACGTCACCGACGCCCTCGGTCGCTCCTGGCAGTGCGGCACCTGCCAGCTCGACTTCCAGATGCCGGAGCGCTTCGACCTCACCTACACCGGCGCCGACGACGACGCGCACCGGCCGGTGATGATCCACCGGGCGCTGCTCGGCTCGATGGAGCGCTTCGCCGGGATCCTGATCGAGCACCACGCGGGCCGCTTCCCGACCTGGCTGGCGCCGGTGCAGGCGATCGTCCTGCCGATCTCCGATCGCCACAACGACTACGGCCGGCGCGCCCACGACGAGCTTCGCGACCGCGGCGTCCGGGTCGCGATCGACGACCGCTCGGAGTCGATCGGCCGCAAGATCCGCGATGCCTCGCTCGGTCGCTATCCCTACATGCTGGTGGTCGGCGACCGCGAGCAGGAGACCGGCGGGGTGGCGGTGCGCTCCCACGCCGACGGCGACGTCGGCGAGATGAGCCCCGCCGAGTTCGCCGGCCGGATCGAGAAGGAGACTCGGCAAGCGTGAGCTATACTCCGCAAACTTGAACGTGGGCAACGCAAACCACCGCCGTCGCCGCTGAGCGTCCCGTGCCCGCCGACCGAAGCCTCGTCCTCTTGAAGCAACTCCACTCTCACTAGTGCCGGTCCCGCGTAGGTTCGATCGGCGCCCGCCAGAGCGCGACACGACGAGGATCAACGAGCGGATCCGCGTCCCCCAGGTGCGCCTGATCGGCGCCGACGGGGAGCAGCTCGGCATCGTCGACACCTCGGAGGCGCTGCGCCGCGCCCAGGACGCCGATCTCGACCTGGTCGAGGTGGCGCCGAACTCGAAGCCGCCGGTCACCCGGATGCTCGACTACTCGAAGTACAAATACGAGCAGGAGCAGAAGCAGAAGCAGGCGCGCAAGCACCAGCAGCAGGTCAACATCCGCGAAATCAAGCTGCGGCCGAAGATCGCCACGCACGACTACGACACCAAGAAGGGCCACGTCGAACGGTTCCTCAAGCACGGCGACAAGGTCAAAGTCACGATCATGTTCCGCGGCCGCGAGCAGGCCCACCCGGAGCGCGGGCGGGCGCTGCTGCAGAAGCTCTTCGAGGACCTCGGCGGGCTCGGCACGATCGAGACCGCGCCGCTGCAGGAAGGCCGCAACATGAGCATGCTGCTGGCGCCGACCAAAGAGGCGCTGGCGGAGGGCACTCCCACCGTCGACGCGGATACTGCGGCCGACGCCACTGCCGCCGAGGGCTGAGCGCTCTGAGGGGAGGTCCGATGGACCCCCTCTCCCACGAACAGCGTGGAGGTTCGTTCGGGGGTCCATCGGACCTTCCGTCCGCGGTCAGGACGGACGTTCGTCACGAAGATTTCACGTCCCCCATCACTCAAAAAACTGCACGGTTAGGAACCGGCCCTATACGCGGATAACTAACCGTGCAGTTTTTTGAGTAATGGGAATCGAGGACGGTCTGTGACGTTCTCGCGCCTACAGACCCGGGGTCCCTTGCCGTCCCGCTGTCGCCGCCCGATCTACGCGGTCAGCAGCTCCGGGTCGGCCGGGGCGAGGATGTCGGCGATGCGCTCGGCCGCTTTGCCGTCCCAGAGCGGGGGAGGCTCAGACCGCCCCGCGGGGCTCTCGGCGAGCGCCGCGGGGATCTCGGCGATCGCCGCGGGCTCGAGGCCGAGCAGGGTGTTGGTGCCGAGCTCGACCGTCACGGGGCGCTCGGTGTTGGCGCGCAGGGTGAAGCAGGGGACGCGGAGGTAGGTCGTCTCCTCCTGGATCCCGCCCGAGTCGGTGAGGACGGCGCGCGCGTCGCCGACCAGCGAGAGGAAGTCGAGGTAGCCGAAGGGCTCGGTGAGGAGAAGCCCCGCCGGCGTGGGGAGCTCCAGCGACTCCAGCATCTTGCGCGTCCGTGGGTGGACCGGGAAGAGGACCGGCATCTCCTCCGCCAGCCGGCCGAGGCGGGCGATCGTCTCGGCCAGGAGCGGCCCGTCGACCAGCGCCGGGCGGTGCAGGGTGACGAGGAGATAGGAGCCGGGGGAGAGGCCGAGCCGGGCCGCCGCGCCGGCCGCCGCGATCCGGTCGCCGAGCGCGACCAGGGTGTCGATCATCGTGTTGCCGACCAGGTGCATCCGCTCGGCCGCGATCCCTTCGGCGCGCAGGTTGCCGACCGCCTCCTCGGAGTGCAGGAAGAGGTGGGAGGAGAAGCGGTCGGCGACGATCCGGTTGACCTCCTCGGGCATCGAGAGGTCGAAGCTGCGCAGGCCCGACTCGATATGAGCGACCGGGACTCCCATCTTGACCGCGGTCAGCACCGCCGCCAGGGTCGAGTTGACGTCGCCGGGGACGACCACGAGGTCGGGACGCTCGGCCTCGATCACCGGCTCGAGGCGCTCCATCGTGCGCGCCGTCTGGGCGGCGTGGGTGCCCGAGCCGACCGCCAGCATGTGGTCGGGGGCGGGCACGCCCAGCTCCTCGAGGAAGACCTCCGACATCAGCCGGTCGTAGTGCTGGCCGGTGTGGACGATCGCGTGGCGGCCGTCCGGCACCCGGGCCCGCATCGCGGCGATCACCGGGGCGGTCTTGACGAAGTTGGGCCGCGTGCCGACGACGTAGAGAAGCCTCATCGGAGGGCCACACTATCCACGCCGCAGGCCCGACTTCGGCGAGGAGCGCCGGTCTGCTTCAATGTCGAGCCCGTATGCCGAAGATGAAAACCCATTCCGGCGCCAAGAAGCGCTTCAAGAAGTCGGCCACCGGCAAGATCCGCGGTCGTCACGCGTACTCCAGTCACATCCTGGAGAAAAAGTCGCCGAAGCGTAAGCGGAACATGGCGAAACCCGCGCAGATCGCGAAAGTCGACGTGCCGAACGTGCGCAAGCTCCTTGGGGGCGGCAAGTGAGCCGCGTCAAGCGCAGCGTCCACGCGCGCAAGAAGCGCCGCAAGGTGCTGAAGGAAGCCAAGGGCTACTTCGGGCGCAAGCATTCCTCCTACCGGTTCGCCAAAGAGCAGGTGCAGCGGTCGGGCATGTACGCCTACCGGGATCGTCGCAACCGCAAGCGGACCTTCCGCCGGCTCTGGATCACCCGGATAAACGCCGCCGCGCGGCAGGAGGGCATGAGCTACTCGGAGCTGATGCACGGCCTCAACCGGGCCGAGGTCGAGGTGAACCGCAAGATGCTGGCCGAGATCGCCGTCTCGGACCCGGAGGGGTTCCGCCGATTCGTGGAGATAGCCCGGGAGGGTGCCGCCGCCTGAGCTCAGGCCGACACTTCTCAAGACTCCCGGGCGGGCCGCGAAAGCGGCCCGTTTTCGTTTGGAGATCCAAAGCAAAGTGGCCCACAAAGTGATCCAGAGCAAAGACAACGAGAAGCTGAAGCTGGTCCGCAGGCTGCGCGAGCGCAAGCACCGCGAGCGCGAGGGCCTGTTCGCGACCGAGGGAGAGGATCTGCTCACGGCCGGCCTGGCGGCGGGTGCCGAACCGCGGTTCGTGCTCGTCGCCGCCGGAGCGCGGTCGACCTTGGTGAACCTATCCGTAACGAAGGTCGACCGCGGTGGTGGGGGTCTCGACTACGACGAGGTCGAGCCCGGGCTGCTCGCCTCCGTGTCCTCGCTCGGCTCGGGCACCCGGGCGATCGCGGTCTGGCCGCGGCCGGAGCCGCGCCCTGCGCGGGCGCCCTGCGTCTACCTCGACGGCGTCGGCGATCCCGGCAACGTCGGCGCGATCGTCCGCACCGCCCACGCCCTGCTCGACGCGACCGTCGCGCTCGGTCCCGACTGCGCCGACCCGTTCGGCCCGAAGGCGACCCGGGCCAGCATGGGCTCGGTGTTCGCCCGTCCCCCGGCCGCGGTCTCCGGCGTCGAGGAGACCCCCGCGCCCCGCGTCGCCCTCGTCGCCCACGGCGGCGCCGGTCTCGACCTCCTGGCCGGCGCGGCGACGCTCTGCCTCGGCGCCGAGCGCGACGGGTTGCGCGCCGAGGTGGTGGCCGCCTGCGCGGGCTCCGCCACGATTCCCCTGCAAGAAGGCGCCGAGTCACTCAACGTCGCCGCCGCGGCGGCGGTAGCGTGCGCGCGGATGGGTGAGGAGCGCAAAGGTGCTTGAGCAGATCGAGAAGATCCGGATCGCCGCCACGGAGGCGATCGTCGCCGCCTCCTCGAGCGCCGAGCTGGAGGAGCTGCGCGTCTCCTTCCTCGGGCGCAAGGCCGAGCTGACCGGGATCCTGCGCGGGATCGCCGACCTGCCGGCGGCGGAACGCGGCCCGGTCGGCGGCGCCGCCAACAAGGCCCGCAAGGAGCTCGAAGGCCTGATCGCCCGTAGCGCCGAGCGCCTCGAGGCGGCCGAGCTCGACGCCCGCCTGGTCGCCGACCGGATCGACGTGACGCTGCCGGGCGCGCCGCCGCGGCCGCGCGGCCACCAGCACCTGATCGCCCGCACCACGCGGCTGATCGAGGACGTCATGGTCGGGCTCGGCTACGAGGTCGCCGAAGGCCCGGAGGTCGAGCACGACTACTACAACTTCACCGCCCTGAACCACCCGGTCGGCCATCCCGCCCGCCAGCTCCAGGACACCTTCTACATCCAGTCCCACCCCGATGTGTTGCTGCGCACGCACACCTCGCCGATGCAGATCCGGGCGATGGAGACGCAGGGCCCGCCGATCTTCATCGTCATCCCCGGCAAGGTCTACCGGCGCGACTCCGACGCCACCCACAGCCCGATGTTCCACCAGATGGAGGGGCTGGCGGTGGCCGAGGGGCTGACCCTCGCCGACCTGCAGGGGACGCTCCTGGCGATGTCGCGGGCGCTCTTCGGCGACACCCGCGAGGTGCGGCTGCGGCCCCACTACTTCCCCTTCACCGAGCCGAGCGTCGAGGTCGACGTCTCCTGCTTCCAGTGCGAGGGGACCGGCGTCCTGCCGGATGGCGGGCGCTGCAACCTCTGCAAGGGCCAGGGCTGGATCGAGATCCTCGGCGCCGGGATGGTCGACCCCAACGTGCTCGGCTTCGTCGAGGAGAAGGGCTACGACCCCGAGCGGGTGCAGGGCTTCGCCTTCGGCCTCGGGATCGAGCGGGTGGCGATGCTGCGCCACGCGATCCCCGACCTGCGCCGCTTCTTCGACAACGACGTGCGGCTGCTGGAGCAGTTCGCATGAGGGTGCCTTACAGCTGGCTGAAGGAGCACTGCGACCCGGGCCTCGCGGCCGCGGAGCTGGCCGAGCGGCTGGTGATGACCGGCACCGAGGTCGAGCGGCTCGACCTCGTCGGCCCGCCCGCGCCCGACAACTTCGTCGTCGGCAAGGTGACCGAGGCCGTTCAGCACCCCGACGCCGACCGGCTGCGCGTCTGCACGGTCGAGGTCGGCGAGGACGGTCCGCGGACGGTCGTCTGCGGCGCCCCCAACGTCGCCGCCGGCCAGACCGTCGCGGTGGCGCTGCCGGGGGCGCGGATGCCGGGCGGCGAGAAGCTGCGCAAGGCGAAGCTGCGCGGGGTCGCCTCGGAAGGGATGATCCTCGCCGCCGACGAGCTCGAGATCGGCGACGACCACGAGGGCACGCTCGTGCTCGACGACGGGCTCGCCGCGGGCACGCCGCTGGCCGCGGTGATCCCGCTGGCCGAGCCGGTGCTGGAGATCGAGGTGACGCCGAACCGCAGCGACTGCCTCGGCGTCTACGGGGTGGCGCGCGAGGTCCACGCGGTGACCGGCGCGACGCTCGCCGCCGCGCCCTGGGAGGAAGACGCCATGGCCACGGGCGCGGGCGACGCCTCGGACTTCGCCAAGATCACGGTCGAGGTCCCCGACCTCTGCCCGCGCTTCACCGCCCGCGTCTTTCGCGACGTCAAGATCGGTCCCTCGCCGCTCTGGCTGCAGGCCCGGCTCGCCGCCGCCGGACAGCGGCCGATCTCCAACGTCGTCGACATCACCAACTACGTGATGCTGCTGACCGCGCAGCCGCTGCACGCCTACGACCTCGGCAAGGTCCCCGGCGGCGAGCTGATCGTCCGCGCCGCCCGCGAGGGGGAGAAGATGACGACGCTCGACGGGATCGAGCGGCAGCTCGGCCCCGAGACCGTCCTCGTCTGCGATCGCGACCGGCCGACCGGCATCGCCGGGCTGATGGGCGGCCAGGTCTCGGAGGTCTCCGACGAGACCACCGACCTCCTGCTCGAGGCGGCGAGCTGGAACGGTCCCAACATCCTGCGGACCTCGCGCCGCCTCTCGCTGCGCTCGGAGGCCTCGGCCCGCTTCGAGAAGCAGCTGCACCCCGAGCTGACGCTGCGGGCGCAGGCGATCGCCTCGAAGCTCCT
>DASZZB010000053.1:0-4857 GCA_035545115.1 Solirubrobacterales bacterium | reverse complement strand
CGTGGCGATCTTCTGCCGGGTCGGCGCGACGACCTCGCCGAAGGTCAGCCCGGGGAATTCCTCCGCGGTCTGCCGGCTCAGCTCGCGCAGCCCGAAGGCGGCCATCACGCCGATCACGACGACGGTGAGGAACGTGCGCAGCCCGACCCCCGACGCCGACAGCAGGTAGATGCCGAGGATCACCGCGAGGCCGCCGTAGCAGTAGGGGAGGTAGCGGCCGAGCGCGGGCGCGAGCACCCGCCGCGTCCCCCGCGCCGAACCGGTCGGCGAGGCCAGCCAACCCGCCACCGAGAAGAGGACGCCGACGATGATCACCGTCGTCGCGATCGAGACCATCAGCGAGGTGCCGATCGACCACGCCGCTTCGGCCGCCGGCTTCACGTTCTGCTGTTTCACCAACTGGTCGACGACCACCCCGCCGGCGACGTGGCGCAGCACCACGACCAGGAGCCCGGCGACGATCAGCCCGACGCCGCTGAACAGCACCGTCACCCAGCGCCCGCCCTGGGTCAGGTAGATCGCCAGCCCGAAGATGAGGAAGGTGAGGATCGAGAGCAGCAGCGCCAGCCCCTTGATCGCGACGACGATGTCCTGCGCGGTCTTCAGCTGGTCGGACTTGAGGATCGTGATCTGGCCCGCGTCCGGCGGCAGCTTTTCGGCCAGGTCCTTGGCCAGGCCGATCTGCCCGGCGAGGTTGGTCAGCAGGCTGCCGAGGTTCAGTTTCACTTCGCCGTTGGCGGTGCTGACCGCTTCTTTCTTGTTTTCCAGCACCGCCATCAGCTGTTCGTGGGCGGTCCGGTTGGCGGTTTCCCAGAGTGACTGGGCGGTGCCGGTTTCCAGCACCTTTTCGGCCCCGGTCCCGGCCACCTGGCGCAGCCCGCCCGCCGCCGCCCCGGCCAGTTCCTTGGTGTCGCCGGGCAGGATCGATTCCAGTTCCTTTTCGACGTCGACGTTTTCGTAGAGCTGTTCGACCAGGTATTCGCCGACCGCGGTGCGGACCGTCGGGTTCTGGATCAGCCGGCCCGAGGTGTGGACCCACTCGCCCGTGTCGAGGGCTTGGCGCTCGACCCAGATCGCGAAGACGCTGAGGAAGGCGAAGATGGTGCCGAGGACGATCAGCCCTTTGACCGTCCTCCGTCGCCAGGGCTTCATCGGTCGGATGGTATACGTGGATGCGACGCATGAAGCTCGAAGGCATCCACCACATCACCGCGATCACCGAGAACGCCCAGCGCAACGTCGACTTCTACGCCGGGGTGATGGGACTGCGGCTGGTCAAGAAGACCGTCAACCAGGACAGCCCGACCGTCTACCACCTGTTCTTCGCCGACGAGGAGGGCGATCCGGGCGGCGACCTGACCTTCTTCGAGTACCCCGGCGCGGCCCGCGGTCGGCCCGGCGCCGGGATGGTGCACCGGATCGTCTGGCGGGTCGGCTCGCCGGAGTCGCTCGACTTCTGGGAGGGACGGCTCGGCGCCCACGCGGTCGAGACGCGCCGCGAGGGCGACAGCCTCCACTTCTCCGACCCGGAGGGGCTCGACCACGAGCTGCTGGCCGCCGACGTGCCCGACCCGCCGCTGATCGCCGACCATCCGGAGATCCCGCGCGAGCTCGCCCTGCAGGGCTTCCACGCGGCGCGTGCCTATGCGGCGGCGCCGGAGGCAAGCTCCGCCCTGCTCGAGGCGCTCGAGTTCGAGCCGACCGAGGCGGGTTGGGAGGCGCGCGGCGCCGAGCGCGGCGGCCTCTACATCTACGATCCGCCGCCCGCCGAGCGCGGCGTCCAGGGCGCCGGCTCGGTCCACCACGTCGCCTGGTCCTCCTCGATCGAGGAGCACCTGGTCTGGCGCGACAAGGCGATCGCCGCCGGTGCCCGGCCGACCCCGGAGATCGACCGCTTCTACTTCAGGTCGATCTACTTCCGCGAGCCGAGCGGGGTGCTGTTCGAGATCGCCACCCGGGGCCCCGGCTTCACCGTCGACGAGCCGCTCGAGCACCTCGGCGAGAAGCTCTCGCTGCCGCCCGATTTCGAGCACCTGCGCGACGAGGTCGAACCGCACCTGCGCCCGGTGGTCAACCCGCGCACCGCGCCGACCTGAGCGCCCCGTAACCCTCCCGGGGGACCCGTGTAGCCGATGGCGTGATCTCCGACGAGCGTCTCGCGGCGCAGCACGCCTATACCCGCGCCCACAGCGTCAACTGGCCGCTCTACGTGGTCGTCCGGCTGTTCTTCGTCCCCTTCTTCCTCGTCTATTTCCGGCTCTCGCGCGCCGGGCGGGCGCACGCGCGCCATGTCCGCGGCGGCCTGATCGTCGCCGCCAATCACCGCAGCTTCCTCGACCCCTTCGTCGTCGGCGCCTGCCTGCCCTGGCGCCGGCCGATGAACTACGTCGCCAAGGTCGAGCTCTTCGAGAAGCCGCTGCAGGCCTGGTTCCTCTCCCGCCTCGGCGCCTTCCCGATCCGCCGCGGCGCCGCCGACGAGGAGGCGATGGAGACCGCCCGCCTGGTGGTCGAACGGGGCGGGACGCTCTGCATCTTCCCGGAGGGGACGCGGATCCGCAGCGGCAGCCTCGCCAACCCGCGCCGCGGGGTCGGGCGGCTCGCCCTGCAGACCGGCGCGCCGGTCCTGCCGACCGCCGTGCTCGGCACCGAAGGGGTGCGCCGCGGCTGGCGGATCCGGCCGCGCAAGGTGAAGGTCCGCTGCGGCAAGGCGAGGACCTTCCCGCGCGCCGAGGAGCCCTCGCAGGCGCTGGCGGAAACGGTGACCGCGCGGATCTGGCCCAACGTGCTGCTGCAGTGGGAAGACCTGGGTGGGTTGCCGCCGATGCGGCGGGCCGCCGTGATCGGGGCGGGCAGCTGGGGGACGGCGATCGCCGTGCTGCTCGCCCGCGGCGGCCTCGAGGTGCAGCTCGGCGCCCGCACCGGCGTCGCCGCCGGCGAACTGATCGAGGCCGGCGAGAACCGTCGCTATCTGCCTGGGGTGCCGCTGCCGGACTCGATCGACGTCCGCCCGGCCGCCAAGATCGAGCTGGCGGGTCTCGACCTGATCATCCTCGCGATCCCCTCGAAATCGCTGCCCGCCGCGGTCGGCTCGATCGCCGACCGGGCCGGCGACCGCTCCTCGATCCTGCTCCTCACCAAGGGTCTGGTCGCGCCCCAGGGCCAGCTGCCCTCGGAGTATGTCGGCGAAAGGGTGCGGGCGCGGGCGATCGCCTGCCTCGGCGGTCCGGCCCACGCGGCGGAGGCGGTCTCCGGCTCCGCCGCCCTGGTCCTCGGCTCGGCCGATCCGGACCTGCGCGCCCAGCTCGGCGAGGTCTTCGACCGCGCCGGGCTGGTCTGCGAGCGCTCCTCCGACGTGGTCGGGGTGGAGATGGCGGGCGCCGCCAAGAACGCCGCCGCCCTGGCCGCGGCGGCGGCCGAGCCGCACGGGCTGAACGCGGCGGGGATCGCGGTCGCCGAGATCTGGCGCGAGTGCATCGCCTGCGGCCTCGCGCACGGCGCCCAGCTCGAGACCTTCGCCGGCCTCGCCGGGGTCGGCGACCTGACCGCGACGATGATGGCGCCGACCGGGCGCAACCGGCGGGCCGGCGAGCTGCTCGGCACCGGTACCCCGGCGGAGGAGATCCCGGCGCTGATCGGGCAGGCGTCCGAGGGGCTCGACACGACGCCGCTGCTCGCCGACGCGGTCGCCGCCTCGGGGGTCGAGGGGGAAGCGCTCGAGGGGCTGGCGAAGCTGATCCGCGGCGAGGTCGAGGCCGAGGACTGGGTGGCGGGGCTGCGCCGCGCCGAGCGGGCGAGGCGAGCCGCATGACCCGTCCCTCCCCCCCGTCTGGCTGTTCCTTATATCCGTCATACCGGCATAAGGAACAGTTCGGCGGTCTAGGCTTGGCCGGTGAGCGGCCCCGAGGAGAACGTCGAGCCCGCCGAACTGGCCCCGGCGGCGAAGGCGGAGCTCGACCGCGCCTTCGAGGACTTCTACCGGGCCCACCTGCGCGACGTCTACTCCTACGCCTACTACCGGGTGGGCAACCACCACGACGCCGAGGACCTCACCGAGCAGGCTTTCCTGCAGGCCTACCGGCACTTCGACCGGGCGCGGCGCGAGTCCGACGGCCGGCCGCTGCGGCCGTGGCTGATCCGGATCGCCCACAACCTCGCCTCGAACTACTACCGCGACCGCTCGCGGCGGCCGCAGACGCCGCTGGAGAACGCCGACCCGATCGCCGCCCGTCACGACACCGAGGCGCTGGTCGCCGGCCGCGAGGAGCTGCGCCAGGTGATGGCCAACCTCGACGCGCTCTCCGACGACCGCCGCGAGGCGCTGATCATGCGCTTCGCGCTGGGCATGGACAACCGCGAGATCGCGCGGGCGCTCGGCCGCTCCGACGGCGCGACCAAGGTCTTGATCCATCGCGCGATCAAACAGCTGCAGGAGGAGATGGGCGATGAGCACGGGTGAGCAGGGCGGGTCGACCTGGGACGTCGAGGCGCTGCTCGGCGACGTGTTGCGCCCGATCGAGCCGCCGGAGCGGCTCTCAGGGCGGATCGAGGACACCTTCACGGCCCTCTCGGCGGCGGCGGCGACCGAGTTGTCGGACTGGGCCGAGGAGCTCTCCGACTCCGAGCTACGGGCCCTGCGCGACCCGCGTAACTGGGTGCGCCCGGTGGTCGCCGCCGGGGTCGGCGGGGTGGCAACCGGCGCGCTGGTCTTGTTCGAGCTGCGGCGGCGCGGGAAGCAGGAGGCGGGCGGGTTGAAGGGACTGGCGCAGGGAGTCAGGGAGAGGCTTCCCTAGAAGATCGATCCCACGAGCGGCCCCCGCCACCCGCCCCCGCCTCGCCCCGCCCCCGGTGGCGTTCGCA
>DASZZB010000052.1:0-14226 GCA_035545115.1 Solirubrobacterales bacterium | reverse complement strand
GGCGAGCCGCGGGGTCGGGTCGAGCTGACGGCGACGGAGCGCATCGAGGACCGTGGGGTCGATCGCGCCGCCCGCCCCCCCCTGCCGAGTTCGCAGTTCTGGTCGCATAGCGTGGGTAACTGCGAACGCCACGTCGTCTTCGAGCAGCAGCAGGCCGGCCGCGGCGGCGCCGAGCTCGCCGGTCACGACGAGGGCGTCGCCGGGGCGGGCGCCGGCACGGGTGACCAGGTCCTCGGGACGCGGCGCGTGGCCGGTCACGGTCACCGCCAGGGTCAGCGCCGGCGCCCTGGTCAGGTCGCCTCCGGCGAGCGTCGTCCCGGTCTCCCGCGCCACCGCGGCGAGCCCCTCGCCGACCTCGAGCAGTTCCGGCTCGCCCATCTCCTCCGGCACGCCGAGCACCACGTAGGCCTCGCCCGGCTCGGCCCCCATCGCCGCCAGGTCGGAGAGCGCGGTGGAGAGCGCCTTGCGGCCGATCTGGCGCGGCGAGGCGGTCTGGCGGCGAAAATGGACGCCCTCGACCAGCGCGTCGACCGAGGTCGCGACCGCCCCACCGGGCACGCTGATCGCCGCGTCGTCGCCGCTGCCGAGCCGTACCCGAGGGCCCGGCTCCGGCAGCCCCTCGCGCAGCAGCGCCAGCAGCTCGAACTCACCCATCGGCTGACTATCCCAGAACGTCACTAACCTCAGTGGGAGTGGCGCGCCGGCAACCACTCCTCCACCGGATCGGTGATGCAGGGGCACGATTCGGGACCAGGCCACCCCGCAGCAAGGGGGTGCGCCTCGCGCTGCAGATCGGTCTCGCCGTCGTCGTCTTCGGCTTCCTCGTCCTCACCGTCATCGACCAGTGGTCGGAGATCCAGAGCGAAGGGGTCCACTTCCACGTCCTCTGGCTGATCCCGGCGCTGATCATCCTGCCCGCGTACTTCGTCTTCGCCGCCTACGGCTGGGACCTGACGCTGCGCAGCCTCGGCTACCGGATCGGCTTCGGGCAGGCCCAGGTCGCCTGGGGCCAGCCGCTGCTGGCGCGCTACGTGCCGGGCAGCATCCTCTACGTGCTGGGGCGGGTGCTGCTCTCCGAGCGGGCCGGGGTGCCGCGCCGCATCTCGATCGCCTCGATCGTCTACGAACAGGCGATCTCCGCCACCTCGGCGATCGTCGTCGCCGCCTACTTCATCATCAGGCACCCGGATCTGCAGGGCTATCCGATCCGCTGGGCGGTGCTGCTGCTGATCCCGCTGGCGATCCTGATCCTCAGCCCGCAGGTGTTCAGGCCGCTCTCCGACAAGGTGCTGGGGGCGTTCGGCCGCGAGCCGCTGCCGGTGGTGATGTCGCTGCGCGACGTGATCGCCCTGACCGTCTACTACTCGCTGGTCTGGATCGTGGTCGCCTTCGGCGTCTACAGCGTCGCCCGCTCGGTCACCCACATCCCCTACGACGACATCCTGCTGGTCGGATCGGCGCAGGCGATCGGCTATTTCGCGGCGCTGGTGACGCTGGTCGCGCCGGCCGGGCTCGGCGTCCGCGACGCGGCGTTCGCCTGGGCGGTGAAGGCGGCGCTGCCGAGCCGCAGCTTCGCGGTCGGGTCGCTGATCTCGATCGCCGTGCGCGGTGTGATGACGGTCGCCGAATTGATCTACGTCGGCGCGGTGACGGCGATCGGCCGGCACCAGGGCTGGACCATCCACACCGGCATCCTCCACGCCTCGCCGGAGGAGCAAGAAGCCGACGCCGAAGGGACCCGGGCGCACGCCCCGGAAATCCTCTGAGCGCCTAAAGGGGGATGCGGGCGCCCAGCTGGTAGGCGGTGAGGGCGAGCAGGACGCAGGCGAGGAGGCGGTCGCGGGCGACCGCGGCGAGCGGCAGCGGCCAGATCAGGTACCAGGGGAGGAGCCAGGAGGTGGCGAGCAGCAGGCCCGTCCCCGCCCAGGCGGCGGCGCGGATCCAGTCGGCGCCGCGCCAGGTCCAGGCGAGGAGCCCGGCGAGCGCCGCCGCGAAGATCGCGAGCGCCGCGACCCGCACCGCCGGCTCGTCGATCCCGGTCAGCCGGGCGAAGGTGACCGGGATCGAGAGGTGGCTCGTCCGTCCCTGGTTTTCCCCGGCCAGCCCGAAGGCGTGCAGCCACTCCCAGCCGAACCCGAGGTACGCCGCCGCCCCGATCACCACCGCCCCCCCAAGCGCCCCCCCGGCCAGCCTGTTGATGGGCCGAAAAGTCCTGATATAGAGGGTTTTTCGGCCCATCAACATCTGGGTGCGGGCGGTGGTGAGGAGGGCGAAGGGGGCGACGAAGAGGGTGGAGGACTTGACGGCGGCGCTCGCGACGAGGGAGGCGCCGGCCATGGGCTCGCGGCGGACGGCCAAGGCGGCGACGCCGACGGTGGCGAGGAGCATCGCGAGGCCGTCGTTGTGGGCGCCGCCGACCACGTGGACGAGGACCAGCGGGTTGAGCGCGACGAAGGCGGCGGCGCGGGCCGGGTCGACCCCCCGCCAGGCGGCGAGGCGCGCGACGACCCAGGCCAGTCCCAGCACCGAGATCGCCGCGACCGCCTTCAGGACGGCGACCGCTGCGCCGACCGGCAGCCAGGCGAGCGGGTAGGTGGCGAGCGTGAAGAGCGGCCCGTAGGCGCTCGGGGTTTCGGTCCAGGTGACGTGGGCGAAGGCGGGGTCGGCGGGCACGGCGTCGGGCGCGTTCACGTAGGGGTCGAGCCCGTGGCGCACGCCGAGCCGCGCGTAGTCGACGTAGCTGAAGGCGTCGTGGGAGAGGAGGACAGGGGCGCAGGCGAAGGCGAGGACGGCGAGCAGGATCAGCGCGCCGACGGCGCGCCCGCCCAGCCGCGGCGCGACCGCCAGCACGCCGAGGTAGGCGAGGAACCCCGCCCACATCAGGCCATAGGCGAGCCCCGGCGAAATGCTCCGCTACCTGCCCGTGGCCCGATGTTGATGGGCCGAAAAGTCCTGATATAGAGGACTTTTCGGCCCATCAACATGGAGGTCGCCGGTGGTCATTCGCCTGCGGCCTTGCCCGCCGCGACCCCTGGTTCGGGGCCGCCGTCCGCGGGCGGCAGCGGTGGCACCGGGGCCGGTTCCTGTCCCACGCCGGGGGCGTAGGCGTTGGGGTCGTAGCCGCCGACCGCCGCCTGTCCAGGCAGCGCTTCTTCGCCCGCGCCGCTCCCGCCGCCGTGCCCTTTCTTCCGCTTCGAGCCCTTCGTCCCCGGCGCGTTCGCGGTGAACTGGCCATACCCCGGACCCCATTCGATCCGTTCTTCCGGTTCGTCGAATTCCTCGCACGGCACCCCGGCGTCGGCGTACAGCGAGTGCCAGATCTCGGCCGGGAAGGTGCCGCCGAAGACGACGATCCCGTGCACGTCGGTCATCGAGATCGCGTTCGATTCCGGGTAGCCGACCCAGACCGCGGTCGCCAGGTTCGGCTGGTAGCCGGAGAACCAGGCGTCGGTCTCGTCGTCGGTGGTGCCGGTCTTCCCCGCCTGCCCGACGCAGCCGGTGTAGGCGGCGGTGCCGGTCCCTTCGGTGATGTTGTCGCGCAGCAGGCGCGTCACCTGCCAGGCGACCGCCGGGCTCAGGACCCGCTGCGGCTGCGGGCTCTGCGGGTGTTCGACCTTGCCGCCGGGACGCACGACCTTGGCGATCGCGACCGGCCGATGGCGAACCCCACCCGAGGCGAGCGTCGCGTAGGCATCGCTCAGTTCGAGCGGGCTGACCCCGTATCTCAGGCCGCCGATCCCTTCCGCCGGCAGGCCCTGCAGGCGGGTGGCGATCCCCATCGACTTCGCCGTCGCGGCGACGTTCTGCGGCCCGACGTCGAGGTCGAGCTGCGCGAACACGGTGTTGTCGGAGGTGACCGTCGCCTGCTGCAGGTTGATCGTCCCCTGGTAGCCCTCGTCGGCGGTGTGGACTTCCCAGTGCCCCCACTGGGGCAGGTCCAGATCGAGCGGCTTCGATTCGTAGTAGGTCGCGTAGGGATCGATGCCCTGCTTGATCGCGGTGGTGAGGACGAAGGCCTTGAAGGTGGACCCCGGCTGCCGGTGCCCCTGCGCCGCCAGGTTGAACTGATCCTGCCCGTAGTCGGTGCTGTTGACCATCGCCCGCACGTCGCCGTTGCGGGGGTCGATCGAGACCAGCGCCGAGGCCGGGTCGGTCGAGTAGGGGAGGGTTGCGTGCATCGCTTCGAGGCCGACCCGCTGCAGCTCCGGGTCGAGCGTGGTGTGGACCTGGAGGCCGCCGTGGCGCACCGTCTGGGCCCCGTAGTGCCCGATCAAGAGGTGTTCGACGTAGTCGAAGAAGTAGGGCTCGCGGTGGGCGAAATAGTCATCGGAGGGACTCAGTCCCAGACCACGCGTTTCGAGCGTCCGCGCCCGCGGCGGCGCCAGGTAGCCGAGCTTCGCCATCTTCTGCAGGACCTCGTTGCGGCGCGCCTTCGCCGCCCGCGGGTTGAGCAGCGGGTTGTACTGGGAGGGCGCCTGGGGGAGGCCGGCGAGCAGCGCCAGCTGCACGGTGTCGAGCTTCCAGACCGGCTTCGAGAAGTAGATCCGCGCGGCGGCGCCGACCCCGACCGCGGTCGAGCCTTCTACCGTCCCGTAGGTCGCGGTGTTCAGATACTGGCCGAGGATCTGCCGCTTCGAGTGATGTTCGGAGTACTCGAGCGCCAGCTTCGCTTCTTCGATCTTCCGTTCGAGCGTCTTCTCGGGGTGCGCGATGCAGAGGTTGCGGACGAGCTGCTGGGTGATCGTCGAGCCGCCCTCGACCGCTTCGCCCGCTTCCAGGTCGGTCACCGCGGCGCGCAGGATCCCGAGCGTGTCGAGCCCGCCGTGCTGGAAGAAGCGCTGGTCCTCGATCGCGACGGTCGCCTGTTCCAGCCTGCGCGGGATCTTCGACCGCTGGACCGGATCGCTCGCTTCGGGCGAGACGATCGTCCCCAGCCGCCCCCCGTCCGCCGCGTAGATCACCGAGTTGCCGTGGTTCCCGGCGTGCTTGCAGCTGGCCAGCGAGGGCGCGTCGGCGGCCACGTCCAGGACCCAGGTCGTCACCCCGATCGCGGCGATCGCGATCAGCGCGAGCAGCACCCCGGCGACGATCGCCACCCTGGTCCCGATGCTGCCGCGGCGCCGCTGTCGGCGCCGACCCCGCTGCGTCATCGTCCAGAGCCTAAGGCCCTAGCCCTGCGAGTCCGCCCCGGAGTGGTTGTGGACGATCCCTTCGACCAGCAGCTGGTTGGGGATGACGATGCGGCTGCCGTCGCCGGGGTCGACGTAGGTGTAGGAGAGGGTGATGTCGGCGACGCGGCCTTCGCGTTCTTCGAAGCCGATCCGGTCGCCGATCCGGATCGGCTGGGTGACCGCGATCAGCACCCCGGCGATCACGTTGGAGATCGTGTTCTGGGCGGCGAAGCCGATGATCAGGCCGAGCACCGCGGTCGAGGCGAAGATCCCGGCGGCCAGCCTGCCGAGCGAGGTGAACTGGGCGAGGGCGATCGCCCCGATCACCAGGATCGCGCCGAGCGCCAGCAGCCGGCGCAGGATCGTCAGCCGGGTCCGCGTCCCGCGGGAGACCTGTGAGACTGCCGACGGCATGGAGGCCAACCTAGCCGCCGCCGGCGTCGCCAAATCGCAGCGCTCCTTCCCCCCGTCGAACTGGGGCCCGTGGGCGGGGCTGCTCGGCGTGGTCGCGGCGCTCTTCGTCGGCTTGATGCTGGGCCTGCCGAGCCTCGCCTTCACCGAAGGTGCGAAGGACGAACTCGGCACCACCGGCAGCATCATCGCCCAGGCGGCGACCGAGCTCGGCTTCCTCGCGGTGCCGATCGGCCTGGCGCTGATGCGCGGCGCGAAGGGGCCGCGGGAGGTGCTCGACCGGCTCGGCGTGCGCACCTTCAGGGCCTCGGCGTTCGGCTGGATGGCGCTGGCCTTCGCCCTCTACCTCGCCTTCACCATCTTCTACTCGCTGGTGATCACCGAACCGAAGCAGAAGGACATCGCCGAAAGCTTCGGGCCGACCGCGGTGCAGATCCTGCTGATCGTGATCGCCGCCCCGATCGGCGAGGAGCTCTGCTTCCGCGGCATGCTGTTCGGTGGGCTGCGCGAGAAGCTGCCGCGGCTGGCGGCCGCGCTCGTCACCGGGCTCGTCTTCGGCGGTCTCCACGCGCTGACCGGGGTCACCGCGGTGCCGCCGCTGATCGTCTTCGGCTTCCTCCTGGCGCTGCTCTACGAGCGGACCGGCTCGATCGTGCCGGGCATCCTCCTGCACATGCTGAACAACTCGATCGCGCTGATCGGACAGTAGGATCTCGTCGTGATCCGCCGTCTCGCCCTCGCCGTCGGAGCAGCCGCGCTCCTGGCGATGCCCGCCGCCGCCGCCGCGGCGCCCGGCAAGGGAACGGGGAAGCCGAGCAAGCCGCCGGCGGTGCCGCATGCGACGGTGAAGATCGACGTCGGTCACCTGCACGGCGGCAAGGCAACGATCCTCGACACGGTGCCGGTCACCGGCACGGTCACCCCCTTCGTCCCCGGCCAGCGGGTCGAAGTCACCTTCTACCTGGACGGTCACCGCCTGGTCGGCCGCAAGGTCGCCGTCCGGCAGGGCCCCGACGAAACCGGCACCTTCGAGTCGAGCGTCGTCGTCAAGGAAGGCGGCAGGTACGCGGTCTCCGCCCACCACGCGGCGACCGCGACGCTGGGCGCCGACTCGACCATGCGCAAGAGCTGGAGGGTCACCTACCCGAAGCTGAAGCGCGGCGGATGCGGCCCCGTCGTCGAGGTCTTCAAGGCCCACCTGGCGAAGATGGGCTACGTCAGCGGCGGCGGCAGATGCTTCACCGCGCGGCTCGGCCGCGAGGTGCTCGCCTACCGCAAGGTGAACGACCTGGACCGCACCAAAAAGGCCGGCCCGGGGATCCTCAAGGCGGTCTTCGAGGGCAAGGGCGGCTACCACGTCTCCTACCCGGACGCCGGCGAACACGCCGAGGTGTCGCTGGCCAAGCAGGTGCTGGTGCTGGTCAAGGGCGGCAGGCCGTTCGCGATCTACCCGGTCTCCACCGGCAAGCCCTCGACCCCGACGATCACCGGCCACTACAGCTTCTACCGCCAGGAACCGGGTTACAACTCGGAGGGGATGTACTACTCCTTCTACTGGCACAACGGCTATGCGGTCCACGGCTATGCCGAAGTCCCCGACTACGCCGCCAGCCACGGCTGCGTGCGGACCTTCATCGCCGACCAGCCGCGGATCTACGAACAGCTTCACTACGGTGAGTCGATCTTCGTCTTCTGAGATGAGTCGGGCCGACGCGAAGTGACCGATCTCGACGCCGCCAAGCGCACCCTGCTGGGCGAACTGCGCGAGCATTCGCTGGTGATCGGCGAAGTGACGCTGGCGAGCGGGACGGTCGCCCAGTACTACGTCGACGCGCGGCGGACGCTGATGCGGCCGGGCGGCTTCCGGGCGGCCGGGGAGCTGATCGCGGCGGCGGCCCATGAGCTCGGCGCGACGGCGGTCGGCGGGCCGGCGACCGCGGCGATCCCGCCCTCGTGCGCGGCGCTGGCGGTACCGGCCGGGGACGATCTCCTCGCCTTCTTCGTGCGCGGCGAGCGCAAGGAGCACGGGCTGCAGCGCTGGGTCGAGGGGCCGGTCGAGCCGGGGGCCAGGTGCCTGGTCGTCGAGGACACGGTGACCACCGGCGGCTCGACCGCGAAGGCGATCGAGCGCTGCCGCGAGGAGGGGCTCGAGATCGCCGGCGTCGTCGCCGTGGTCGACCGCCTGGCGGGTGGGGCGGAGCGGATCGAAGCCGCCGCCGCGGCGCCCTACCGCGCCCTCGTCACGATCGACGAGCTCTACCCCGAGCGGCCCGACCGGGCCTAGGAGCGTCCCGTGTCTGCCGAGCCCGATGCCGTCGAGATCCGCGTCGTCGCCTGTCTGGTCGAGAAGCAGCGGACGACGCCGGACGTCTATCCACTCTCGCTGAACGCGCTGCGGCTCGCCTGCAACCAGTCGACCAACCGCGATCCGGTGGTCGACTACGACGAGGCGACGGTGTCGGAGGCGCTGCGGCGGACGGCGCTGCGCGGCTGGACGCGACTGGCGAGCGGGGCCGGCTCGCGGGCGCGCAAGTACCGCCACCTGCTGAACGAGGCGCTCGACGTCGACGATGCGGAGCTGGCGGTGCTCGCGGTGTTGATGCTGCGCGGCGTGCAGACGCCGGGCGAGCTGAAGGGCCGGACCGAGCGGCTGCATGGCTTCGCCGACCTGGCGGCCGTGCACGAGGTGCTCGAGTGACTGATCGGGCGCGGCTTCGCGATCCGGCATCCCCGCCGCCCGGGCCAGAAGGAGGACCGCTACGAGCAGGTGCTGGGCGGCGAGGACGCGGTGGAGCTGGTGTCCGACCAGCCCGCCGAGGCGCGGTCGTCCTTAGTTACGGATAACCGAACAAAGGTCGACCACGGTTCCGGCGACTTAACGAAGGTCGACCGCGGGGCCGGTGCGTCGGTCGCCGACGAGACGGCGCGGCTCGACCGGCTGGAGGCCGATCTGCTCGAGCTGAAAGGCGAGATCGCCCGCCTGCGCGAGGCGCTCGGCGACTGAGCCCTAGCGCCGCGCCGCGCGGGATCTGAGCGGCAGGCCGGCGGTGCGCTGTCCGCCGGGGATCGAGGCGACGAGCAGGGTGCGCAGCTTGCCCCGTTTACGCAGCAGCTTGCGCCCCCTGGCGGAGAGCGGCAGGACGAAGCGATGCCAGCTGGCGCCGCTCAGATGGAAGGTGCGCCGGCCGAGCGAGCGGGTCACCGCGTGGATCCGCGGCGGTTTGCGACGGCGCGGCGTGGCCACCCTGAAGGTGGTGCGGAGGCCGAGCTGTCCGGGGCATTCGGTCCCGGCGGGGAATTCGCAGCTGACGTTCACCGCGATCCCGGAGCGGGTGGCCCGCAGGCCGGAGAGGGTGACGGCGACCGGGATCGTCGTCGTCCGGCAGCCGAGCAGCCGGTTGCCGCCGAGCGCCACGTTGACCGCGTAGACGCAGACCGGCTCGGGCCCCGACTTGATCGTGACCAGGCGGGCGTCGAAGCCGTGGTTGGCCCCTGCCAGCTTGTGCGAGGCGGCGACGTCGGGCCGCGCCTGGTCGGCGACCTGGCCCAGTTCGTAGGTTTCGACGCCCTTCTGACCTTCGCGCCCGCCGACGACCACGTCGATCGCGAGCGTTTCGGTCGGCGCATCGGGGTCGAGCGCCCAGCCTTTCACCCGCAGCTGTCCCTTCGCCGGCGCGCCGGTCAGTTCGAGCGTGCCGATCGGGTCGGATTCGCCGACCGGCGGCGTGCCGACCCCGACCGTCGGCCCGTCGACGTAGTCGCTGTCGACGTTGATCGTGACGCCGCCGTAGGTGTCGTCATGGCCGCCGCGGTACTGGTGGATGCGCTGGTGGTTGGCCCAGGCACTTTCCGGGACGACCGCCTCGGCCGTGCTCTGCTGGTTGTTCCAGTCGGCGATCCAGATCGCGTCGGGGAGCTGGTAGCCGGTGCCGACCTGGTCGGCGACGTCGGCGATCCCGGAGCCGCTCGAGGAGTAGACGCCCGACTGGTAACCGAGCTGGTGGAGCTTGGCCGTCCACGCTTCGAGGAAGGTGAGGGCGGCGTGGGTGGCGCTGGTGGTCGGCGTGTAGGACTCGAGGTCGAAGTAGATCGGGCTGCTCGCGCCGATCCCGATCGCGCCCGCCTCGGCGACCGCGTCTTCGGCCGCCGCCGTCCCCTGCGTGCCCGCCGCGACCGTGGTCATCTTGGCGCAGCTGCTACAGCTCGACGTCGTCGCCTGCAGGCCGACGTAGGTGGGGATGAGGTGCCAGCCCGCGGTGGTCTGGGCGCTGACCCAGCTGGAGCTCAGATTGGGCTGGGAGCAGGCGCTGTTTTCGCCGCCGATGTAGATGCCGACGCCGCGGAACGGCGATTCGGCCCAGGCCGCCATCGCCTTGCTCGAGGGGGCGCTGCAGGTGTCGAAGCCGAGCCCGGTGAAGATCGAGCCGGCGACCGAGGCGCTCGCCGACCGCCTCGCGTGGGCGATGCGGGGACGGGCCGGCGAGAGCGGGCCGCCGGCGCCCGCCCGCGAGAGGGCGCGCGAGTCGCCGGTGATCCGCCGGCCGTGTGCGGAGACGACGATCGCCCGCCGCCTGCCGAGGATCGGACCCGCCGGGCAGCGCTGCTGGGCCGACGGCCCGCCGAGGTAGACGACGCGCCGGTCGAGCCGCACGCAGGTCCGCGAATGCGGCGTGACCCGCACGACCCGATAGCCGGCGGGGACATGGACGGCGCGGCCGCCGAAGTGGACGGTCCGCCCGCCCGCGCCGCCCGCCGCACCGGCGCCGACCTCCGCCCGCGCGGCGCCGGCCGCCATCGCCAGGGCGACGAGAAGGAGCAAGGCGCCCAGGAAGAGATGGGCATGAAGACGTTTGCCGTGTCCGGTGATCACAGGCCTCGGGGATTAAACGGGTCGGGGGCGCCGAAGTTGCTCCCTCGCACCGATCGGCAAGCCGGCTTGCCGGCGCGCAGGCAGCGGTCTTTCGCGCGTATTCGCCGAACTGCCGCAAGATCCCGGTCATCGTGCTGACGCCGCGCGCCTGAGTCGCGACCCAGGCCAGGACGAGCGGCGGGCCGACCGCGGCGGGTTCCGGGGTCTGCCGGAGGCGGTAGCTGTCCAACAGGTCATCTTTAGCCGATCCTTGCGTCCGCCAGGCGATCTGCCGCCGAAATCCGCGCCTCCTCATTCTCCGAGCCTGCCCTGCACTCGACCCCTTCGGCTCTACCCCCGCGCCACCTCGGCCTCCGCCACCGCCCGGTCGCGTCCCAGGTAGGAGGTCAGGACCAGCTCGACCAGGTCGGGCAACAGCGCGGCCATCTTCTCTCCCTCGCCGGCCTCGGCCTTGGCGAGGACGAGCGCCGCGAGGCCGCCGGCCAGGCTCTGCTCTGTCGCCCGCGAGGGCCGGCGGGCGCTCTTCGGCCGGCCCACCACCAATGCCTCCATCAGACGCTCGAGGAAGGTATGCCCGCGCGCGGCGATCTCACCACCGGCCGCGGGAGGCCCGCCGAGCTCGAAGCGGGCCAGGTCGGGGTTGGCGGCGAAGGCATCGAGCAGCGCCGCCAGCCGTGCCCGCACCCGACCGGCCCAACTGCGCTCCTCACCGCCTGCCTCGGCGATCGTCTCCAGCAGGAAGGAGGCGACGAGCTCGTAGGTCTCGACGAAGCACTCTTCCTTGGTCCTGAAATATCCGTAGAAGGTGCGCCGCGAGACGCCGCCGGCGGCGACGATGTCGGAGATCGTCGCCTCGTGGTAGCCCCGGGCCGAGACCGCCGCGATGATCCCCGCGGCGATCCGCTGGCGTTGATTCTCGACCACGAACTCCCGCGGCAGCCCATGGCGGCCGGCCGGCAGCCGTGGCAGAGCCTCGGCCTCGGCTCCCAGCGTCTCGTCGGCCTCGCTCATCCCGAGGAGCTTATGTGCAGAGTCGATTGCGGCGGGCGAGTGTCTTGGGGCGATGCCCGACAACGCGCGAAGCCGCGCGGCTCAGCAGCCTGGTGCTTCGGAGCGCTCGAGCTCCGATCGCGCCGCGTCGTCGCCCAGGTAGGGCCGCACCGCCCAGTACATCAGCTCCGGGACCAGCTCCGCCAACGGCCGTTCGAATTCCCCCGAGGCGTGGCGGGTGAGCGCTTCGGCCACCGCGCCGACGACGATCACCGGTGTCGCAGCAGGCACCGCGTCCGGATTGGCTGAGACCGCTCGGCCCTCGTCGATCAGCCCCGCGCACCATTCGAAGAGCTCTTCGCGGCGTAGCCTCGCCATCTCGCCCGCTTCGATGACCCGCCACATGCCGAAGCGATACGCGTACGGGTGATCCTCGGTCCAGGCCACCGCCTCATAGGCAGCGGCGCGCAGATTCTCGGGCCAGCAGGGCGACACCGAGTATGCACGCCAGATCCGCCGACGGAGGTCTTCGATATGGCTTTCGAGGATGCGCAGCGAGGCGTCCGACTTGTCGGCGAAGAGGCTGTCGAACTCCTCGCGGTCGATTCCGGCCCGCGCGACGATCTCCTCGACTTCCGCCTCCCCATAGCCCCGCTCGACGATCACCTCGACCACGGCGGCCGCGAGTGGGTGGACGAGGAGGTCGGCCCCCCTGAGCGCGAGGCGGTTCATCGCCGCCCCCCGCGGTGGTAGGGGCCGGCGGCGGGCGGTGGCGCTAGCTCGCGAGGGCGACGACGGAATCGAGCCGGCGCACCTCGGCGGCCCCGACCATCGGCTCGAGCACGATCCGCGAGGTTTCGGTGAGGAGCTTGGTGGCCGAATCGGGCTCGGGAGCCAGCAGGCGCCGGCGCAGGAAGTAGGCCGTGCCGCTGACCGCTGCCTGCTCGAAGCTCTCCGGCAGCGAGGCGGCCTCGGAGTGGTGGAGCCGCCCGCGCCGCAGCCAGGCGGCGATCTCCCCCAGGACCGCCAGATAGCGGTCGTTCGCCGCCGGTCCCGCCGTCTGCGCCTCGATCAGGACGAGCCTCGCCTCCGACGGCCTGGCGACGATCGCCTCCAGCAACGCGGCGAGGCCCGCATAGGCCTGTCCCGCCCAGCTCTCCTCCGCCGCCGTCGTGGTGCTCAACTGGCCGCGCGTCGCGGTGGTCACCCGGTCGAAGGCACCCAGGAAGCACTCCTCCTTGCCTTCGAAGTGTTGATAGAAGGTGCCGATCGACCCGTCCCAGCCGGCGACGATGTTCTCGACCGTGGTCTGCTGGTAGCCGCGCTTGGCGAAGACGCCGATCGCGGCGCTCAAGATGCGTTCCCGTTGGTAGGTGACGAGCGCCTCGCGCGAGAGTTGCTCGCGTCCCACCGGACCGCGCGAGAGATGGCGGGGAAGGCGGACCACCTCCCCATGATAGCCACCGCCGGGCATAGGCAGGCTGACGCCGCCCCCTTACCCGCGTTGGGTGCCGGTGTTCCCTGACATCGATTGACGTAACCGTTTCCATAATAGCTGATAGCGTCTGCGAGAGCGCAGGGGGCGTGCAGACATGCTGCGCGGCCGGGCCCGCCACCGATCGATGCCGACGGATCCCGCAGAGAGCAAGAACGCCGGGTGGCGGCCCTCCACGACGGAGGCCGACGACCCGAGGGCGCGCCTCTGCAAGGCGGCCCTCGAGGCCGCCGGCGAAGTGGGCTACGCGGCCCTCGATCTGCCGACGATCCTCGACCGATCGGGGGTCGACCGCCCGACCTTCGACGCCCTCTTCACGGGGAGGGAGGAATGCTTCGCGGCCGCCTACGCGGATGCCGTGGCCGAGCTCGAGGAGCTCCTTCTCGCCCCCTGCCGCGAGGCTCCCGACTGGCTTTCGGGGCTTGCGGCCTCGCTCGACGCCCTCGCCTGCCTGCTGGTCGAGCGACCCGCCTGGGCACGCGGCGTCCTCGCCGAGGTGCAGGTGGCCGGAGGCGCGACGGGCGCCCGGCGACAAGAAGTGTTCGAGCGCCTCTCTCGCGCGATCGACCGCGCGCGCCGCGAGATACCCAGGTCTCGCCACTCTCCACCTCCGACGACTGCACCTTTCATCCTAGCCGCGATCGAGTCGATGGCGCTGAGGAATCTGCGTGGTCTCGAGCCCGACTTCGCCGCCGTGGTACCCGATCTGATCTGCTTTGCCGCCGTCCCCTACCTCGGCGCCGAGGTAGGGGACGAGGCCGCCTCTCGGGCGCGACGTCGCCAGGCGGGCGTCTGAGCGGCACCCGCCCGGCCCTGCCCGGGTCCCTTCGCACACTCTGCTTGTCTTCGGAGACTTAATCCTCTAACTTGGATACGCCTGTGACGTGGTGCACCGCGTCGTCAAGCAGGCGGCCTCATCCACCTCGGCGGCGGTCACCCAGCCGCCTCGAAAACGAGGCCGGTCGGCGTCTTCACCCTGGAAGGCGCCACAGAAGGTACGAGTGACCGGGCCCGCCCCTCCCTGGGGCGGGCCCGGCGCTTGCGCCGTGTCGGTTGCGACTTTGCTGCGGCCGCGTCTCCAGGTCCCATGCCAGATCTACTGCCTCCTACGCCTCTATTTCGTAGACCACTTGCGAACTTTCATAGACGGCAGTCTCAAAATGGTGTAACGTTCGCCGTGTCGACCAGGGAGGTCGACGGGAGTAAGGGAACTGAGAGGGCACCCGCAGGAGGCTTCACGGCCACCCGACGAGGACGTCCTCGCGGCAGGAGGAGACCGATGAGCTCGA
>DASZZB010000051.1:0-11797 GCA_035545115.1 Solirubrobacterales bacterium | reverse complement strand
CGGGGGACGGCTCTGGCGCTGGGATTCGGTCGGGGAAGCGGGCGGCGACGTCGGCGTCGGCCTCGTCGACGGCGGGGATGCCGAGCACCGCGGTCGGCCCGAAGCGGGCGTCGACCAGCGGCGAGACCAGCACCGGCAGCTCCTCGCCGGTCGGCCCGGGGACGCCGCGGCCGGTGTCGACCATCGGCACCGAGCTCGCATCGCGGGCGCTCCGCTCCCAGCCGCCGGAGCGCAGCTTCTCCAGCTCGGCGCGGACCTCGCCGTCGGCCGCCCACGCGTCGACCTCGGGGTGGCGCGGCGAGAGCAGCACGAAGCTCGCCAGCCCGGCCGCGTCGCGGTGCGGCGTGAAGACGGTGAACGGGCCGCCCCGCCCATCGAGGTCGATCTCGACCCCGTCGGTGCGGCCGAGGATGTAGCGCTGGGTCGCGAGCGCCAGCTCGTCCCAGGGCTGCGCCTCCAGCAGCCCCATGTTGGCGTCGTTCTCCTCCAGGTAGGGGGTGATCTTCAGGAACCAGGTCGGCCGCCGGATCAGCCGCACCTCGTCGTGGCAGCGCCAGCAGGTGCCGCCCTCCTCGACCTGGATCGAGGCGAGCGTCGTCTGGCAGGTGTCGCACCAGTCGACGGTGGCATCGTCGAGGTAGATCAGACCCATCTCGTGGAGGGTGAGGAAGAGCCACTGCGACCAGCGGTACTGGCCCTCGTCGGAGCTGTAGAAGACGCGGTCGTAGTCGAAGGAGAACCCGAGCCGCTTCATCTGCACGAGCATCCGCTCGCCGCACTGCTCGACCCACTCGGCGGCCGGGACCTGGCGCTCGATCGCCGCCAGCTCGGCGGGCAGCCCGAAGGCGTCGAAGCCGAACCCCATCAGGACGCTGTCGCCGCGGGCGCGGCGGAAACGGGCATAGGCGTCGCCGATCGAGTAATCGCGGACATGGCCCATGTGGAGGTTGCCCGAGGTGAACGGGCTCGAGGACTTGACATAGACGCCGCGCTCGCCGTCGGGCGGCGGCGCGGGCGCGCTGTAGTCGCCCCGCTCGGCCCAGGCACCCTGCCGCTCGGCCTCGATACGGGCCGCATCGTAGGGCGGCTTGCGCGCGTTCTCGCTCATACCATCAACGTTAGCTGAGCGGCCAACGGCCACCGGCGCGGGCTGAAGGATCAAGCGGTGCCTAGGTGCTCGAGAGACGAGTGAGGGACGCGGCCATCTCGGCGGCGATCCCGGCGGGAGGCGCGCCGAGGGCGGTGGCCGTCATGGATCTCGAACGGTCAGGAAACTGCACGGATAGTCATCCGTGCATAGGACAGGTTTCTATACGTGCAGTTTCCTGACCGTCGACCGGCTCGGCATCTCCGTGACAGACGTGGAGTCTTCGTGACACTCATCCCGTCCCTTCTTGACGAGAACCTCCCGAAAGCTCCCGTCCCGACCGCCTAAGTGAAGGTCCAGAGCTTGTTGCCGAGGAAGTTGAAGGGGATCGCGACCGCCACGGCGATCGCCTGGGCGGCGAGTTCGCTGATCCCCGAGGAGCTGACCAGCAGCTCGAGGACGACGAGGTTGATCACCAGCGCCCCGATGCTGACCGCCAGGAACCGGGCCGCCTGCAGGTGGGCGAGCCCGTCCCCCGGCCCGAACGTCCAGTAGCGGTTCCAGAGGAAGTTGCTGGTCACGGCGACGCAGAAGGCGCCGACCGCGGCGACGGCGTGGTAGACGCCGAGGTTGCCGGAGAGGAAGGCGAAGACGCCGAGGTTGATCAGGTAACCCGACCCGCCGACCACCCCGAACTTGAGCAGCTGGATCCAGCTCTCGCGGCTGCGCGCGGCGCTCCCGAGGCGGACCGCGAGGCTGTTCTGGCCGTCGCTCATCCGGCCTCCGCGCGCTCCACGGCGACTTCGTGGCTGGGCGCCGTCCGCGCGTTCGCGCCGAGCGTCAGGCGCGCGGCGGGCGGGCCGTCGAGCACGATCGTGTCGGCTCCATAGCCGGTCTTCAGGGCGTCTAGTTCTGGCATCCGCAGGAGGACGGGACGGGACGAGATGTAGCGGGCGATGGTGAGACGGTCCATCCGCACGACCCCCGCCGGATGGAACTCGGGCGGGAGGTTAGCGCGGTGCACGGCGACGCTCCGCTTGCCGACCAGGTCGACTTCGCGCACCCGTTCGGCGCCGCCGTACCAGCGCAGCGCGCCGTCGTCGAGGTACCAGCGCAGCGGATCGCCCGCCAGGCGCCAGCTGACGATCGCCCGCGGCGCCCGGGCCGGACCGAGGGCGCTCACGACGCCGCGCCAGTCGGGACGCTGCAGGTTGGGCGTCTGGGTGACGTAGACGTCGAAGGCGAGCCAGTAGGCACAGATGACCACCGTCACCAGTACCCCCGCGAAGCGGGCCCGGACGGCGCCGAGCCCGACTCCCAGGCCGATCGAGCCGCCGCGCTTCTCCCTGCGCGTGCCGAGGAGGAGCAGGACCAGCGCCGCGCCGCCGACCCCGACCGCGGGCAGGATCGCGTAGTGGGTTCGCGGCGGCTCGGCGATCACGTGGCCGGTTTCGCCGACCAGGAAGCTGACGCCGGTCTGCGAGGGCCGGCAGGAGCGCCTTCCGGCGGTCGCGCAGGGCGACGACCAGGAGCGCATAGGAGCGGTCTCCTGCGAGTACCAGGTCAGCATCGGGTCGAAGGCGAGGAGCGCGGCGAGGACGAGGCCGACGCGGCGGCCCGACAGCTGCCGACCGATCGCGTAGCCGACCGGGACGGTGAGCGTCCCGACCAGGGTCGAGAGCGAGCGGATCCCCCATTCGGCACGCCCGAACGCCCTCGCCCAGCCCCAGGCGAGGACGTAGTAGAGCGGCGGGTTCGACTCGCTCGCCTTCACCTCGTGCAGCATCTGGCCGAAGCTGCCGGGGATCACCCGCATCACCGTGATCACCTCGTCGTGGTGGAAGCTCTGGACGCCGAGCGGGACGAAGCGGATCGCCGTCGCCGCGGCGACCAGCCCGGCGAGGCTCGCGACGATCGCCCGGCGTTCCACGGCGGGGAATCTTTCGCCCCCGGCTAAACCGGCCGTTAAAGAACCTCAAGGAGAGCAGGCGTCTCTCGGGGTGGGCGCGGCGGGGCCGTAGGACGGCGGCAACTGGCCCTTCCGGCCCCAGCGGGTCGGGTGGGCGGCGGTGGCGAAGGTGAGGGTGGCACCTCGGGAGAGTTCGCACCAGCTCAGCCAGGGCCGTTCGTGGCGCCGACCGTCGAGCCGGAGCGAGGCGACGTAGGGCCGCGCGCCCGGCGCCGCGATCGTGAGCGTGCGGTGGTGGGCGAGCTTCACCTCGGCGCGTTCGAAGAGCGGCGTCGCCAGGGCCAGCGTCCCGGTCCCCGGCTGGGCCGGGTAGAGGCCGAGCGCGCCGAAGACGTACCAGGCGGAGAGCGTGCCGAGGTCGTCGTTGCCGGGATAGCCGGCCGGGCTCGAGCTGTAGAGGCGGAGGCCGCGGCGCACCGCCGCCTGCGTCTTCCAGGGGCGCCGCAGCCAGTCGTAGAGCCAGGGCGTCCCCAGGGTCGGCTCGTCGCCGAGCAGCGCGTGGTCGGTGTGGGTCCCTCCGGCGCCCGCGTTCAGCACCCGCAGGAAGCGGTCGAGGCGTGCCGCGGCCTTGGCCGGGCCGCCCATCCGGCGGAAGAGCCCGGCCGGGTCCTGCGGCACCATCCAGGTGTACTGCGCGGCGTTGCCCTCGACGAAGCCGCCGCCTTCGAGCGCGTCGTAGGGAGAGGGGAAGGCGCCGCTCGCGAAGCGCGGCTCGATCAGCCCGCTCCGCGGTTCGAAGAGGTTCCGCCAGTTGGCGGCCCGGGCGATGAACTCGGCGTAGGTCGCGGTGCCGCCGCCTCCCTCCCGCGCCGCGAACTGGGCGATCGCGAAGTCGTCGATCGCGTACTCGAGCGTCGTCGCGGCCGAGCCCCAGACCGCGCCCGGGCTGCCGTAGATCGAGTTCGCGTTGCGTTCGTTCGTGTCTTCGTCGAAGGGGATGTAGCCGAGCTTCAGGTAGGACGCGAGACCCTGGCGCTCGAGGTATTCGCCGTTCGGGCTTTCGCACGGCGCCGTCGCCCCGCGCAGCATCGCGGCGAGCGCCGCGGCGCGGTCGAAGTGGTCGGCGCCGAAGGCCGCGGCGGCGGCGATGATCGGGTCGGCCGAGTCGCCGACCATCGTCATGCTCTGGCCGTCGGCGTAGGGCCAGCGCGGCAGGCAGCCCGACTGTTCGGCGTCGGCGATCAGCGACTGGACCATGTCGGAGGCGCGGCGCGGCTCGAGCAGCGCGAGCAGCGCGATCTCGGTTCGGTAGACGTCCCAGCCGGAGAAGTCGGCGTACTGGGTGCGGCCGCGGGCACGGTGGACGGCGCCGTCCATGCCGACGTAGTCGCCGCCGACGTCGTCGAAGGTGCGCGGCGCGAGCAGCGCGTGGTAGAGCGCCGTGTAGAAGGTGCGGGTCTGGCGCGGCGTCCCGCCGTCGACTCGGACCCTGCCGAGCGCCTGGTCCCAGCGCCGCCGCGCCGCGGCGCGGATCGCGCCGAAGCCGTGACCGTCGCTTTCGGCGCGCAGCGCGGCGCGGGCGCCGGCGACGCTGACGAAGGAGATCCCGACCCGCGCCGTCACCGTGCGGCCGCGCCGCGTGTCGAAGGTCGCGTAGGCCCCCGCCCGCGCCGTTACCTTCGGGTTCCGCGGCGGCGGCTGGGTGTCGGCGGCTGCTTCGCTCCCCGGTTCGAGCCTGTCCTCGGTCCAGGTCCCCGAGCCGGCGCGGGCGCGGCCGAAGCGGGCCGCGAAGTAGACCTCGTAGCGAGGGCGCTGGCCGCAGAAGAGCCCGCTCGAGGCGCTGCCGGTGATCTCGCGCCGCGCCGGGTCGACCTCGACCGATGCCTCGTCGTCGGGCTGAGCGCTGCCGCCGGCGTCGATCAGCACGCTCGCGTGGGCGCTGCGCGGGAAGGTGAAGCGGGCGAAGCCGGTCCGCGTCGTCGCCGTCAGCGCCACCCCGATCGGCCCGCCCCGTTTCGGGTGCAGCGCGACCGAGTACCAGCCGGGCGCGCCGCTCTCGTCCTCGTGCGAGAAGCCGGGCTGGAGTCGTCCCGCCAACCCCGGCCCCGGGTTCGGCGTCGGCGAGCCGGTCAGCGCTTCGGTCGTCGGCATGAAGGGGAAGTCGCCGTAGAGGGCGCAGCCCGCGCCGCTCAGATGGGTGAGGCTGAAGCCGCCGATGTGGTGGTCGCGGTGGTCGTAGCCGCCGGAGTGCGGCGCCGCCGGCGTCGTGTCGGGGCTCCACTGGACCATGCCGAAGGGCAGCGCCGCCCCGGGGAAGTTGTGACCGCCGCCGAACGTGCGCGGACCCGGCCTGGTCCCGGCAAAGACGTCGACGTGGGAGGCCGGGTCGGCGGCCGCCGCGCCCGGCACCGCCGCGAGAGCCGTCAGCACCACGAGCGAGGTCGCGGCGAGGGCGATGGTGTCTCTGAAGTTACGCGTAATGTTCCCGTCCGATGCGGCTGAGGAAGGCAACGCTTGCGGCGCTGGTCGCGACCGGCGCGGCGGTCGCGCTGGCGATCGTATTCGCCGCCGGCGGGAAGACCGAACACGCGGCGGCCGAAGCGGTGCCCGGCGAACCGACCGTCTCGATCGTCTCACCCCGCAACGGCGAGGTGCAGGCCAACCACGCGGTGGTGGTCAAGGTCGATCTCGAAAACTTCCAGCTGGCGCCGCTCCATTTCGGCAAGGAACCCGAGCTCGGCGAGGGCAGCATCCGCTTCAGCCTCAACCGCGTCCCCAACTGCGTCGATCCGCAGAAGCTGCAGAAAGCGATCGACAGCCCGCTCGGCAACGGGCGGCTGGTCGGCGCCTCGATGGACTATCCGCGATTCTCCGGCCCGAACGGGATCCTCGCCGAACGGATCGGCACCGCGGGCAGCTACTCGCCCGCGACCCGGCCGGAGATCTTCTACCACGGCCTGCCGCCGGGCTTCTATCGCCTCACGGTCACGCTCGCGCAGAACAACGGCGCGACGACCCCCTACCACGCGGTCACCAACTTCCAGATCCTGCAGAAACCGGGCCATCACCAGAAAAAGTGCGCGCCCGGCAAGGTCAGCAGCGCGAAGGCCGCCGAAAAGCTGGAATAGCCCAATACTTCACTTTGTATAGTCGGGGCGATGCGCACCTACCGCCGGCTGATGGGCTTCCTGCGTCCCTACCGGGCGCAGCTCTGGGGATCGATGGTCTTCGCCTGGGCGGCGATCGGCATGACGGTGGTGATCCCGCTGCTGCTCAGCCGCGGCGTCAACGCGATCGAGGACGGCGACAAGCCCGACCTCCTCCCCCTCGCGCTGGCGATCCTCGCCGCCGGGATCCTGCGCCTCGGCCTCACCGTGGTCCGCCGACTGGTCGCCGGGAAGGTGTCGCTGGGGGTGGAATTCGACCTGCGCCAGCTCTTCTACGCCCACCTGCAGAAGCTGGAGCTCGGTTTCTTCGACACCCAGCAGACCGGTCAGCTGATGTCGCGGGCGACCGTCGACCTGCAGGCGATCCGCTTCTTCCTCGGCTACGGGCTCGTCTTCATCACCCAGAGCCTGCTGACGATCTGCCTCGCCGCGGTGATGATGTTCTTCCTCAACCCGCTCCTCGCCGTGCTCGGCCTGCTGCCCGCCCCGTTCGTCGTCTACATCGCCTCGCGCTACAACCGGGTCTCCCGCCCCGCCGTCCAGGAGGTCGCCCAGCGGGTCGCCGAACTGACCGCCGAGGCCGAGGAGAACGTCTCCGGGATCCGCATCGTCAAGGCCTTCGCCCGCGAGGAGTTCCAGCTCCACCGCTTCCAGCGCGCGGTCGGGCGGGTCTTCGACCAGAGCATCTACTCGACCCGCCTGCAGGCGTTCTTCGGCCCCCTGATCGGCCTCCTGCCGCAGTTCGGGATCGCGGTGGTGCTGCTGGTCGGCGGGCGGATGGTGATCGACGGCAACCTGAGCCTCGGCGACCTGACCGCCTTCTACACCTACCTGCTGATGCTGGCCGGGCCGACGCGGATGCTCGGCGTGGCGATGGGGATGGCGCAGCGGGCGATCGCCTCGGGCAACCGGATGTTCGAGATCATCGACCGCGAACCGACGATCCAGAGCCCGCCCGACCCGGTCCGACTGCCGGCCGGCGGCGGCCGGGTCGAGCTGCGCGACGTGACCCTGCGCTACGCCGCGGCCCCCGGGTCCGAGCACGAGGCGGTGCCCGCCCTGCACGACGTCTCGCTGGCGGTCGACGCGGGCAGGACGGTGGCGCTGGTCGGGCCCTCGGGCTCGGGCAAGACGAGCCTGGTCGCGCTGATCGCCCGCCTCTACGACCCGAGCGCGGGCTCGGTCCTGGTCGACGGCGTCGACGTCCGCGACGTCGACCTGGCGAAGCTGCGCTCCGAGATCGCCTTCGTCGCCGACGACAGCTTCCTCTTCACCGCCTCGGTCGCCGACAACATCGCCTACGCGCACGGCGCGGCGACGCGCGAGGAGGTCGAGGCCGCGGCGCGCCTCGCCCAGGCCGACTCGTTCATCCGCGAGCTCCCCGACGGCTACGACACCCGGGTCGGCGAGCGCGGCCTCACCCTCTCCGGCGGCCAGCGCCAGCGGGTGGCGATCGCCCGCGCCCTGCTCGCCGATCCGCGCATCCTGATCCTCGACGACTCCACCTCCTCGGTCGACGCAACCACCGAGGCGGCGATCAAAGCGGGGCTGCGCGAGGCGATGGCCGGGCGGACGACCTTCATCATCGCCCACCGCCTCTCCACCGTCTCGCTCGCCGACGAGATCATCGTGCTCGACCGCGGCGAGGTCGTCGACCGCGGCACCCACGAGGAGCTGATGGAGGGGTGCGGCTTCTACCGCGAGATCGCCGACCACGGGCTGGCCGACTCGGTCTTCCTGCAGCGTGACCTCGAGCAGCGCGAGGAGATGGCGCGGCTGTGAACGAGGCGCAGGCACAGAACCCGCTGCGCAACATCGCGCTGCTCTTCGGGGCGCTCTGGCGGACGGTCCGGGGCGCCGACCAGCGTGGCCGCAAGGTGCGCTGGATGATCGGCCTGCTGCGGCCCTACCGCGGGCGGGTGGCGCTGATGTTCGCGGCGCTCCTGATCGAGACCGGCGCCGGGCTGGCACCGCCCTTCCTCGCCGGACGGGCGATCGACGCCGGGATCAAGACCCACGACCTCTCGGCGCTCGACTGGACCGTCGCCGCCTTCGTCGTCGCGGCGATCCTCTACGCGGCGGGGACCTACGCCGAGACCTACCTGGTCGGCTGGGTCGGCACGCGCGCCCTGCAGGACCTGCGGGAACGGACCTTCACCCACCTCCAGGGGATGTCGATCGGCTTCTTCACCCGCAACAGCCCCGGCGTCCTGATCTCGCGGATGACCAACGACGTCGAAGCGCTGCAGCAGCTGGTCACCAACGGCATCGTGACGATCTTCTCCTCCAGCCTGACCCTGATCGGGGTGGTGGTGATCCTGCTGGCGCTCGACCTGAAGCTGGCGCTGATCACCTTCCTCACCTTCCCGCTGCTGGGGATCGCCAGCCTCGTCTTCCGGATCGTCTCGGCGGGGGCCTACCGGGCGACGCGGGAGCGGATCGCCGCCGTCACCGCCTACCTGCAGGAGAGCCTCAGCGGCGTCCGCGTGGTGCGCAGCTTCGGCCAGGAGAACCGCCATCTCGCCGAGATGACCGAGCTGAACGAGGCCAACCGCCAGGCCAACATGGCGACCGTCTACCTCAACGCCTCCTACTTCCCGGCGGTCGAACTGCTGGCCGCGGTCGGCACCGCGGCGATCCTCCTCTACGGCGGCACGCAGGCGATCGAGGGGGCGATCCAGGTCGGCGTCGTGGTCGCCTTCGTCGGCTACCTGACCACCTTCTTCGAGCCGATCCAGGAACTCTCACAGCTCTACACGACCTACCAGCAGGGGATGGCGGCGCTCGACAAGATCTTCGACCTGCTCGACACCGAGCCCGACATGGTCGACGCGCCGGGCGCGATCGACCCGGGGACGATCCGCGGTGAGATCGAGCTCGACGACGTCTGGTTCTCCTACTCCGACGAGCGCGACCCGGCGGCGGTGCCGGCGGGCTCCTGGGTGCTCGAAGGGGTCGACCTGCACGTGCCGCCGGGGCAGACGCTGGCGCTGGTCGGGGCGACCGGGGCGGGCAAGTCGACCTTCGCCAAGCTGGTGGCGCGCTTCTACGACCCGCAGAAAGGCCGGGTGCTGGTCGACGGCCACGATCTCGGCGGAGTGCAGCAGCGGGCCCTGCGCCGCCAACTCGGGATCGTGCCGCAGGAGGGCTTCCTGTTCAGCGGCAGCGTGCGCGAAAACGTCGCCTTCGGGCGGCCGGGGGCGAGCCTCGAGGAGATCGAGGCGGCGATCGCCACGGTCGGCGCGACCGACTTCGTCGCCGCCCTGCCGGACGGGATCGAGACCGAGGTCGGCGAGCGCGGCGTGCAGCTCTCGGCGGGACAGCGGCAGCTGGTGGCGTTCGCGCGGGCGCTCCTGGCCGAGCCGCGGATCCTGATCCTCGACGAGGCGACCTCGAACGTCGACGTGCGGACCGAGAAGACGATCGAGAAAGGCCTCGAGCGCCTCCTCCGCGGCCGCACCGCGATCGTGATCGCCCACCGGCTCTCGACCATCCGCCGCGCCGGGAAGATCGTCGTCCTCGAACACGGCAAGATCGCCGAGCAGGGCACCCACGAGGAGCTGATCGGGGCGAACGGCGTCTACGCGAGGCTGTACGGCGCCTGGGAGGAGAGCACGGCGGCGTAGGACCTGCATCCGCGATCCCGGGGAGCGAGAACCAAGCAACTCGGCGGACGCAGGGGGTGAGGCGAGGGGAGCGCACTCCAGTGCGTGACCCGAACCGAACGACCGAGGACTCCGAAATGCGCCGGTTATCGCTACCCGGGCCCGATCCCTCCGGATTCGCTCCCGGCTTCCGGCGCCGCTTCTTCCGGCGCGACTTCTTCGATTTCGCCGCCGGCGCCGCCCGTTTCCGGGGCCACTTCTTCTTCCGGCGCGGCTTCTTCTTCGGGCACGATTTCTTCTTCCGGGGCGACTTCTTCTTCGGGGGCGACTTCGACGCCGCCGGATTCTTCGGGCACGACTTCTTCGCCGGTGCCCGCTTCCGGAGCGGCTTCCGGCGCGTGCGGGCCTTCGGAGCAGTCTTCGAAGCCGTAGACGCCGGCCTGCGACTGGAATTCTTCGACCGCCGGGACCGCTTCCTGGGAAGCGACTTCGAGCGCCACCGGTTCCTCTTCGTCGGCGGCCTTTTTCACTTTGCCCTCGACCATCGCCAGCTCTTCGGCGGCGCCCATGAATTCGGAGTAGCCGGCGGTTTCGGCAGGCCGGCCGAGGCGCTGCAGGCTCTGCACCATGCCGGTGTAGAGGTTGGCGACCTGGGTGGTCTGACTGGTCGATTCCACCGCCGATTCTTCGACCGAGCCGATCGCCGTGTTGACCTCGGCGCAGATCGCGTCGCCTTGGCGGATGAAGGAGGCTTTGCTCAGCTTCGGCGGTTCTTCGACCTTCGCCTTGTGCGCCACGGTCGTGCTGTCGCCGCCCCCGCCGCAGCCGGCGACGAGGACGAGCGCCAGCAGGGCCGGCAGGGCAAGGACGAGGAACTTGGGCCGCATGAGGAGATCGACGCTAGCAGCGAGATCGGACCAGACGAGTTCTACGGCAGGGAGACGAGACGGCAGGGTTCGTGGCCGGGGGGCAGCCGTCCGAGGGGCGTGAGGGGCCCATTGGAAAAGGCCACAGGGACGGGACGTCCGTCACGAAGACGCCGCATCCCCCATTGGTCAAAAATCTGTGTGTTTCTTTTCGGTTCCTATACAACCGAAAGTAAACACACAGATTTCTGAGCATTTGGATTCCAGACAGATCTGTGACGCCCGCCCGAGCCCGTCCCGTCGGCGACCCGGCCCAGCACGGTCCCCCACGCTGGTCGTGAAACGACCTGCTCCTTACTGCGCCCCAGGGACTCGAACCCCGACTACCTCGTCCAGAGCGAGGCGTGCTGCCATTACACCAGGGCGCAACGCAACTTGGCGGAGGATAACTAGAGACCAGACAGGTCGGCGTCGGGGTCGGCGATCAACTCGACGGCACCCGACACCTCGGTCCCTTCGGCGAGCAGCCGGCGGGCCTCGGCCAGGTCTTCGGAGCGGCCCACGCTGAGGCAGCCCGCCACCTTGCCGTCCTGCAGGTACCAGACCGAGAACTCGCCGTCGGCGCGCGAGCCGCGCCAGACCTCCCGGTCCCAGCCCGGCGCCGGCCCGACGTACTCGAGGCTCGCCCAGTCGGCGAGATCGCTGAAGAAGTAGGGGACGACGTCGTAGTCGGCGTCGGTGCCGAGCATGTTGCGGGCGGCGTGCATGCCCTGCTGCATCGCCACGTCCCAGTGCTCGACCCGGAGCCGCCGCCCGTGCACGACGCTGTCGTAGCTGCAGACGTCGCCCGCCGCGTAGATGCCCGCCGCCGAGGTGCGCAGCTTCGAGTCGCAGACGATCCCGTTCTCGACCGCCAGCCCGGCCTGCTGGGCGAGCATCGTGTCCGGCTTCACCCCGGCGCCGACCACGACCAGGTCGCAGTCGAACGCCTGCCCGCTCTCGGTGAGCACCGCGCCGACCCGGCCGTCGCCCTCGAAGGCGCTCACCGACTCGCCGCCGACGAAGGTGACGCCGTGCTCTTCGAGCCCCGCCTGGAAGAAGCCCCCCGCGTCGGCGCCGAAGGTCCGCGAGAGCGCCACCTCCTCGAGCGCGACCATCGTGCA
>DASZZB010000050.1:0-4291 GCA_035545115.1 Solirubrobacterales bacterium | reverse complement strand
GGGCTGACGCTGGAGGAGGCGGTCCGCTACTCGGTCGCCGCCGGCGCCGTCAACGTGATGCGCCACGGGCTCGGCAGCGGCCGGGACGAGGAGATCGAGCGCCTGCTTCCGCAGGTGGAACTGAAGGAGGTGGGCGATGCTCTGGCCGGGCCAGCACGAGCTCTTGCGTGAGGTGCAGCCACTGACCGACGGCGCCGGCGACTACGACCGGCTGCTCGACCTGATCGGCGACAACCCGATCGTGATGATCGGCGAGGCGTCGCACGGCACGCACGAGTTCTACCGCGAGCGGGCGCGGATCACGCGCCGGCTGATCGAGGAGAAGGGCTTCCGCGCGGTGGCGGTCGAGGCCGACTGGCCGGACGCCTACCGCGTGAACCGCTACCTGCACGGCGCCGGCGAGGACGGTGACGCGGAGGAGGCGCTGCGCGGCTTCCGTCGCTTCCCGACCTGGATGTGGCGGAACGCCGAGGTGCTCGACTTCGTCGGCTGGGCGCGCGAGCACAACCGGCTCGCCGGCCCGGGCGAGGTGGTCTCCTTCTTCGGCCTCGACCTCTATAGCCTGGCGAGCTCGGTCGCCGCGGGTGATCGACTACCTCGACGGGGTCGATCCGGCGGCGGCAACGCGGGCGCGACGGCGCTACGGGTGCTTCGAGGAGTTCGGCGGCGACCAGGATTACGGGCGCGCCGTCACCTTCGGCGTCTCGGAGTCCTGCCGGCTCGGCGCCGTGCCGAAGATCGTCGTCTGGGAGCATAACTCCCACATCGGCGACGCGCGAATGACCGAGATGGGACGGCGTGGTGAGCACAACCTCGGCCAGCTCACCCGCGAACGGCTCCCCGACGGGGCCTTCCTGGTCGGCTTCACCACCTACGTCGGCACGGTCACCGCCGCCTCCGCCTGGGACGCCCCGGCCGAGCGCAAGGTCGTTCGCGCGGCGCTCCCGGAGAGCTATGAGGCCCTCTTCCACTCGCTCGACGAGCCCCGCTTCCTGATCGACCTCGCCTCTCAGGCGGCGGCCGAGGAGCTGCTACAACCGCGGCTCGAGCGGGCGATCGGGGTGATCTACCGACCCGAGACCGAGCGCCAGAGCCACTACTTCGGCGCACGCCTCGCCGCCCAGTTCGACGCCGTGATCCACATCGACGAGACGCGCGCGGTCGAGCCGCTCGAGCGCACCGCCGGCTGGGAGGTCGGCGAACCCCCCGAGACCTACCCGAGCGCGCTCTGAGAATCTCGCTCTGACTCTGAGAATTTGATGATCGCGGCGGGCCGTGGTGGCCCCGGCCGTGGTGGCGACGCCCGCGGCGGCCACTCAGCGCAGTAGCCGGCCACCGTCGACGACGAGCTGGGCGCCGGTGGTGTAGCTGCAGAGGTCGGAGGCGAAGAAGAGAACAGCGCGACCGATCTCGTCGGGGTCGCCGAGCCGCCCCATCGGGATCATCTGGGCGAAAGCCGCCATGGTCTTCTCGTCGACGTCGCCGACACCGGGCGTCTTGACGCCGCCCGGCGCGATCGCGTTGACCCAGATGCCGTGGGGCGCGAGCTCGAGGGCGATGTTCTTGGTGAAGCCCCAGGCGCCGTGCTTGGAGGCGTCGTAGTGGGCGAGGCCGACCATCGAGGGGTGCAACGCATCGATCGAGGTGATGTTGACGATCCGCCCGCCCGTCCCCTGCTCGATCATCAGCGTGGCCGCCGCCGCGGTGCAGAGGTAGAGGCCCGTCAGATTGACGTCGAGCACGTGACGGAAGGTCTCGAGGTCGAGCTCGGCCAGCGGCCGGTTGGGGTAGATCCCGGCGTTGTTGACGAGGACGTCGAGGGCGCCGAAGGAATCTACCGCGGCCTCGATCATGTGCTCGACCCCGTCGGGGTCGCTGACGTCTGCGGGGACCGCGAGAGCCCCACCGGCCCGCCTTCCCTCGAGGTCGGATACGACTTCGCCGGCGGCTTCGCGGTCGAGGTCGGCGACGACGACGTTGGCGCCCGCCTCGTGCAGGCGACCGACGATTCCGCGTCCGATACCCATCGCGCCGCCGGTGACGATCGCGGTGCGGCCACGCAGATCGATCAGCTCGGCGAGCGAGGTGTCGGTGAAGGAAGCGGTGTTGGAGCTCATGGGGCCACCGTCGCAGACCTCGGCCAGGTGCGGATCGGGGCGGAGCCGCACGGCTGTTTCGGATTTCCCCCGATGGCGGGCCGCCGCAGCGCTCCTAGGTTGGGACGCGATGGCCACGTCATCCCAGAAGCAATCGACCTAGTCGCCTACGCCCGACGCGTCGCCCTGACCCGACTCCATCGGTGAGGAAGCGATGCGCCGGGGCCCATCTCCAGGCGCCTTCGCCCGAAAGGAGCATCCCATGACCGTATTTGCCGACTACACCTTCGGAGCCGGTCTACTGACCGTCCTCGAGATCTTCCTGTTCATCGCCTGGATCTGGGTGCTGATCACCGTGATCGGCGACCTCTTCAGCGACCACTCCGTGTCCGGGTGGGGCAAGGCGGGCTGGTGCGCCGTCCTGATCCTCGTCCCGTTCCTCGGCGTCCTGATCTATCTGATCGCGCGCGGCGGAAAGATGCAGGAGCGCGCGATCGCCCGACAGACCGAGGCGAAACAGCAGTTCGACACCTACGTCCGCCAGACCGCCGCCACGGCCTCACCGGCCGACGAGCTGACCAAGCTCGCGGCGTTGCGCGACCAAGGAGCGATCTCGGCCGCCGAGTTCGAGCAGGCGAAGGCGAAGGTCCTCGTCGGCGGCGCCGGCGACGGGGCACGCATCGCCTAGAGAAGACCAACCAGAAGAGGAGAATCTCATGGCAGTAGAAAGGTGATCGAGATCAGCTCGAGCTCCGAGCAGAGCTTCGAGGACGCGATCGCGAACGAGGGCGGGCTCGTGGCACGGGGCGGGTTGACGACTCGGGTCACTAGGCGGTGACGCCTGCGAGGAACTCGGTCAGATAGCGCCCGACGATCTTGCCCTGGTCGGCGCCCCACGGCGGCGTCTCGGTCATCGTCGAGGTTTCTCCGTGACCGCCGGCGAGCCATCCCTGCAGGTAGCGTGGCTCGGTGCCGGTCCAGAGGACGCCGCGGAGGATCGGGTCGAGCTCGGCCGGCTCGGTCGCGCCGCCCAGTCGGTAGGCGATCGCCTCCGCGATCACGTCGGCCTGCTGGGTGGCGATGCCTCCCTGCTTGACCGGGAAGCCGGTGACGTCGCCGGCGGCATAGAGGTGCTCGCATCCGATCACGCCGCAGTGGGGGCCGATGCGGACGAAGCCCTCGACGTCGTGGGGGACGCCGCGGATCTGGCGGCCCACCAGCTTCGGGAGGCTGATCACCTTGTCGAACTGGAGCGGGCCGGAGGGGACGGTCTCGAGTGAGCCGTGCTCGAAGCGGACCGGATGGGTGCCGGTGAGCACCTCGATCCGCCGCTCGGCGAGCAGCTCGGCCATCTGCTCGGCGACCCCTCGGCCGAAGATCTGGAGTGGCCCGTCCTCAGGCGTGACGACGGTCAGTTCGGCGTCATCGCCGGTCTTGTCGAGCTCGGCCCGGGTGAGGAGCGCCAGCTCATAGAGCGGCAGCGCCCAGCTCTCGACCGATGGCATCGTGAAGGCGACCCGCCGCGTCTCGCCGTCGCGGATCTCCTCCATCACCTTGCCGACGTCGCGCTCGTCGGCGATGCCCCAGAAGGTGACTGCGCCGGGCACGGGCCAGAGCAGCTTGGCCCCAGGGCAGACGATCAGGTCACCGTAGGGGATGCTCTCCCCGTCGTGGGTGACGGCGAGGCGGTTCTGCCGATCGACCGAGGCGATGCTGTCGCAGCGATAGCGGGCGCCCGCCGCCTGGGCCAGCCGCTCGAGGTCGTAGGTTGCGACGCGGGAGACGCCGTAGGGGACGCCGACCGCGTAGGGGCGGTAGACGAAGGTCGGGCGCGGCGAGCAGATCATCACCTCGACGCGGTCCCCCGCCAGGTCCTGGAGCGCCAGGGCGGCCTCCAACGCCGCCACGCCGCCGCCCGCGATCACTACTGACTCCTTCATCGGTACGCCTTTCTCGTTCTTGACCTGAGCATGGAGCGAGTCTGGCGGTCCCCGGCCGCGCCGCCATCGGGATCGTGCCCATGACTGGCTGCGGCATTACCCGGATGGCGCGGCGGCGGGCGCGGCCTAGCTTCGGGCCACGGTCCACGATCGACGAGAGGAGTCCCGGATGCCAACCGACATCGCCGAGTGGCGCCCGCCCACCGGGCGCGGCGCGGGTGCGGGAGGCTGAGCGTGCCCTTTCTCGTCGCGATC
>DASZZB010000049.1:0-10839 GCA_035545115.1 Solirubrobacterales bacterium | reverse complement strand
GGCGCGGAGCTTCCGTCTGCGGCAGGTCGTCGCTACGGCGAGTTTGTGCGGCGCCGGCTGCGGCGCGAGCCGCTCGCCTACATCGTCGGCGTAAAAGGCTTCCGGCGGATCGAGCTGGCGGTCGACCGGCGGGTGCTGGTGCCGCGGCCGGAGACCGAGCTGCTGGTCGAGATCGCCCTGGAGCGGCGGCCGGGCCGGGTGCTCGACGTCGGCACCGGATCGGGCGCGATCGCCCTCGCCGTCGCCGACGAGCTGCCCGCCGCCGAGGTCGTCGCCACCGACACCTCGGCGGGCGCGCTCGAGGTGGCGCGCGCCAACGCCGCGCGGCTCGGCCTCGCCGATCGGGTCCACTTCGAGCAGGGCACGGTCCCGACGGACGCGCGCGGTCGTCCTTTGGCCCGCTGTGAGGGCCTAGGGTCGACCGCGGGGGCGAGCTTCGACCTCGTCCTCGCCAATCTGCCCTACGTCGCCGAGCGGGACTGGGCGGGGCTCGAGCCGGAGGTGACCGACTGGGAGCCGCGCGAGGCCCTCCTCGCCGGCGCCGACGGCCTCGACGCCTACCGCTCCCTCTTGGCCCGCGTTCGCAGTAATGACCGCATAGCGACGGAAACTGCGAACGCCGCCGGGGATACCGCTGGTGCCCCCTCCGGCGTTCGCAGTTCTGGTCGCTATGCGGAGGTAACTGCGAATGCGATCGCGGTGGAGGTCGGGCAGGGACAGGCGCCGGCGGTGGCGGAGCTCGTGCGTGAGGCGGGGTTCCCGGCCATCGAGGTGCGCGAGGACCTGGCCGGGATCGAGCGGGTGGTGGTGGGAGGGCGATGAGCGCCGGGACCCAGGTGGTACCGCTCGAGAGCGGCAGCGCGGCCGCGGCCCGCACGGCGCTCGAGCGGACGATCGCCGCGGGCGGTGTCGCCGTCTTCCCCTCCGACGGCGTCTACGGCCTCGCCTGCGATCCGCTCGACCCGGCGGCGATCGCCCGCATCCACCGGATCAAGGGCCGCGACGACGGCAAACCGGCGGCGGTCATGTACTTCTCGCCGCTGGCGATGCGCGAGCTCGTCGCCGAGCTCGGCCCCCGCGCCGCCGCCGCGGTCTCGGCGCTCCTGCCGGGCCCGGTCACCCTGGTGGTCAAGAACCCCGGCCACCGTTATCCGCTCGCCTGCCGCGAGGACGTCGAGCGGCTCGGCATCCGCCTCCTCGCCGGGCCGCTCGCGGGGGCGATGTGCCCGGTCTTCCAGACCTCGGCCAACCTCAGCGGCAAACCGGCGCCGGGCCGCTTCGAGGACGTCCCCGAGCCGATCCTCGCCGCGGTCGACCTGGCGATCGACGGCGGCAAGCTGAGCGGCCTGCCCTCGACCGTCGTCGACATCGCCGCGATCGACGCGGACGGCGGCTGGAAGATCCTCCGCCAGGGCGCGATCTCCGCAGGCGACCTGGCCAGCGCCCTGGCCCGGGTCGGCCTCGACTGACGCCTCTGCCGGTATCCCGGCCCGTTGCTATGGTCGCCACACCGATGGCCGACCTGCCCGAGAACTTCCAGACCGCGCCGCTGAGCGAGGTCGATCCCGAGATCGCGACCGTCCTCGACCGCGAGCTGCACCGCCAGCAGCGCACGCTGGAGATGATCGCCTCGGAGAACTTCGTCCCCCAGGCGGTGCTCGACGCGGTGGGCTCGGTGCTCACCAACAAGTACGCCGAGGGCTACCCCGGCCGTCGCTACTACGGCGGCTGCGAGGAGGTCGACGTCGCCGAGCAGCTGGCGATCGACCGCGCCAAGGCCCTCTTCGGCGCCGATCACGCCAACGTCCAGCCGCACGCCGGCGCCCAGGCCAACAACGCCGTCTACTTCGGGCTGCTCGAACCGGGTGACACGATCCTCGGCCTCGCCCTCGACCACGGCGGCCACCTCAGCCATGGGATGAAGATCAACGTCTCGGGCAAGTTCTACGACCCGGTCGCCTACCACGTGCGCCGCGAGGACTACTGGGTCGACATGGACGAGGTCGCGCGCCTCGCGGCGGAGCACAGGCCGAAGATGATCGTCGCCGGCTGGTCCGCCTACCCGCGCCAGCTGGATTTTCCCGCCTTCCGCGAGATCGCCGACTCGGTCGGCGCCCTGCTGATGGTCGACATGGCCCACTTCGCCGGCCTCGTCGCCGCCAACGAGCACCCCAGCCCGGTGCCCTATGCCGACATCGTCACCACCACCGTGCACAAGACGCTGGCGGGCCCGCGCAGCGGCCTGATCCTCTGCAAGGAGGAGCACGCGAAAGCGATCGACAAAGCGATCTTCCCCGGCCAGCAGGGCGGCCCGCTGATGCACACGATCGCCGCCAAGGCGGTGGCGCTGAAGATCGCCGCCTCGGCCCCCTTCGCCGAACGCCAGCGGCAGACGATCGCCAACGCGCGCGCCCTCGCGATCGGCCTCGAAGCGAACGGGATCCCGGTCCTCACCGGCGGCACCGACGTCCACCTGGTGCTGGTCGACCTCAACCCGACCGGGCTCGACGGCCAGACCGCCGAGGATCGCCTCGAGGCGGTCGGCATCACCGTCAACCGCAACGCGATCCCCTTCGACGAGCGGCCGCCGATGAACCCCTCCGGCCTGCGGATCGGCACCCCGGCGCTGACCACGCGGGGGATGAAGGAGGAGGAGATGGAGGAGATCGCCGCGGTGATCGCCGCCGCCCTCGGCCCCGACTTCGAGGCCGAGAAGGCCTCGCTGAACGAGCGCACCGGCGCCCTGATGGACCGCCACCCGCTCTACCCGCAGCTCTCGCCGACCGCGGTCTGAGCGCGGCTTCGTCGCGTCGCGAGCCGTCCACCGCGCCGGCTAGGTTGACCGAGATGAACTCTGTCCTCCTCGCCGATCCGCCGATGGCGCTCCGCCATCACCCGGTGGGCGCCTCGACCGGGTATATGGCCGAGATTCGCGGCGACTGGGACCTGCTCGTCGAGGAGGCCTGCCGGGTGTCGAGTTTCGCGGTCGAGCTGGCGGCGCTGAGCGAGCCCGAGTTGCCCTCGCTGGTCGACTACCTGGCGGCGACGCCGGCGCTTCCCTTCCGCTACCTCAGCGTCCACGCCCCGACCAAGCATCGGGCGCTCTCCGAGCAGGAGTACGTCGCCGTGCTGGCGGAGCTGCCGGCCTTCGTCGACGCGATCGTCGTCCACCCCGACCAGATCGAGGACCCGACGCTGTATCGCCCGCTCGGCGCCCGCCTGGTGGTCGAGAACATGGACTCACGCAAGGCTTCGGGCCGTTACCGGGACGAACTGGAGAGCCTGTTCGAGGCGCTCCCCGATGCGGGCTTCTGCTTCGACATCGCCCATGCCTGGTCGATCGACCCGGATATGTCGGTCGGCGAGGATCTGCTCGACCGCTTCGCCTGTCGGCTCCGTCAGGTGCATCTCAGTTCGGTCGACGAGGGCCGAGGCCATGTGCCGTTGAGTGCCGAGCACGAAGAGCTTTTCGCGCCGCTCCTCGACCGCTGCCGGGACGTGCCGTGGCTGCTCGAGGCACCGCCACGCCTGAACTAGGGTCCCGTGACCGCCCTCGACGATCTGGCGGCGCGCAGCGAGGGGGGATTTCCGAACCTCGTCGCGGCGCGCGAGCAGACCGAAGCGGGGCTCTCGGGTCTCGGCGGCCGCCTCGCCGGAGTCGAGGTCGACGCGGACGCGGCGGTCGTCCTCTTCGGTTCGTGGGGGAGGGGGGAGGTGACCGACCAGAGCGACTACGACTGGGCCGTCCTGGTCGACGGAGCCGAGCGGGCAGGCGTCCGCCCGTTCCCTGCCGAGGTGGAGGCTGCGCTGGGGATGGGCGCCAAGGGGCCGGGCGCGGAGGGCATCTTCGGCGCGAGCGCCTTCTGTGACCATCTGGTCGACCGGATCGGTCTCGACGCCGACGACAATACCAACCTCTCGCGGCGCATGCTCCTGCTGCTCGAGTCGGTGGGAATCGTCCACCCGGTCGTACGGGATCGGTGCCGGGATCGGGTCCTGCGGGGCTATCTCGACGAGTCGGTCGAGGACTTCCGCCCGCCCCGCTTCTTCCTCAACGACCTGATCCGCTACTGGCGCACGATCTGCGTCGACTACGTGGGCAAAGAACGGCGCGGCGGTGACGATCGCAAGTGGGCGCTCCGCGATCTGAAGCTGCGCACGTCGCGGAAGATCCTCTTCGCCGGCGGCCTGCTGCCGATCCTCCTCTGCCACCGCCTCCGGGTCGCCGACATGGAGGAGTACCTGCGTGGGGCCTTCGACAGGCCGTCGCTCGATCGGATCGCTTCCGCCTTCCTGGAGCTGGCCGCCGTCGACGCGGGCCTTCGCGCGGTCGGCGCCTACGATCGCTTCCTCGGCCTGATCGCGGACCCATCGGTGCGTGAGGAGCTCGCCGGAGTGACCCGCGCCACCGCCGCCGGCTCGCCGGTCTTCGAAGAGGGCAGGCGGCTCGGTCGCGAGATCGAAGCCGGCCTGCAGGCGCTCCTGTTCGAGACGCGGATCGAGCCGCTGGTGCGCGAGTACGGGATCCTCTGAGCGGACTCCTCTAGGGTCGCGGTCGATGAAGATCTGGGTGGACTGCACGGCCGCGGCGCACCCGCTGGTGCTGCGGCCGATCATCGAGCGGCTCGAGCAGCGCGGCGACGAGGTCTTCGTCACCGCCCGCGAGTACGGGCAGACGCTCGGCATCCTCGACCGCCTCGGCATGCACTACACGGTGGTCGGCGAGCACGGCGGCGCCGCGCGCCTGGGCAAGGTGCGGGCGCTCGGGTCGCGCTCGCGGGCGCTGACCAAGGTGGTCTGGGACCGCCGGCCGGAACTGGCGCTCGCCCACGGCTCGGTCGACCTCGCCGTGGTCGGCTGCCTCCAGCGGATCCCCACGGTGCAGATGCAGGACTACGAGTTCGCCGACCTGCAGCGACAGATCTCCTTCCGCGCCGCGCGCCGGGTGCTGGCGCCGGAGGCGATCCCGGTCGACCGGCTGCGCAGGCTGGGCGCCAAGCCGCGGAAGCTGGTCCGCTTCCCCGGCCTCAAGGAGGACTACTACCTCGCCGACTTCGTCCCCGACGAAGGGATCATCGAGGGCCTCGGCCTCGACCGGACCAAGGTGATCGCCGTCCTCCGGCCGCCGCCCGAGACCTCCGAGTACCACGCGCCCAACGACGTCTACGCCGCCACCGTGCGCCGGCTCGCCGACGCCGACGGCGAGGTGCAGGCGGTGATCATCCCGCGCACCCGCGAGCAGGGTGAGGCCGCGCGGGCGCTCGGCGCGCCCAACCTGCTGATCCCCGACCACGCGATCGACGCCCAGAGCCTGATCGCCTGCGCCGACCTGGTGGTCAGCGCGGGGGGGACGATGAACCGCGAGGCGGTCGCCCTCGGCACCCCCGTCTTCACCACCTTCAGCGGCCGCATGGGCGGGGTCGACGAGGTGCTGATCCACGAAGGCCGGTTGCGGGTGCTGGAGGACCCCGCGACGCTGCCGCTGCGCAAGCGCGAGTCTCCGATTGGCGTCCTGCACTCCCGCGACCCGACGATCCTCGTCGACGCCGTCCTCGCCGCCGGTAGCCCCGCGGGCTATCCCGATCGGGGTTGAACGTCTTGTACTTTTTCCGCGAAGAGGTCAGCGGGCAGCCCCCAGCGGATGTTCGGAAAAGTTAAGTGAAACCCCTATCGGGATAGCCCCAGTGGCACCGACGACCACCGACGCCGCACTCGCCTTCATCGCCGCCGCGGCGATCGCCTGGCTGTTGGTGCCGTACGCCGAGCGGCTGGCCTTCCGGGTCGGCGCGATCGACCACCCGAAGGAGCGCAGCCTCCACGACCGGCCGATGCCGCGGCTGTCGGGGCTGGCGATCCTGGCCGCGGTCGAGGTGGCGGGCTGGATCTGGCTGCCCGGCGACGGCCAGAGCCGCTCGATCCTGATCGGCGGCGTCGCGATCGCCGCGATCGGCGTCCTCGACGACATCTACGACCTGCCGGCGCTGCCGAAGCTCGGCGGCCAGGTCGTCGCCGCGCTGATCCCGGTGATCGCCGGGGTCCGGGTCGAGAACCTGACGCTGCCCTTCCTCGGCGGCTTCGAGCTGCACGGCTGGGGCTACCCGCTGACCGTGCTCGGGATCGTCGCCGTGGTCAACGTGATCAATTTCCTCGACGGGGTCGACGGGCTCGCCGCCGGGGTCTGCGTGATCGCCGCGGTCACCCTGGCGGCGATCGCGCTCTCGCTCGAACGCAACTCCGCCGGGGTGTTGGCGGCGCTGACCGCGGGCGCCGCGCTCGGCTTCCTCCGCCACGGCTTCCCGCCCGCCTCCAGCTTCATGGGGGACACCGGCTCCAACCTGCTCGGCTTCCTGCTCGCCACCGCCTCCGTCCAGGGGGCGCTGAAGACGAACGCGGTGATCGCCCTCGCCTTCCCGCTGATCGTGCTCGCGGTGCCGATCCTCGACACCGGCTTCGTGGTCGCCAAACGGCTCAAATACCGCCAGCCGATCTACCAGGCCGATGCCTGGCACTTCCACCACCGGATGGCGAACAAGGGCTTCACCCAGCGCCGCACCGTCGCCTACCTCTACGCCTGGACGACGGTGATGGCGGCCCTGGCGCTGGCCCTGCGCTTCATCCCCTACAGCGACAACCACGGCCACTTCGACGCCCTCTGGACGGCGGTGATCCTGGTCCTGATCGTGGCGGCGCTCGCCTACAGCGTCTACCTCGTCTACGTGCTCGAGATCCTCAAGCTGCGGCGCGGCAGGATCAACCCGGAAACGGGCGAGTTCGAGGCGCTCGAGCTCGGCCCCGAGCCGCTCCCGCCGAAACCCGCCGCAGGTAGTGGCAAGGGGCACTAACCCGCATCAGAAAGCCATTTGCCAGCCGCTTTGGGTATAGTCGCCGCTGCGCTCGCCCGCAGAGTCGAGCGTCCCTATGTCTCCTCCCAAGCATGTCGACCTACTGGTGCTGGCCGCCGCCGCGGTTGTGTTCGCGCTCGCCGATTTCCCGTTGCTGGGCTATGTCGCCGCCGCCGCCGTCTGGCTCGCCCAACGCGGCGTCCAGTGGCTCGCCCAGCGCCGCTCCGGCGAAGCGCTGAAGGCGGGCGACCGCCGGCGGGCGATGGGGATCATCGCGGCGACCACCCTCGGCCGGGTCTGGCTGATGGCGACGGTGGTGCTGCTCGTCGGCATCGCCCAGCGCACCGCCGGGCTCTCGGCGGCGATCCTGCTCGCGGCGCTCTTCACGATCTCGATGGGCTCCTCGGGACTGGCCTACCTGCTCGAACCGGAAGGGCAGAGCGTCCAGCCGCGATGAAGACCAAGACCAAAGCCCTGATCGCCGGCGGCGCCTACCTCGCGATCGTGATCCTCCTGCTTGTCGTCTTCGGCAGCGAAGGCAAGAACGAAGATTTCAAGCCGCAGGACGAGTTCAAGCTGCACCCCTGGATCTCGATCCATCTGGGCTCGCTCGACCTCTCGATCAACCGCGCCGTCTTCTATCTGTTCCTGGCGAGCGGCCTGACGATCGCGATGATGGTCTGGATCGCGAAAAAGATGCAGCAGCGTCCGAACCGCACCCAGACCGCGGTCGAGCTGGCCTACGACCTGGCCAAGAACAACATCACCGGCGGCAACATGCCGAACGAGGTGGCGATCCGCTGGTTCCCGTTCGTCGGCGGGCTCTTCTTCTTCATCCTCTTCTCCAACCTGATCGGCTACCTGCCGCTGCCGACCAACACCGGCGAGCACTTCAACGTCTTCGGCCTCGAAATCCCGACCTTCGCGATCTACGCGGCGACGGCGAACATCTCGATCCCGATCGCCCTGACGATCGTCGTCTGGCTCAGCTACCACGTCGAAGGCGTCCGCACCAAAGGCCTCGTCCCCTACCTGAAGAGCTGGCTGCCGCCCGGCCTCGAGAACATGAGCCCGATCGGCCGCGGCGCGATCTTCGTGATCGAGGTCGTCTCCCACTTCGTCCGGCTCGTCTCGCTCTCCGTCCGACTTTTCGCCAACATGCTCGCCGGCCACCTGCTGCTGCTCTTCATGGGCGGCGGGCTCGCGGTCCTGCTCGGGATCGCCGCGCTCGGCGCGCTGACCTTCCCGCTCGCCTTCGCCTTCTTCATCTTCGAGGTCGGGCTGGTCGCCACCCTGCAGGCATTTATCTTCTCGACCCTCAGCGCCATCTATATCGGCGGAGCCACCTCCGCAAGTCACTAAGAAAAGGAGCACCTGTCTCTGATGGACCTGCCATCAATCACCGCCGCAACCGAAGCCATCACCGGCGAAGACGTCAAAGGCGCCGGCAAAGCGATCGCCCTCGGCGTCGGCGCCGGGCTCGGCTCGATCGGCGCCGGCATCGGCATCGGCTTCATCTTCGGTAAGGAGATCGAGTCGGTCGCCCGCCAGCCGGAGATGAAATCCGATCTCGAATCGATCCGCTGGCTCGGCTTCGCGCTCACCGAGGCCGTCGCCTTCTACACGTTCATCTTCGGCCTGATCGCCTTCTTCCTCTCCTAGCGATGGCGCTCGTCGGCCAGATAGCCGCGGTCCCGGTCGCGGCGAGCGAAGGAAGCTTCCTGGTCTCACCGGGACTCGGCCTGATGATCTGGACCCTGCTCGTGTTCCTGTTCACGATGTGGGTCCTGAACAAGGTCGCGTTCCCGCGGATCCAGGCGGCCCTGGACAAACGGGCGAAGACGATCTCGGAGTCGATCGACACCGCCGAACGGCAGCGCAAGGAATCCGACGAACTGCTCGAGGAGTACCGCGGCCGCCTCGCCGAGGCGCGTGAGCAGGCCGACGAGATCATGTCCCGGGCCCGCAAGGCCGCCGATACGGCGGAGTCGGAGGCGACCGCTGCGGGCCGGGAGAAGCGCGAGGAGCTGGTCGCCCAGGCGCAGCGCGACATCGAAGCCGAGACCCGGCGCTCGCTGGAGGCGATCCGCAAAGAGGTCGCCGACCTGACCGTCCTGGCGACCGAGAAGGTGACCCGCAAGACGCTCTCCGAGGCAGACCAGAAACGGCTGGTCGAGGAGGCGCTCGGCGAGGTCGACTTCTCGGCGCTCTCGGGCTCGGAGAACTAGGAGCACCTGGAGCAGATGGCCGACGCCGCCCGTGTCTACGCCGAGGCCCTCTTCGCCGCCGGGGAGGACAAAGGCAAGATCAACCAGTTGCAGGAGCAGTTGGCGCAGTTCGCCGACGCCGTCGACCGCGACCGCGAGCTGCAGGTCTTCCTGTTCAGCCCCTACCTCAGCTCGAACGACAAGGTAGAAGGCCTCGGGCGCGCCGTGACCGGCGCTGAGCCGGAGTTCGTCAACTTCCTCGAGCTGCTGGTCGAGAAAGGCCGGATGCCGGAGATCTTCCGCATCCGGCGCGAGTTCGACGAGCTCTGGAAAAAAGCCAACCGCCGCCTCGACGTCATCGTCATCAGCGCGATCGAGCTCGATCCGAGCGTGGTCGGGAAGATCGGCGAGGAGGTCGAACGGCAGACCGGCGAGAAGGTCGAGCTGTCGAGCGAGGTCGACGACGGGATCCTCGGCGGCCTCGTGCTGCGGGTCGGCAACATGGTCCTTGACGCGAGCATCCGCACTCGTCTGGAGAAACTGCGAAAAAGCGTCGCGAGCGCGGCGTAAGGAGGAAGTAGACCAAGATGGCGATGGAGATCAAGCCCGACGAGATCGCAAGCATCCTGCGAGAGCGGATCGAGGGTCTGGAGACCGATTCCGCCGACCTCTCGGAGGTCGGCACCGTCCTCTCCGTGGCCGACGGCATCGCCCGCGTCCACGGCCTCGACAACTGCATGGCGCTGGAGATGCTCGAGCTGCCCCACGGGGTCACCGGCCTGGCGCTCAACCTCGAGTCCGACAACGTCGGCGCGGTGCTGTTCGGCGAGTGGGACAAGATCGTCGAGGGCGACACGGTCAAGCGGACCGGCCACCTGCTCGAGATCCCGGTCGGCGAGCAGCTGCTCGGCCGTATGGTCGACCCGCTCGGCCGGCCGCTCGACAACCGCGGCGAGGTCGCCACCACCGAGACCCGCCCGGCCGAGTTCAAAGCTCCCGGCGTGGTCGAGCGCCAGCCGGTCGAGGAACCGGTGCAGACCGGCCTGATGGCGATCGACGGGATGATCCCGATCGGTCGCGGCCAGCGAGAGCTGATCATCGGCGACCGCCAGACCGGTAAGACGGCGATCGCGATCGACACGATCATCAACAACCGCGACAAGGACCTGATCTGCATCTACGTCGCGATCGGGCAGCGGATGTCCACCGTCGTCCAGCTGAAGGAGACGCTGGAGGAGAACGGCGCGATGGAGAACACGATCATCGTCGCCGCGCCCGCCGACGAGGCGGCGCCGATCAAGTACATCGCCCCCTACGCCGGCTGCGCGATGGGCGAGCACTTCCTCTACAACGGCAAAGCCGCCCTCTGCGTCTACGACGACCTCACCAAGCACGCCTCCGCCTACCGCCAGATGTCGCTGCTGCTGCGGCGCCCGCCGGGTCGCGAGGCCTACCCGGGCGACGTCTTCTACCTGCACTCGCGGCTGCTCGAGCGAGCGGTGAAACTGAACGACGACCTCGGCGGCGGCTCGCTGACGGCGCTGCCGATCATCGAGACCCAGGCCTCCGACGTATCCGCCTACATCCCGACCAACGTCATCTCGATCACCGACGGGCAGATCTTCCTCGAGTCCGACCTCTTCTTCTCCGGCGTGCGGCCGGCGATCAACGTCGGCATCTCGGTCTCCCGGGTGGGCGGCAACGCGCAGACCAAGGCGATGAAGAAGGTCGCCGGAAAACTGCGCCTCGACCTCTCCCAGTACCGCGACCTCGAGGCCTTCGCCCAGTTC
>DASZZB010000048.1:0-22660 GCA_035545115.1 Solirubrobacterales bacterium | reverse complement strand
GCTGCTTTCAGCGCTTTGAGGACATCTTTGGAGCTGATGCCATGCGCTTTCGCGATCTCGTGAACCCGCTTCTTTGCCACTAGGCCTGCTCAGCCTCCTCGGCCACCGGCGCGCCGGCGTCCTCCTGGGCCGCGCCGTCGGCGGTGCCGTTGGTTGCCTCTTCGGCCTCGATCGCCGCCTCGTCGGCGGCCTCCTCGGTCAGCTCGGCCTCGACCGGGTCCTCGCCGGCCTCCTCGGCCTCCTCGGCGGCGATCGCCTCGTCGACGATCTCGTCGACCACCGACTCCTCGGCGGCCTCCTCCTCGACCTCCTCGACGAAGTCCGCGGCGGCGCGGGCGACCAGCTCGTCGACCTGGCCCTGGTCGGCGTCGGGGTCGGCGAGGATCGCCACCTCGGCGGCCGACAGCGGCGCCAGGATCGCCACCTGGCTGGTGTCGAAGCGGGTCAGCGCCTGGTGTTGGGGCAGTCCGCAGTAGGTGGAGCCGGGGATCGCCGCGTTCGGGCAGCGACGGCCGTTCGAGAGCACCGCCATGCAGCGGCCGTCGAAGGCTTCCTCGCCCTCGTACTCGATCTCCGCTTCCTCGGAGGCGAAATCGGTCTCCGACTTGATGTCGACGCGCCAGCCGGTGAGCCGGGCGGCGAGGCGGGCGTTCTGGCCGTCGCGGCCGATCGCCAGCGAGAGCTGGTCGTCGGGGACGATCACGATCGCCTGCCGCTCGTCGTCGTCGACGATCACCTCGCGGACGCGCGCCGGGCTGAGCGCTTTGGCGACGAAGCGGGCGGGCTCCTCGTTGTAAGGGATGATGTCGATCTTCTCGCCGCGCAGCTCGGAGACGACCATGCGGACGCGCGAGCCGCGCGGACCGACGCAGGCGCCCACGGGATCCACCCCGTCGGCGTGCGAGACGACGGCGATCTTCGAGCGGTAGCCGGGCTCGCGGGCGACGCCGACGATTTCGACCAGGCGGTCGGCGATCTCCGGCACCTCGAGCTCGAAGAGGCTTTTGATCAGCTCCGGGCTGCGGCGCGAGACGACGATCGCCGGTCCTTTGGTCGAGTCGGAGACGTCGGTGATCACCGCCTTGACCCGCATCCCGTGGTCGTAGCGCTCGTTGTAGACCTGCTCGGACTTCGGCAGCAGCGCCTCGACCCGCTCGCGCAGCTGGACCAGCGTGTAGCGCTTGTCGGACTGCTGGATGATCCCGGTGATCAGCTCGCCGACCCGGTCCTGGTACTCGTCGTACATCATCTGCCGCTCGGCCTCGCGGATCCGCTGCAGGATCACCTGCTTGGCGGTCTGCGCGGCGATCCGGCCGAAGTCGTCGGGGGTGACGTCGCGGGTCGTGATCTGGTCCTCGTAAGGGGCGATCATCTCGGGGTCGAGCTCGGGGTCCTCCGGCTCTTTCAGTTCGCCGGTCTCCGGATCGACTTCCGGCTCCTCCTGCTGCTCGGCCGCTTCGGCCAGCAGCTTCTCCTCCAGCTCCGGAGGCAGGATCAGCTCGAAGACGCGGAAGTCACCGGTCTCGTGGTCGAGGTCGACGCGCGCGTATTTGGCCGCGCCCGGGGTCTTCTTGTAGGCCGAGAGCAGGGCGTCCTCGAGAGCGTCCATCAGCTTGTCGGCCGAGATCCCCTTCTCCTGCTCGAGCCCTTTGATTGCGTCGACGATCTCTTTGCTCACTGGGACGACTCCTTGGTCTCGGAAGCGGTGCTCGCGCTTTTACGCCGGTACTTGTCCCCGGGTGAGGAGACCTCCAGCGCGTAATCGACGCGCAGCGGGTTCAGATGGTGGGTGACCCGTTCGCAGAGCGCCAGGTCGACGCCGTCGGGATGGTCGATGAAGAGCCGCAGCATCTCGTTGCCGGGCTGCTCGACGGCGAGCAGGTCGATCTCCGGGTCGAGCTCGGAAAGTCGGTGCTGGATGTCGGTCTGAAGGTCGCTCATTTGCGGGTGCTTCACTCTCTGGACGCCCGATTCGGGCCGTAAAAAAAGTGGGCCAGGCCCACTTCTCGACTGCGCGATACAGATAGGACAGAAAAGCTTGGGGGCAGTATAGCTCGCCCGAGCCGTCTGCCAAGGCGGCGAGTTTGCCGGTCAGCTGCGCGTTCGGGTGGCGCCCCGGAGCCCCTCGACGCGGTCGAGGATCGCCTCGGCGACGGTGTCCTTGCCGGCCCGCGGCACCTCGATCTCGCCGTCGGCGGCGACCAGCGTGACCTCGTTCTCGGCGCTCTCGAAGCCGATCCGCGGGTCGGAGACGTCGTTCAGGACGATCAGGTCGGCGCCCTTGCGGGCGAGCTTGGCGCGGGCCCGGGCCACCGCGTCGCCGCCGTGCTCGGCGGCGAAGCCGACGATCGTCTGGCCGGGGGCGCGGGCGGCGTCGCCGAGGCCGGCGAGGATGTCCTCGGTCGGCCGCAGCTCGAGGTCGAGCGATCCGTCCCGGGTCAGCTTCCGGTCGGCCGGCGCGAGCGGCCGGAAATCGGCCGGCGCGGCCGCCATCAGCAGGACGTCGGTGGCGGCGAACTCCCGCCCGGTCACCGCGGCGAGGTCGGCGGTCGTCTCGACGTCGATGCGACGCACCCCGGCCGGGGCCGGGAGCGAGACGTTGGCGGCGACCAGGGTGACGGTGGCCCCCCGCCTCACCGCGGCGGCGGCGAGGGCGATCCCCATCCGGCCGCTGGAGCGGTTGCCGATGAAGCGGACCGGGTCGATCGGCTCACGGGTGCCGCCCGCGGTGACCAGCACGCGGAGGCCGTCCCAGGGACGGGCGCCCTGCCAGTCCGCGGCGGCCTCGACCGCGGCGAGCAACCGCTCGGGGTCGGGGAGCCGGCCGCGACCGCGCTCGCCGCGCGAGGCGAGGAGGCCCTCCTCGGGCTCGATCACCTCCACCCCGCGCTCGCGCAGGGTCGCGAGGTTGGCCTGGGTGCCGGCGTCGGCGTACATGCGGTCGTTCATCGCCGGGGCGACCAGGCGCGGCGCGGTGCAGGCGAGGAAGGACGTGGTCAGCATCGAGTCGGCGAAGCCGCCCGCCAGCTTGGCGATCGTGTTGGCGGAGGCCGGGGCGACCAGGAAGGCGTCGCAGTTGGCGGCCAGCTCGAGGTGGCCGATCGGGTCGTGGCCGCCCGCGCCCGGTTCGCCGGGGAAGGCGCCGCGCATCGGGTCACGCTCGAACTCGGAGGTGAGCACGGGCGCGCCGACGATCCCCTCGAAGGAGGCGGCGCCGACGAAGCGCTCGGCGTTCGGCGTCATCAGCACGCGGACGCCGTGCCCGGCGAGCGTCGCCAGGCGTGCGAGCTCGAGCGACTTGTAGGCCGCTATCCCTCCACTCACACCCAGCAGCAACCGGGCCATTGTCAGAGCTCCTCCGGAGCCGGGCGCCGCGCGCCTAGCTGCGGTACTCGTATTTGAGTTTGCCCTCGGCCAGCTCTTCCAGCGACATCGTGAGGTAGTTGCCCTCGGCGTTGGTCTCCACCATCGGCGGCGGGTACTCGCCGAAGCCGCCCTCGCCGAGGTTGTGGAAGTAGCTGTTGATCTGCCGCGCCCGCTTCGCCGCGACGACGACGGCGGCGTAGTGGGAATCGGCGTGATCGAGAAGCTTGTCTACGCGTGGTTTGATCATTCGGCGACGCAGTGTAGAGGGTCGAGGGGGCGAGACACTGAAGGGTTCTGGCCTGGGTGAGGAGGACCCTCGGGTGTCCCTCGCCTGAAGCCCTTGCGCGGCAGGGATGGGCGAAAGGGGTCAGGTCGTCGCCCCGAAGCTTCATTCGAGGAACACCCGAGGGTCCTCCGATCGCGCTCCGTTGGTGCCCCGACACCGAAGCCGTGACGGGTAGCCCCTATGCGTTCGCAGAAACCTTCGCTATGCGGAGATAACTGCGAACGCACGGCTCTCGCACGTGTCAGCTCCGGAATTCATCGCTACGGATTGAAGGCCGGCAGGTATCCCTCCGAATGAAGCTCATGGGCCATGGCTTGGACCCTTTCGGCCGCTCCAGCTGCGCAACGGCTTCAGGCGGAGGGATACCTGCCGGCCTTCTCGCGCCGCTATCGATCGAGGCCGATGGCGGCGCGGACGATCGACTCGAGCTCGGCGGCGGCGGCGTCGAGATCGTCGTTGACGACGAGGTGGTCGAAGTCGCCGCGCGAGGCGAGCTCGATCTCGGCGGTCTCGAGGCGCTTGTCGATCGCCTCGGCGGAGTCGGTGCCACGGCCGCGGAGGCGCTCGCGGAGGACGGCGGCGTCAGGAGGGGCGATGAAGATCTGCACCGAGTCCGGTTTGGCGGCGCGCACCTGGGTCGCCCCCTGGACCTCGATCTCGAGGACGACGGACCGGCCGGCCTCGAGGCGCCCTTCGACCTCGGAGCGCAGGGTGCCGTAGTGGTTGCCGCTGTAGGTGGCGAACTCGAGGAAGTCCCTGGCGGCGATGCGCTCCTCGAACTCCCGCTCGCCGAGGAAGTGGTAGTCGCGACCGTCCTCCTCCCCCTCGCGCGGCGCCCGCGTCGTCGCCGAGACCGACAGCTCGAGGGCAGGCACCCGCTCGAGCAGCCGCTTGATCAGCGTGCCCTTGCCGACCCCGGAGGGTCCGGTGATGACGAAGACCTTGGGCGACGCGCCGTCCACGGCGGTCGATCCTTACGGGTGGGTCGGCCGGACTATCGGCGCAGCAGGCCGACGAGCTCGGTGCGCTGGCGCTCGGAGAGGCCGCCGATCGTCTTCGACGGCGAGATCCGGCACTGGTTGAGGATCCGGTTGGTCTTGACGCGGCCGTACTTGGGAACGGCCAGCAGCATGTCGAAGACCTTCGCCGTGAGGACGTACTCGGGCGGGTCGAGCAGGATCGCGTGGATGTTGGCGCGACCGGCCTTCAGGTCCTTCTTCAGCTTGGCCCGGGCGGTGCGGATGTCGTTGGCCCGCTTGAGCGCCTCCATCCTCTGGTCGAGGGACCTTTCCGGGGCCGCGAGGGAGGTCTTGACGGAGGAGGTCGTCATGCGGCGGCGAGTATAGCCGCGGGTCAGGGGCGTGCAAGGCGAAGTCACCCTTTCGCGCGTAAATTCATCTCAACCTCTAGTCGAGGTCGAGCGCCGGCTCGGTCTGCCGCGTCCGCGGCCGACCCAGCTCGAGCTCGGCAGCGATCCGCGAACCGGCCCGCGGATCGCGGAAGCTCTCGGTCCCGACCGCGACGACCGTCGCGCCGAGGGCGAGGAATTCGGCCGCGTCGGCGCCGCTCGAGATCCCTCCCATGCCGACGATCGGCAGCTCGACCCGGGCCCGCACCGCCCGCAGCTGCTCGAGCGCCACCGGCCGCACCGCGGGGCCGGAGAGGCCGCCGTAGCCGTTGCCGAGGGCGGGCGCCCCGCCCGCCGGGTCGATCGCGGTGCCCTTCAGCGTGTTGATCAGCGAGATCGCGTCGGCGCCGCCCCGCTCGGCACCCGCCGCGACCGCCGCGGGGTCGGCGACATTCGGCGTCAGCTTCACGATCAGCGGCTTCTCGGTGAGCGGGCGGAGGACCCCCAGCAGCGCCTCGGTCTCGCCCGGGTTCTCGCCGACGATCAGCCCCGAGTGGACGTTGGGGCAGGAGACGTTCAGCTCGATCGCGGCGACCTCGCGGCGGGCCGCGACCCGCTCGACGCAGCGGGCGAAGTCCTCCCGCGTCGACGACATGATCGAGACGATCAGCGGGACGGGGAGCTCGCCCAGCCTCGGCAGATCCTCGGCCAGGAACCCCTCCAGGCCCTTGTTCGGCAGGCCGATCGAGTTGAGCATCCCGCTCGGCGTCTCCCAGATCCGCCGCGGCGGGTTGCCGGTGCGCGGCTCCGGCGTGATCGTCTTCGAGACGAAGGCGGCGAAGGGGAACTCGTCGAGCAGGGCGTCGCCGAAGACGGCCCGGGCGGCGAGCGGGTCGTAGGTGCCCGAGGCGTTGATGACGGGATGGCTGAGCTCGATGCCGCAGAAATCGATCGGCTCGGGGGTGCCCCGGTCCGCGGGTCCTGTCGCGGACGCCTCCCCCCCGGTGCTCGGCGGCGTTGCCGCCTGCGCGCCGCGGGGGGCCCCCGCGTCCGCGCCACCCGCGGAAGAGGCCGGCCCGGAGTTCAGGACCGGGCCGTCTACACAAAGGCGGATGTAGCCGTCGCCGTCGGGCTTCGGGATGGCGCAACCGAAGCAGGCGCCGAAGCCGCACGCCATCGGGCTCTCGTCGGCGATCTGGCAGGCGACGTCGTGCTCCGCACACAGAGCGGCAACGGCCTCCAGCATCGCCGGGGGACCACAGCTGTAGATGACACCCGAGGCCGCGTCGTCGCCCGCCAGGATCGGCAGCAGGAGGTCCGTCACGCGCCCCCGCACGCCCGCGTGGCCGTCCTCGGTCGCCAGCCTCACCTCCGGGCAGAGGGCGCCGGAGGAGCCGCAGAAGAGGTCGAGGCCGCCGCTGTGGGCGCGGTCGCGGAAGCCGAGCAGGACGCGGTGCGGGACGCCGCGCTCGGTGAAGCGGCGGCGCAGCAGGGCGAGCGGCGCGACGCCGACACCGCCGCCGACCAGGACCGCGCCGGCGGCGTCCGCCGCGACCTCGCGCGGCGCGGCGAAGGAGTTGCCGAGCGGACCGGTGACCCAGGCCGCCTCCCCCTCGGCGAGCCCGCAGAGCCGCTCCGTCCCCGGTCCGACCGCGTCGAGCAGGAAGTCGAGGCGCACGCCGCCCCCCGCCGCGGGCATCGTCTCGGCGACCGAGATCGCCCGCGGCAGGAAGGCGCGACCGTCACGCTCGCCCCATCCCTCGGTGGCCGCCAGCATGTAGAACTGGCCGGGCTCCGGCTCGGGGCCCTCGCGATCGAGGAGCGAGACGACCCGGTAGCCGCCCGAGTCGCGGACCGCGGCGACCTCGCAGAGCCTGCGGCCGAAGGGCGCGGTCACGGCCGGCTCGCCGCCTCCTGCGCCGCCGCGTGGATCTCCTGCAGCGAGCGGACTTCGTCGTCGATCCCCCGCCCCGAGGCGATCGCCCGCACCGCCGCGGTCGCCGCGGTCATCGTGGTGATCGAGGGGATGCCGTGCTTGACCGCCGCGGTGCGGATCTCGTAGCCGTCGGCGCGGGCGCCGGAGCCGCTCGGCGTGTTGATCACCAGGTCGCATTCGCGCTTGCGGATCAGGTCGAGGACGTGCGGCGAGCCCTCGTTCAGCTTGTTGATGCGGCGCACCGGCACCCCCATCCGCTCGATCGCCATCGCGGTGCCGCCGGTGGCGATGATCTCGAAGCCGATGTCGTGGAGGCGCGCCGCCAGCTGCGTCGCCGCCGGCTTGTCGGTGTCGGTGACGGTGACGAAGACCGAGCCCTCGCGCGGCAGCACCACCCCGGCGGCGGCCTGCGCCTTGCCGAAGGCGGTCGGGAAGTCGGCGGCGATGCCCATCACCTCGCCGGTCGACTTCATCTCCGGGCCGAGCACCGAGTCGGCGCCGGCGAAGCGGGCGAACGGCAGCACCGCCTCCTTGACGCTGACGTGCTCGGGCAGCCCCTCGGGCAGGTCCTGGTCGGCCAGCCTCTCCCCCAGCATCAGCCGCGCCGCGACCTTCGCCAGCGGCACCCCGATCGCCTTCGAGACGAACGGGACGGTGCGCGAGGCGCGCGGGTTGGCCTCGATCACGTAGAGCTTGCCCTCGGCGATCGCGTACTGGATGTTGAGCAGGCCGACGACGCCGAGGGCGAGGGCGATCCGCTCGGTGGTGGCGCGGATCTCCTCGAGCATCTCCTCGCCGAGGCTGAGCGGCGGGATCACGCAGGCCGAGTCACCGGAGTGGACGCCGGCCTCCTCGACGTGCTGCATGATCCCGGCGACGTGGACGGCCTCGCCGTCGGCGAGCGCGTCGACGTCGACCTCGATCGCGTTCTCGAGGAAGCGGTCGAGCAGCAGCGGGTGCTCCTGGTCGGCCTTCACGTGGATGTCGAGGTAGTGGCGCAGGTCCTCGGTCGAGTAACAGATCTCCATCGCCCGGCCGCCGAGCACGTAGCTCGGCCGGACCAGGAGCGGGAAGCCGACCTCGGCGGCGATCACCTCGGCCTCGTCGGCCGAGAGCGCCGTGCCGTAGGGCGGGTGGGCGATCTCGAGGCTGCGCAGGAGGGCGCCGAAGCGGCCGCGGTCCTCGGCCAGGTCGATCGCGTCGACCGGGGTGCCGAGCAGCGGCACGCCCGCCTCTTCCAGCGTCCGCGCCAGCTTCAACGGGGTCTGGCCGCCGAACTGGACGATCACGCCCTCGGCGCGCTCCTCGGCGCAGACGGCGAGCACGTCCTCGGCGGTCAGCGGCTCGAAGTAGAGGCGGTCGGAGGTGTCGTAGTCGGTCGAGACCGTCTCCGGGTTGCAGTTGACCATCACCGCGTCGCGGCCCAGCTCGCGAGCGGTCATCGCGGCGTGGACGCAGCAGTAGTCGAACTCGATCCCCTGGCCGATCCGGTTCGGCCCGGCACCGAGGATCACCACCGAGTCGCGGCCGGTGTCGCGACGGATCTCCGAGGCGGGCGCGGCGCCGTCGGCGCGGCGCCGCTCGTGGCCGGAGTAGTAGTAGGGCGTCGCCGCCTCGAACTCGGCGGCGCAGGTGTCAACCGACTTGTAGGTGCGGGCGAGGCCGTCGGTGCCGTCGCCTTCGGTGGCCAGCGCCTCCAGCTCGCGCAGGAACCAGCGGTCGATCAGCGAGTGCTCGTGGACCGCCTCGACGCCGAGGCCGCGCCGCAGCGCCTCCAGCACCTGGTCGAAGCGCTCCGCGGTCGGCACCGCGAGCGCCGCCAGCAGCTCGTCGTCCTCGGCGGGGAGCTCGGGCTGGGCGTCGAGCTCACGCGAGCGCATCGCCTTGGCGAAGGACTCACGGAAGGTGCGCCCGATCGACATCGCCTCGCCGACCGACTGCATGTAGGTCGAGAGCCGCCCCTCGGCGCCGGGGAACTTCTCGAAGGCGAAGCGCGGGATCTTGGTGACCACGTAGTCGATCGTCGGCTCGAAGGAGGCAGGCGTCGCGCGGGTGATGTCGTTGGGGATCTCCTCGAGCGCGTAGCCGACCGCCAGCTTGGCCGCCATCTTGGCGATCGGGAAGCCGGTCGCCTTCGAGGCGAGCGCCGAGGAGCGGCTGACCCGCGGGTTCATCTCGATCACCACCACCGAGCCCGACTCGGGGTCGACCGCGAACTGGACGTTGGAGCCGCCGGTCTCGACCCCGATCGCCCGGATCACCTTGATCGCCGCGTCGCGCAGCTCCTGGTAGAGCGGGTCGGTGAGGGTCTGGGCGGGGGCGACGGTGACCGAGTCGCCGGTGTGGACGCCCATCGGGTCGACGTTCTCGATCGAGCAGATGATCACCACGTTGTCGTTGCGGTCGCGCATCACCTCGAGCTCGAACTCGCCCCAGCCGATCACCGACTCCTCGACCAGCACCTGGTTGATCGGGCTCGCCGCGAGGCCCTCGGAGACGACCTGGCGCAGCTCGATCTCGTCGTGGCCGACCCCGCCCCCCTGGCCGCCCATCGTGAAGGCCGGGCGGACGATCGCGGGCAGGGTGATTTCGCCGGAGGCGAGACCCTTGTCGAGCTCGTCGACGCTCTCGACCGTGATCGACCAGGGGATGCGGAGGCCCGCCTCGTTCATCGTCGCGCGGAACTTCTCGCGGTCCTCGGCCTTGGAGATCGCCTCGGCGTTCGCGCCGATCAGCTCGACCCCGAGCCGCTCCAGCGTGCCGTCCTCGTGCAGGGTCATCGCCAGGTTCAGCGCGGTCTGGCCGCCGAGCGTCGGCAGCAGCGCGTCGGGGCGCTCCTTTTCGATGATCCTGGTCACCGGGCCGGGCAGCAGCGGCTCGATGTAGGTGCGGGTGGCGAACTCGGGGTCGGTCATGATCGTCGCCGGGTTGGAGTTGACGAGGACGACTTCGTAGCCCTCCTCGAGCAGCACCTTGCAGGCCTGCACGCCGGAGTAGTCGAACTCGGCCGCCTGGCCGATCACGATCGGCCCGGAGCCGATCAGGAGGATCTTCTCGATGTCGTCGCGGCGCGGCATCAGCCGGTCGGCTCCCCGGCGAGGGCGAGGAAACGCTCGAACAGGTGGCGGGCGTCGTGCGGCCCCGGTCCCGCCTCCGGGTGGTACTGCACCGTCGCCGCGGCGACGTCGCGCAGGATCAATCCCTCCACCGTGCGGTCGTAGAGGTTCAGCTGCGACAGCTCCGCCACCCCGAAATCGGTGTCCCATCTCACCGGCTCGTCGCCGTCGATCTTCGGCTCGCCGCCGGGGCCCTCGACCGCGAAGCCGTGGTTCTGGGAGGTGATGTCGATGCGGCCGGTCTCCAGGTCCTTGACCGGGTGGTTGGCGCCGCGGTGGCCGAAGGGCAGCTTGTAGGTGGAGAGGCCGACCGCCCGGCAGAGCAGCTGGTGGCCGAGGCAGATGCCGAAGACCGGCCGTCTGCCGACGATCCCGCGGACCGTGTCGACGACGTGGTCGAGCGCCGCCGGGTCGCCGGGGCCGTTGGCGAGGAAGACGATGTCGGGGTCCTCGCCGAGCACCTGCTCGGGGGTCCAGTCACAGGGCACCAGGGTGAGCCGGGCGCCGTGCTCGCGCAGCTGACGGACGATCGAGAGCTTGATCCCGGTGTCGATCCCGACCACGTGGGGGCCGTCGCCGTCGAAGCGGACCGCCTCCGGCGGCGTCACCGTGCGGGCGAGGTCGGCGCCCGCCATCGACGGCTCGGCGGCGATCCGCTCGCGCGCCTCGGCCTCGGGGACCGCCGCGGGAAAGATGCCGCCGCGCATCGCGCCGCGGTCGCGCAGGTGGCGGACCAGGGCGCGGGTGTCGACGCCGCTGATCCCCGGCGTGCCGGTGTCGCCGAGCCAGTCGAGCCAGCCGCCCTCCGCCGTGGCGGCGTCCTCGCGGTTCTTGGCGTCGCGCATGACGACGCCGCGCGCGTGCACGGCCTCGGACTCCATCGCCGTGGCGCTGACCCCGTAGTTGCCGATCAGCGGGTAGGTGAAGACGATGATCTGGCCCGCGTAGGAGGGATCGGTGACCGCCTCCTGGTAGCCGGTCATCGAGGTGTTGAAGACGACCTCGCCGGTGACCGCGTCGGGATGCCCGACCAGGTCCCCGTCGAGACGCACCCCGTCCTCCAGTAGCAGGTACCCACTCATCCAGCTGTTCCTTTTGCCGGAATGCTGGTGATAAAGAACAGCTGGCGGGTCATGCGACCCCCAGACTGAAGGAGCGGAGGCGGTAGGCGACCTGGCCGGCGGCGACGGTGACGAGGACGCGGCCGGTCAAGGTCCTGCCCTCGCACCAGGAGTTGGAGGAGCGGCTCTCGTAGCCGTCCTCGCCGACCGTCCACTCGGCGCCGAGATCGCAGAGGGCGACGTTGGCCTCGGCGCCGGGCGCCAAGGTCGGGCGGGGGACGTCGAACGGCGCGGCGCCGCCGGCGAGGCGCTCGACCAGGAGCGCCAGGTCGATCACGCCGGGCAGGACGAGCTCGGTGTGGAGGGCGGCGAACGCGGTCTCCAGCCCGGTCACCCCCATCGCCGCCTGCTCGAACGGCATCTCCTTTTCGTCGAGGTGGTGCGGCGCGTGGTCGGTGGCGATGCACTCGATCGTGCCGTCGCGGAGCGCCGCGATCAGCGCCTGGCGGTCGGACTCGTGGCGCAGCGGCGGGTTCATCTTGAAGCGGCCCGGGTCGAGGCTGCGGACCTCCTCGTCGGTGAGGCAGAGGTGGTGCGGGCTGGCCTCGGCGCTGATCCGCACCCCGGCCGCCTTGGCGGCGCGGACAACCTCGACCGACTCGGCGGCGGAGAGGTGCTGGACGTGGATGCGGGCGCCCTCGTAGGCGGCGAGCGCCGCGTCGCGGGCGATCATCGTCGACTCCGAGACCGAGGGGATGCCGGCAAGGCCGACGGCGGCGGAGACCGCGCCCTCGTGCATCACCCCACCAGCCGAGAGCTCCGGGTCCTCCTCGTGGAGGGCGATCGTGCCGCCGCAGAGTCGCTGGTACTGCAGGGCGCGGCGCATGATCCGGGCGCTGCGGATCGGCAGCCCGTCGTCGCTGAAGGCGATCGCCCCCGCCTCGCGCAGTTCGACCATCTCGGTCAGCTCCTCGCCTTCCATCCCGGCCGTCACCGTCGCGGTGAAGCCGACCGGGACCGAGGCCTGGGCCCGTGCCTGCTCGCGCAGCGCGGCGACGTCGGCACCGGTGGAGATCGGCGGCGAGGTGTTGGCCATCGCGATGATCCCGCAGAAGCCGCCCGCGGCGGCGGCGCGGGTGCCGGTCTCGACGTCCTCCTTGTGCTCCTGGCCGGGCGTGCGCAGGTGGACGTGCGGGTCGAAGAAGGCCGGGAAGGCGTGGAGCCCCTCGGCGTCGAGCTCTTCGACGTCGGTCGCGTCGGCCTCGCCGGGGGCGGTGAGCTCGGCGATCCGGCCGGCGCGGATCACCAGGTCGTGGACGCCGTCGATCCCGGCCACCGGGTCGAGCAGCGTCGCCCGGCGCAGGACCAGGTCCGCGGGTCGACCGGCGCGGACGTCGAGCAGCTCGGTCAGGTTCTGCGCGCTCATGCGGGCTGTCCGATCGTCGGCGTCCCGGCCTCGGCCGCGGCGCCGTCGGCGATCGCGGTCGGGCGCTCCGGGCGCCCGGCGAGCAGCTCGTAGAGGATCGCCATCCGCACCACCAGCCCGGCGGCGACCTGCTCGCCGATCAGCGACTGCGGCGAGTCGATCGCCTCGCCGGAGATCTCGACCCCGCGGTTGACCGGCCCGGGGTGCATCAGCAGCTGGCGCGGGCCGAGCCGCCGGGTGTCGATCTGGAAGGCCGCCGCGTACTCCCTGAGACTGGGGACGAACTTGTCGTCCATCCGCTCCAGCTGCATGCGCAGCGCGTAGACGACGTCGGCCTCCTCGACCCGGTCGAGCGAGTGGGTGACCGCGCAGCCGAGCTCCTCGATCCCCCGCGGGATCAGGGTCGGCGGGCCGCAGAGGGTGACCTCGGCGCCCATCCGCCGGAAGGCGATCAGGTTGGAGCGGGCGACGCGGCTGTGGAGGACGTCGCCGACGATCCAGATCCGCCGGCCCTCCAGCGAGCCGAGCCGGCGGCGCAGCGTGTAGACGTCGAGCAATGCCTGGCTCGGGTGCTCGTGCTTGCCGTCGCCCGCGTTGACGACGGCGGCGCCGGTCCAGCCGGCGACCATCTGGGCGGCGCCCGCGTAGGGGTGGCGGATCACGATCGCGGCCGGGTCGTAGGCGGAGAGGGTCGCGACGGTGTCCTTCAGCGACTCGCCCTTGTCGACCGAGGAGCCGGACGCCTTGACCGAGACGAGATCGGCGGAGAGCCGCTTCGCGGCCAGCTCGAAGGAGCTCGAGGTGCGGGTGCTCGCCTCGTAGAAGAGGGTGACCACGGTGCGGCCGCGCAGGGTCGGCACTTTTTTGATGTCGCGGCGGCCGACCTCGGCGAAGCTGTCGGCGCGGTCGAGGATCGCCTCGATCTCCGCCCGGTCGATTTCCTCGATGCCGAGGAGGTTCTTCATCCCGGCCTCCTCACGCGAGTGCCTCCGCCGGTCGGGGGTCGGAGATCGTCACCTCGTCGACCCCGTCGGTCTCCTCGAGGCGGACGTTGACCCGCTCCTCGCGGGCGGTCGGCAGGTTCTTGCCCACGTAGTCGGGGCGGAAGGGCAGCTCGCGGTGGCCGCGGTCGCAGAGGACGGCGAGCTGGACCCGGGCGGGGCGGCCGTAGTCGAAGAGGGCATCGATCCCGGCGCGGACGGTGCGGCCGGTGAAGAGGACGTCGTCGACCAGGACGACGGTGCGGTCGCCGAGGTCGAAGTCGATGTGCGAGTCGTGGACGACCGGCTGCGCGGCGGGCGCCTGGGCGCCGACGTCGTCGCGGTAGAAGGAGATGTCGATGTCGCCGATCGGCAGGTCGGCGCCTGTCAGCTCGCCGAGGAAGGTGTGGAGGCGACGCGCCAGCACCGCGCCGCGAGTGTGGATGCCGACCACGGCGAGCCGCGCGGGCTCCGGGTTCTTCTCGGCGATCTCATGGGCGATCCGCCGCAGCGTCCGCCTCAGATCGTCGTGCTCGAGCACGACCTTCTCACTCATCTTCGACTGCCTTCCTGGCCTCTCGGGACCTGGTTAAAGGACGGGGTGAATGTAGCAAGGGGGGCGGCGGTCCCGGCGATGTCCCTCTCTCACGAACCGCGGGGAGGTTCGTTCGGGACATCCCCGGGACCGCCTTTTTCCGTGGACCCACCGCGCTCGCGGGCGCCGTTTGGGATCAGGCGGGGCTCACCTTTCTCAGGCAGGGGCACCACGATCTGGTCGAAGTCGCGGGGGGCGACGCAGTCGGGGAAGACCTCGCGCGCCTCCTCGAGCACCTTGCCGACGTGGTAGCGGGCGGAGATGTGGACCAGGGCGAGCATCTTCACGTGCGCCTCGGCGGCGACCGCGGCCGCCTGCCCGAGGGTCGAATGGCCGGTCTCGGCCGCCCGCTGGGCGTCCTCCTCGGCGAAGCTGGCGTCGTGGATGAGCAGCTCGGCGTCGGCCGCGGCGGCGACCGTGGCGGGCGACGGCGCGGTGTCGCCGGTGACGACGACGATCCGCCCCGGTCGCGCCGCGCCCATCACCTGGGCCGGCGTGACCGTGCCGCCCGAGCCCGCGACCTCCTCGCCGCGCTGCAGGCGTGCGAAGTCCGGCCCTTCGCGCACCCCGGCGGCCCGCGCCGCCTCCGGGTCGAAGCGTCCCGGCCGCTCGTCCTCGACCAGCGCGTAGCCGTGGGCGCGCACGTTGTGCGCCGCTTCGTAGGGCTCGACGACGTAGTCGTCATGGTCGACCCCCTCCCCCGGCCGCAGCTCCTCCAGCTCGAGCCGATAGCGCAGCCGCCCGAGCAGTGGCCGCAGCACCGCGAAGAGCTCCTTCAGGCCGGGCGGCCCATAGATCCGCAGCGGCACCTCGCGGTCGGTCAGGTCGTACGTTTTCAGGAGGCCCGGCAGCCCCAGCATGTGGTCCGCGTGGAAGTGCGTGAGATAGATCTCGTCGACCTGGACCAGCCCCAGCGAGCGCTGCATCTGTCGCTGCGTCCCTTCGCCGCAGTCGAACAGCAGCTTCTCCCCCCCGCGCGCGATCAGCACCGCCGCGGTCGAGCGTCGCGCCGAGGGCACCGAAGCGCCGGTACCGAGAAAGGTCACCTCGAGGTCCATCCGGCGAGCCTACGCGGTCATCTGGCGACTAAGCTGCTCCACGAGCGCCCGTAGCTCAGCTGGATAGAGCGTACGCCTCCGGAGCGTAAGGTCACAGGTTCGAATCCTGTCGGGCGCGTTGGCGATGGACGCCGAGGAACTTCGCGACCGATGTCTTTCCTTTGCGGGGGCCGAGGAGACGTTTCCCTTCGGTGCCGATACCTCCGTGTTCAAGGTCGGCGGGAAGATGTTCGCCCTCTCGCAGCTTGGCGCGGAGTCGCTGCGGGTCAGCGTCAAGTGCGATCCCCGCCTCGCCGAGAGCCTGCGCGCCGCTCATCCCGAGGTCATCCCCGGGTACCACCTGGACAAGCGGCACTGGAACACGCTGATCATCGGCGGCGCGCTGGCCGATGCCGCGATCCGGGACATGATCGAGGACTCCTACGACCTGGTGGTCAGCAAGCTGCCCGCAGCCGAACGCCGTGCCTTGGGCTGGGACGGCACTTCTAACGAGCGCTGAAGCGGGCGCGCCACTCGGCGCCGTCGAAGTCGGCCGGCTCGGTCTCGTCGAGGAAGCGCTGCAGGACGGCGGCGAAGCGGCCGGGGCTCTCCAGCTGGGGGATGTGGCCGGCTTCGGGGAAAACCTCGAGGCGGCTGCCGGGGAGCTGGGCGTGGGCGGCGCGGCCGTGGGCGACCGGGATGATCGGGTCGCGCTCGCCCCAGACGATCAGGATCGGCAGGTCCGCGGCGAGGTAGAGGCGGTCGAGGGCGGCGACGCGCTGGCCCTCGGTGCCGACCACGGCGTGCAGGGTCGAGAGGAAGGCCTTGCGGCGGTCGGCGTCGGCGAGCGAGGCGAAGGCGCGGCCGACCTCGGCCAGATCGGCGTTCGGCCGCAGCCCGACCCGGCGGAGCGCGCCGGTCAGGCGACCGACCGCGGCCGCCCCCGGCGCCGCGGTGGCGCGCAGGAAGAGGTCGGCGCCGGGCAGCGCCGCGGCGCGGAGGATCATCCCCACCTCGGGCCCGAGGCCGCCGCTCGAGACCAGCACCAGCCGCTCGACCAGCTCCGGGAACTGGTAGGTGAACTGCAGGGCGACGCCGCCGCCGAGGCTGTGCCCGACCAGCGTGGCGCGGTCGTGACCGAGGGAGATCATCAGGTCGCGCAGGCCGCTCGCCAGGCTGCCGAGGCTGTAGTCGCCACCGCCCGGCGCCGAGTCGCCGTGACCGGGGAAATCGGGCGCGATCACGGTGTTGTGGAGAGCCAGCGGCTCGATCACACCCTGCCAGTTGCGGGCCGTCCCGGCCATGCCGTGGACGAGCAGCAGGAGCGGCCCCTCGCCGGCCTCCAGGTAGCTGACGGTCCTGCCGTGGACGGCGACCGTCTGCGCGGTCGGGAAGCTTGCATCGATCGGTGTCACGGTGAGATTGGTACCCCACACCGCGGCGGAGGGAACACCACGTCGGGCGATTTCAATACTGTCGCGCCGCAATGGAGAGCGGCTCGACTCCCCCTGAACCGACGCTCAGCGACCGCATCCCGCGCGGCGCGATCGCGGTCGTCGTGATCGGCATCGTCGCGACGATCGCGGCGGCGTTGCTGAGCAGCGGCAAGGGGGGTGGCGAAGCCGCCCACCTCGAATTCGTCCAGAAGCGGGCGATCCCGGACTCCAGGCCGGTCGCCGTGCCGGGTAGCAGCAGCGCTCACATGCAGCTGGTCGAAGGCAAGATCGAGGCGACCGGCGCCAACGTCGCCGGCTACATGCTGTTCCGCGTGCTGACCACGCTGAAGATCGACGAGGGCGCCCCGGTCGGTGGAGGGCGCATCCTCTGCTCGATCCACGCGACCGGTAGCAGCACCGAAATCGCCCAGAGCAGCGGTGGGCTGCGGATGCTCTATCCGCGCTCCTCCGAAGACGGGATCTACGGCCAGCCGGTGCCGGAAACGGTGCTGGCCCAGTTCTCCTCGCACGGCTACGAACTGGCGGAGCTCGAAGAAGTCTTCGAAGACCTGCCCGCACGCTGGACCACGATCAAAGGCGTGAAGCTCGAATGGCCCGAATACGAAGTCGGGACCGAGCACCTCAAATACTTCCTGCCGGAAGGCAAGGCGAAGGCGACGATCGAACTGCCCTTCTACTCGATCTGGCGCGGTACGAAACCGCCTGCGGCGCAGATCGCCTGCAGGCTCGAGGTCTCCGCCGGGACGGCCACCGCGGAAACCGCGGGCTCGCTACCGCGGGTCTCGCCGCCGATCGACGAAGAAGCCGAAGAAGAAAAACAGGAAGAACGCGAAGAAGCCGAGGAAGCGGCGGAAGAAAGCGAAGCATCGGAAGGGGAATGACGCCGCTCAGGACGGCGGCGCGACCAGCAGCCCCGGCCCTTCGGCCATCCCCTTCCCCACCTTGTTGAGCGCCGGGTTGGCGGGGGCGCCGTCCATCCTCGCCGGGTCGAGCGGCGCGCACATCGCGATCGCCTCCTCGGTGCCGAGGCGCGGGTCGAGCCAGGCCGCCTCCGCCTCCGGGGTCGCCAGGATCGCCGGCATCCGGTCGTGGACCGGCTTGACCACCGCGTTCGGCGTCGTCGTGATGATCGTCGCGCTGTAGAGGTAGCCGTCCGGGTCGACGCCCCGCTCCTCGCGGTCGTCCCACTGCTTGCGCGTGCAGAGCCCGGCGAAGGCGAACGGCTCGCCGCCGTCGACGGTGAAGCGCCACGGTTGGCGCGGCTGCTTCGGGTCCTCGGCCTTCATCCACTCGTAGAAGCCGTCGGCGACGATCAGGCAACGATGCCGGAACTTGCCGACCAGGGGGCCGTAGGCCTTGCTCGTCTGCAGGTTCTCGACTTTCGCGTTGATCATCCGGTAGCCGACCTTGAGGTCCTTGGCCCAGACCGGGACGAGCCCCCAGCGCATCAGCCGCGCCTCGCGCTCGCCCCGCTCGGCCTCCGCCTCCTCGGGCGAGGAGCGCACGACGAGGATCTCCTGGGTCGGGGCGACGTTGAAGCGACCCATCCCGGGCGGGGATTTCTCCTCGGCCTCGCCGCCGCCACCGTCCTTGGCCGACTCTTTCGCCGGCGCGGCGGCGGCTTTCTGTTCGAGGGCCTTCTCCAGTTCGACCTGGAAGCGATCGGCGATCTTCTTCGTGTCCTGGGTGGTGACGGTGTAGCGCCCGCACATCAGGGACGCACCTCCCGGTGCTCGCGGTACCACTCCACCGTACGCGCCAGACCACCTCGCAGCTCGACCGCCGGCTCCCAGCCGGTGAGCTCACGCAGCTTGGTCGAGTCGAGGTACTGGTCGAGGATCTCCCCCGGCGGCAGCCCCGGTCCGTATTCGGGCTCGAGCCCTCCCCCGCCGACCGCGGCGATCAGGTCGACCACCTCGCGCACCGAGTGAGGCCGGTCGCCGCCCGCGTTGAAGGCCTCGCCGACCGCGCCCTCGCCGTCGAGCGCCGCGGCGATCGCCAGATAGGCGGAGATGGCGTCGTCGACGTGGAGGAAGTCGCGCCGCGGCGCGCCGTCGGAGCGGATCAGCGGTGCCCGCCCGTCGGCGACCGCGATCGCCGTCTCCGGCACCAGCCGGGTGAAGTTGAGGTCGCCGCCGCCGTAGACGTTGGCGAAGCGGCTGACCGCGATCGGCAGCTCCCACTCGCGCGCCAGGCCGCGTGCCATCACGTCGGCGGCGGCCTTGCTGGCGTCGTAGGGATGATCACCGCGCAGCGGGAACTCCTCCCGGTAGGGCAGCTCGGGAGCGGTGCCGTAGGCCTTGTCGGAGGAGGCGAAGACGACCTTGCCGACGCCGGCGTCCCGGCAGGCGGAGAACACGTTCCAGGAGCCGCGCACGTTGACGTCGACCGTCTCGTGCGGCGAGCGCCGCGCCACCCCGACGATCGTCTGGGCGGCGAGGTGGAAGACCGAGTCGCAGCCGGCCACGGCGGCGGCGACGCCGCCGGCGTCGAGCAGGTCGGCCTCGACCAGGTCGACCTCGTCGCGCACGCCGAGCAGATCGAGCCCCGAGGCCCGCGGCCCACCGAGGTCGGTCTGCCGCGGCCCCGGCCGATCGAGGACGCGGACCGCGCTCCCGGCCGCCAGGAGCCCCGCCGCCAGGTGCGAGCCGACGAACCCGTGCCCGCCGGTGACCAGGGCGCGCACGCCCGCCGGACTAGCCATCGACCGCCGCCACGTCCCCGGAGCCACCTCGTCGATGGGCCTAAAAGTCCTGATATAGAGGACTTTTCGGCCCATCGACATCCCAGGCCCGCCAGGGGGCGTCGCCGCCGCGCCAGAGGTCGTCGAGCACGACCGCGTCCTTGTAGGTGTCCATGCAGTCCCAGAAGCCTTCGTGGCGGTGGGCGCGCAGCCGGCCGGCCGCCGCCAGCCGCTCGAGCGGCTCGCGCTCCAGCACCGAGTCCGGCGAGATGTAGTCGAGCGCCTCCGGCTCGAAGCAGAAGAAGCCGCCGTTGATCCAGTGCTCCGAGCGCGGCTTCTCGACGAAGCCCGCGACGCGATCGCCGTCGAGCTCCGCCACCCCCCATTGCAGGTGCGGTCGCACGACCGTGACCGTCGCCGCCGGCCGCGCCTCGCGGTGACCGTCGAGCAGCGCTCCGAGATCGATGTCGGCGACGCCGTCGGCATAGGTGGCGCAGAAGGTCCCGCCGGCCAGCCGCTCGCCGAGCGCCGCGATCCGCCCCCCGGTCGGCGTGTCGAGCCCGGTGTGGACGCACTCGACCGCGACGCCGTCGGGCCAGCGCTCGGTCGCGACGAAGCGCTCGATCTGCTCACCGAGGTAACCGGTCGCCAGCAGGAAGCGGTCGAACCCCTGCGCCGCGTAGATGCCGATCACGTGCCAGACGATCGGCCGGCCGCCGATCTCGACCAGCGGCTTCGGCACCGACTCGGTGCGCTCGCGGAGCCTGGTCCCCCGCCCCCCGCACAAGATCACGACGGGCGGCTTCGCCGCCCGTGAGGCTATGCCGCCCATGGGCGGCGCGATCGCATGGTCGAGCTCAGCCGCCCGCAACGGCAGGCAGAATGGTCACTTCATCCCCCTCGGAGATCGCCGTCTCCAAACCCTGCTGGAAGCGGATGTCCTCGCCGGAGACGTAGACGTTGACGAAGCGGCGCAGGCTGCCGTCCTGGGTGATCCGCTCGCGCAGGTCGCCGTAGGCGGCGAAGACCGCGTCGAGCGCCTCGCCGACGTTGGCGCCCTCCACCTCCACCTCGGCCTCACCGCCGGTCGCGGCGCGCAGCTGGGTCGGGATCTTCACGGTGACGCTCATCAGACGGAAACCTCCTGGGCGAACTCGGCATCGAAGCTGTCGGGGCTCGGGTCGATCTCGTGCATGGAGAACGTATCGCGGGTGGCGTCGAGCGTCTTCAGCCCCTCGCCGGTGATGTAGGCGACGACCCGTTCGCCGGTGGCCAGCTCACCCCGTTCGGCGAGCTTGCGCAGGACGCCGATCGTCACCCCGCCCGCGGTCTCGGTGAAGATCCCGGTGGTCTCGGCGAGCAGCTTGATCGCCGTGCGGATCTCCTCGTCGGAGACCGAGTCGATGCCGCCGCCGGTCCTGCGGGCGTGCTCGACCGCGTAGGGCCCGTCGGCCGGGTCGCCGATCGCGAGGCTCTTGGCGATCGTGTCGGGGCGCTGCGGCTTGCAGACGTCCCAGCCTTCGGCGAAGGCGGTCGCGACCGGGCTGCAGCCGTCCGCCTGGGCGCCGTTGAAGGTCGGCTGCCCGCCCTCGACCAGGCCGAGATCGAGCCATTCCTGGAAGCCGCGGCCGAGTTTGGTGAACAGCGAGCCGGAGGCGATCGGGCTGACCACCCGGTCGGGCAGTTCCCAGCCGAGCTGCTCGACCGTCTCGAAGGCGAGCGTCTTCGACCCCTCCGCGTAGTAGGGGCGCAGGTTGACGTTGACGAACGCCCACGGATGGGTCTCGGCGAGCTGCGTGCAAAGCCGGTTGACGTCGTCGTAGTTGCCCCGCACGCCGACCAGGTTGGTGCCGTAGACGCCGGTCGCGAGCAGCTTCTGCTCCTCCAGGTTGGCGGGGACGAAGACGTAGGAGTCGAGCCCGGCGGCGGCGGCGTGGGCGGCCACGGCGTTGGCGAGGTTGCCGGTCGAGGCACAGGCGACGGTCTCGAAGCCGAGCTCCTGCGCCTTGGCGATCGCCACCGCGACGACCCGGTCCTTGAACGAGTGGGTCGGGTTGGCGGCATCGTTCTTGATCCAGATCTCGGCGCCGGTCCCGAGCCGCTCGGCGAGCCGGTCGGCCCGCAGCAACGGGGTCAGGCCGGGCTCCAGCGGGTCGCCGGGGCGGCCCGCGAAGGGGAGGAAGTCGGCGTAGCGCCAGAGTCCCCGCGAACCCGCCTGGATCCGCCGTTTCGCCGCGGCCGCGTCCAGCCCCGAGTGGTCATAGCGGACCTCGAGCGGGCCGAAGCACCGTTCGCAGAAATAGGCGGCGCCGAGCTCGTACTCGGCCGCGCACTCCTTGCACTTCAAGCTCTCTACCGACATCCGATCCTTCCTTTGAGCTTCTTACGCAAAAAAACCTCCGCCACGTGGGGCAGAGGTCCGGATCGGACATCCCCCACATCTGTCAGGTCTCGTAACCTGCTGGACTTGGCACCTGTCGCCGACCGCAAGGTCGGAAATGGTTGCCGGGGCTTCACTGGGCCAGTCCCTCCACCCCTCTAGATGTGGCGCTTATGTGGGGCGAAAGACTACCACGCGCCGCGCGGCGTTTCGGTTCTTCCGCGGACGGCTAATCTACGCCTGTGATCGCGGTCCTCCCCCACGACGAGACGACAGGCGCGGCCGATGCCGAACCTTCCGAAACCACGCCTGCGGCGGGGCCGCCGCGGCGAGCTCGTCGCGCCGGTCGAGGCTGAGCCGCAGGCCCCCCGGGTCGAGCAGGTCGAGTGGGGCGGGCTCCGCTGGGTCAACATCGAGCACCCGGGGGCGCTGGAGCGCGCCTGGCTCGAGGAGCACTTCGACTTCCACGCGCTCGATCTCGAGGACGTCCTCTCGCGCAACCAGCGCCCGAAGATCGACATCTACGACGACTACCTGTTCAGCATCCTCAACCTGCCGGTCTTCGACCGCTCGGCGAAGCGGCTCGGCGCCGGTGAGCTCGACCTCTTCGTCGGGCCCGACTTCCTGGTCACGATCCCGAACCAGCCGCTGCAGCCGGTCGAGTACCTGTTCGAGCGCTGCCGCACCAAGGAGGAGCTGCGCGAGCAACTCTTCTCGCGCGGCTCGGGCTACCTGCTCTACCGCCTCGTCGACGACAGCTTCGACTACTGCTTCCCGATGCTGCGCAAGATCGGCAACAAGCTCGACGCGCTGGAGGACGACATCTTCGAGGGGCGCGGCGAGGACATCGTGCGCGACATCTCCAACGTCAAGCAGGAGATCATCAACTTCCGCAAGGTGATCCGCCCGCAGCGGCCGGTCCTGCGCGACCTCGAGAAGGTCAAATCGCGCTACCTCTCCCCCGACTTCGACCTCGAGATCTACTTCGA
>DASZZB010000047.1:0-5241 GCA_035545115.1 Solirubrobacterales bacterium | reverse complement strand
AGATTTGACCGGTATGCGGGAAAAAGTGCGAACTCGGGTGTTGTACGGGTGGCCGCTGGCCGCCGCCGGGCTCGCCGTGGGACTGGCGGCGGGGACCAAGGTCACGGTCTTGGCCCTGAGCGGCGCGCTCAGCCTCGCCGTCCTCGTGCTGGCGCCCTCGGGCAGGCGCTGGAAGGCGGCGGGCTGGTGGTTCGTCCCGGCGCTGATCGGCGGCGGCTACTGGTATCTGCGCAATCTCATCGACACCGGCAACCCGCTGCCGGAGGTGACGAAGCTCGGACCGCTCTCACTGCCCCACCCGGAGCGCCTGCAGGAAGGCCGCCCCGGCTACAGCATCTCCCACTACTTCACCGACACGGATGTCTGGCGCCACTACTTCGCGCCGGGCCTCCATGACGCCTTCGGGACGCTCTGGCCGTTGGTCCTGGTCGGTGCGGTGGCCGCCTGTCTGCTGGCGATCTTCGCCGGCCGCGACAAGCTGATCCGGTGGCTCGGCGGCGCGGCGCTCTTCGCCTTGGTCGCGTATCTCTTCACGCCGCTCGGGGCGGCCGGTGCCGAAGGGGAACCGGTCGGCTTCGCGATCAACATCCGCTACGTCATCCCGGCCCTGCTCGCGGCGCTCGTCCTGATCCCACTGCCGCGCTTTCTCGACACGCCGAGCCGCCAGTGGGTGCTGACCGCGGTCCTGGCGGTCGTCTACCTGGTCACCGACCGCCCCGACCAGGCCCTCCACGACAAAGCCCGCCTCTTCGCGGTGGCCTTCGTGATCGTCTTCGTCGGTGTCCCGGCGCTGATCTGGCTGGCCCGCCGCGACGGCGCGCCGCTCCGCCTCGTCGGCGCGGCCCTGGGAACCCTGGCGGTGGCCGCGATCGCGCTGGGGTACCCGGTCCAGCGCCACTACCTGAACCACCGCTTCGCCAACACGAGCGCCGCCACCTCGATTCCCGGGATGAGCCTCGACAAGGCCTACCAGTGGGCGCGCGCCGTCCGCGACTCACGGATCGGCCTGGCCGGCACCACCGCAGGCTTCGCCGGCTACGGCTTCTACGGCCCCGATCTCTCCAACCGGGTGATCTACCTTGGCGAACCGGGACCGCATGGGGCTTACAACGCAATCCCCACCTGCGCCGGATTCCGCGCCGCCGTGAACGACGCCGACCTCGACTACCTGGTCACCTCCCCCTTCCTCAACTTCCTCCACCCCGGCGATCCGATCGCCTCACCGGAGGCCCGCTGGCTGCGCGGCTCCGGCGCGCGGCCGATCGTCCGCGAAGGCCCGGTGACGATCTGGAAGATCCCCGGCCCGCTGAAGGACACCTGCACCCCCTCCGACGCCCCCCTCCACGAAATCCCGAACACGCCCTCTGGTTGATGGGCCGAAAAGTCCTGATATAGAGGGCTTTTCGGCCCATCAACAGGGGCACCGCCAAGCTGTCAGGGGCCGGCTGGGTACATTGCGGGCCGATGGCCTATCCGCTCGCCAATGCGCTGTACCAATGGGAGGAGGGGGCGCGTGAGCTGGCGGCGATCGATGATCCGCGTCGCAGGCGCCTCGCCGAGCGGGTGATCGAGGCGATCCGGGTCGAGCTGCGCCGCCGCATCGGCCCGACCTTCAGCGCCGCGCACCTCGCCGACCTCTACGGCGAGGGCACCGATTGGGCCCAGCAGATCGCGCTCGACGTCGCCCCGGCCGCCTCGGACGACGCCCAGACGCTGGCCGACGCGGCCTTCTGGCTCTACTTAAGAGGCGCCGGAGACTTCGCCGGCGGCCGCCACCTGGCCGTCTGACGGGGCGCCGCTAGTCGTCTGAGTCGTCGTCCGACTCGGACTCGGCGCCGCCGGTCCGGCGGATGACGATCTGGTCGGCCTCGATCCGCACGGTGACGGCGCGGTTGCCCGCCCAGTGCTCGGCGTAGACCGGGTTGTCCTTGACCGAGGCGTCGAGCCAGAGCCCGTAGCCGTCGTTTTCGCCGTGGTCGAAGGTCGCCTCGATCTCTTTGCGGCGACCGCGACCGCCGCGGCGACCGCGACGACGGCGTTTGCGCGGACGGCCGGTGCCCTCCTCGTCCTCATCGCCATCGCCCTCACCCTCGTCCTCGGGCTCGCCCTCGCCCTCGGTCTCGTCGGCCTCCTCCTCGGCGGTGGCCGCTTCGATCTCCGCTTCGATCTCGTCGCGAAGGTCGAGTTCGCTCGAGCCGGCGTTCTCGTCGTCGGGCGAGAGTTCGTACTGCTTGCGGAACTCGCGCAGCTCGGTCGTCGAGATCTCGAGTTGGTGGGCGATCCAGGCGTCGGTGCGGCCCTGGTGGACCCAGGCACGGATCTGGTTCAGCTGTGGCTTCAGAGAGCGTCGGGGCATCGGCGGGCGAGTCTATTGAAAGCGGGCGCGGGGGCGTCTCGCGAGTGGGGTCGTGCCCGGCACGGCGCTAGGAGATGAGGAGCGAGAGCGCCTCGAACATCGCCACCGCGACCACGATCACGGTCACCGTGAGGCAGATCGCCAAGACGCTGAAGCGGACCGAGCCGTGGTGTTCGGTGCGTTCGATCCGACGGGCCCGGGAACGATTGGCCGCGCGTCGCCGCAGCTGCTCGCGGCGCCGACGCTCAAGTGAAGTCTCCTGTTCGAAAGCGGTCTCGAACTGGGAGATGCTCTGTCGCATTCTCATAACGGGGGAACCCAAAAAACGGGCGCGGGCACCGTAGCAAAGGATCTTGCAAAGCTTGCGGCCCCCGCTTGTCAGGATCGACGGACGGGCTCCTCAACACGCATTCCAGAGCCCTTTCCCGGCCCTCGCGGCCGCTTGCTCAAGGTGTTCGAACCGGGTCGCGAAGCGGTCGTTCGGATGGAACGTGAGCGTGCGGGCGAGTCCGCGCCGCAGCAGCTCGGCCTCGAGGAAGCGCCCTTCCATCCACACGTACGCCAACAGCCTGCCGTAGGCATCTCGCGGTTCGACCCCGGTGAGAAGCCGCACCCGGTGCCCTTCGACCTCCCGGTGCTCGAAGCGCGAGGCGCGCGGCCCGAAGCACTGCACCGGCGTGTCGGGCTTGACAGTCTCGGGGGTGTCGACGCCGATCAGGCGAACCGTCTCGGTCGCACCGCCGTCGATCTCGACTTCGAGCGTGTCGCCGTCGACGGCTCGTACGACGCGTCCCGCGAGGCGCTCCCCGCCTGCCTGGCGGCCCGTGTCGCCTTCCCAGGGACGCAGCAGGATCGCCGCGGCGATCAGCAGCAGGGCGAGGCTCCCGCGTCCCTTCATCCCCACCCAAGCCGGACAAGGCCTCGATCACTCCCCCGCCCGGGCGGGGGAGTGCGCAACTACGGTGTGCGGCGCCCTACGGGGTGCGCCGCACGTTGGCGAGCAGGCTTTCCTTGATCTGGTCGATGATCGACAGCGCCTCGTCCCACTCGCGCTGCCAGACGTTGCGGCCGAAGATGACGCCGCTGCCGCCCGCCTCCATCACCTCGCGGGTGTTCTGCAGGACCATCTCGTCGTCGACCTTGGAGCCGCCGGAGAGGACGACCAGCGCCCGACCCGCCGACTCGACGCAGTGGTTGATCGCCTCCTGCTGGCTCACTTCGAGCTCGTTGTAGGGCGCCGGGGCGTCCTTGTCCTTGCCGGGGTCGATCTTCGGCATGTTGAGCTTGACGATGTCGGCACCCATCTCCATCGCCATCCGCGCCGCGTAGTCGATCGCGTAGAAGGAGTTCTGGCCGCCCTTCGCCTCGACCGCTTCGCCGCGCGGGTAGGACCAGACGACCAGCGGCATGCCGTAGCGGTCGCAGTCCTCGCGGACCTGGCGCAGCTGGGCGAGATCCTCGTCCTGGCGCGGCGAGCCGACGTAGAGCGTGTAGCCGATCGCGTCGGCGCCGAGCCGCACGCCGTCCTCGACGCTCGCGTTGCAGGAGGAGAAGGCCTTGGCCGAGCTCGGCAGGTCGGTCTTGCCGTTGACCTTGAGGATCAGCGGCACCTTGCCCGCATAGTCGGGGTAGTACTTCTCCGCCAGGCCGATCTGGCAGGCGAGCGCCGAGTAACCGGCCTCGGCGGCGAGCCGGAACTGGTAGTCGGGGTTCTTCGAGGCCGGGTTGGGGAAGAAGTCACGCGGACCGTGCTCGATGCCCTGGTCGATCGGCAGCAGCATCAAGGTGCCGTTGCCGGGGCCGAACTCGTACAGCAGCCGGTAAAGGCGCGCGCGTTTGCCGGGGGGAAGCGTCGCGAGCAGCGATTTCTGCTCGGTCAGGCTCGTCAACTCCACTGTGATTCCTCCTCAAATAAGGGTGCGAGCCAAGTATGGCAGCGCAGTCGCCGGTCGGGAGCCCGGTCGCCGGGTATCCTCGGGCTAGCCCATGAGTGAGACTGAGCTGAGCGTCATCTGCAAGAACTGCGGCTCGGAGGTCAGTCCGTATGTGACCGAGTGCCCGTATTGCGGCGCCCGGCTGCGCAAGCGCGCGCCGAAGCTCGAGCGGCGCGGCGACGCGCTCGAGGCCCAGCGGCCGCGCCGCCGCCGTCGCCGGCTGCGGCTGCCGCGCCCGAGCAGGGCCTCGGCGCCCTTCGCGGGGGCGGACACCTTCCGGCCCTACGCGACGCTGACCGTGATCCTCGGCTCGGCGATCCTGTTGCTGGTCCAGAAGGCGACGGGCAACCCGCTCTCCACCTTCGGCGGGCTGATCGTCCCGATCGGCGACCAGTGGTGGCGCTACCTGACCGCGCCCTTCGCCTATGTCGATGTCGGCTATCTCTTCGTCGTCGCGGTCGGGCTGGCGATCTTCGCGACCGGGGTGGAGCGGCGCCTCGGCAGCGCCCCGACCGCGGTCCTGCTGCTCGCCTGCGGGGCGCTCGGCGTGCTCGCCGCCGGCGGCATCGCCGCCGCCGAGGGCGAAATCACGGTGATCGCGGGCGGCAACGGGATGGCGCTCGGCGCCGTCGCCGCCTGGTTCGCGATCCGCCGCTCCGAGGCGCACGGGGCGATCGACGAGGAGTACGACCTGATCGGGGTCGCGGTCGCCGCCGCGGTGCTGATCGCGCTGCCGCTCTTCGCCCCCACCGCCAACTTCTTCGCCTGCCTGGTCGGCGGCGCGGTCGGCGGCCTCGCCGGGCTGGCGGCGACGACGCTGCACCACAAGGAATAGGCCGCGCGCCGGCACGACAGGGGCGCCGGTCCACCGACATCGATCCCACGGGCCGTACCGCCCGGTAACCCCCGGTGGCGTTCGCAGTTAGCTCCGCATAGCGGAGCTAACTGCGA
>DASZZB010000046.1:0-7815 GCA_035545115.1 Solirubrobacterales bacterium | reverse complement strand
GGCCCATCAACGGGGGGGCGGGATGAGGCTGGGGCTTCTTACGCTTGAAAGGTGCCGAATTGCGCGCGAAGCGGGTCAGCTTCGGAAACGAGATGGATGCTCCGGTGCGTCGGGATTTCCGGGAACGCGCTCCGCGGGAGGGAGTCCGGTCGTCTCGTGGAGGAATGTCGCGAAGCGGCGGAAATGCAATCCGATTCCTGCCCGCCATAGGCGGGCAGCATCATCTGGAGGCGCGACCGAAGGTCGCCCGACTCAATTCCGGAACGAGACGACCGGACTCCCTCCCTTGACACCGCCCCGAACCCGATGACCTCCGAGCTCCTCTCCCTCGCCAAACGCCTGATCGCCTACGAGACCTGCGACGACCGCAGCATCGTCGAGTGCGCCGGTTTCGTGGAAGCGTGGCTCGAGGCGCGCGACATCGAGACGACCCGGGAGGAGGTCCGCGGGCTGCCGGTGGTGATGGCCGAGGTCGGGCCGGCGACGGCGCCGACGGTCGTGCTGGAGGGCCACATCGACGTCGTCCCCGGGCACGCCGAGCAGTTCGAGCCGCGGTTGGAGGGGGACCGGCTCTACGGCCGCGGCGCCTACGACATGAAGGGGGCGATCGCGGCGATGATGGTCGTCACCGCGGCGCTGCGCGACTCCGACCGGGTCCGGGTGCGGCTGGGGATCGTCGGCGACGAGGAGTCCGAGGAGGGCGAGGACCGCGGCTGCGACCGGCTGGTCGACGGCGGCTTCGTCGGCGACTTCGCGATCACCGGTGAGCCGACCGATCTGCACATCGGGGTCGAGGCGAAGGGGGTGCTGGCGCTACGGCTGGAGGTCGGCGGGACCGCCGCGCACGGCGCCACGCCCTGGCTCGGCGACAACGCGGTGCTCGCCGCGATCGACGTTTTCCGGAGTATCGAGTCGCTACCGTTCGCACGACAGAGTTCGGAGCTGTTCGACCGTCCGTCGATAAACCTGGGGCGGATCTGGGGCGGCGACGCTCTGAACAAGGTGCCCGACCGATGCGTGATCGACGTCGACATCCGCTACCTGCCCGGCCAGGATCCCGCCGCCCTCCTCGAACAGGTGAGCGCGATCCCCGGCGCCACCGCGAAGCCGCTCCTGATCCGGCCGCCGGCGACCGTCGATCGCGAGTCGCCCTTCGTGCGCGGCCTGCGCGAGGCGGCGGCGACCTACGCCAGCGACGGCGAGACGATGAGCGTCGGGCGCGACGGCGCCTCCGACGCGGTCTCCTTCCTGCGGGCCGGGGTGCCGGCGGTCGAGTTCGGCCCGGTCGGCGCCGGCCACCACGGGCCGGAGGAGTGGGTCTCGGTCTCCTCGCTGGAGGGCTACCGGCAGGCGCTCGAGTCGTTCCTGCAGGCGATCCCGGAGCTGCTCGGTGAATAGCGTCCCGCCGCCCCCCGACCGCGGATACTGGTCGGCCCGTAAGCCGCCCCCCGAGGGCGACGGCACCGAGCCGCCGAAGCGGAAGCGCTATTGGTGGCGGTTCAGCCTCGCCACCGTGATCATCGTCGCGGTCACCGCCGCCGCCACCTCCTCGGCGATCCTCCTCTACATCGACTCGATCGCCAACGCGCTCGGCGGCAAGAACCACAAGCTCCACCAGGTCGTCGAAGAAGAGATCACCGAAGTGAACGGCGGCGAACCGGAGACCGTCCTGATCCTCGGCTCCGACATCCGCCCCGACATGGGCGAAGAACGGGGCCGCTCCGACACGACTATCCTGCTGCGGCTCGACAACGAAAAGGACCTGATCTCGGTGATGTCGATCCCGCGCGACCTGAAGGTCGAAATCCCCGAATTCGGCACCGACAAGTTCAACGCCGCCTACAGCGACGGAGGGCCCAAGTTGACCCTCCAGGTGGTCAAGGAACTCACCGGCCTGAAGATCAACCACGTGATCAACATCGACTTCCTCGGCTTCGATCGCGCCGTCGACGCGGTCGGCTGCGTCTACACCGACGTCGACCGCCGCTACTACCACTCCAACCTCGGCGTACCGCCCGCCGAACAGTATTCGGAAATCAACATCCAGCCGGGTTACCAGAAGCTCTGTGGCAAAAAAGCGCTCCAGTACGTGCGCTACCGCCACACCGATACCGACATCGTCCGCTCGGCCCGCCAGCAGAACTTCCTCAGCCAGGCCCGCCATCAGATCTCGCCGACCGATCTGATCACCGACAACCACAACCTGATCGACATCCTCACCGAATACACGAGCTCCGACATCAAAGACGGCACCGAACTGATCACCCTGCTCGACCTGCTCTACGAACTGCGCGGCGGGGAAGTGAACCAGGTCCATTTCCCGGCCGAACTCGGGCCCAGCTACGTCTACGCGAACGAGACCGAAATCCACCACGCGGTGGAGGAATTCCTCGGCGAAGCCGGCTTCGAGGCACGCAAGTTCCCGGAAGAAAAGAGGCCGCAGAAGGGCAAGAAGAAGAAGAAGGCGAAGGGCAAGAAGAAGCACAAGAAGCCGAAGGCCGAGCGCAGGCCCCCGGGCGGTGACGAACTCGTCCCCGCCGCCGAAGCCGGCGAAGCCGAGGGGGAGATCGTCGCCCGCCACGTCGGCGGCGGCTTCCCGGTCTTCTACCCGACCCGGCTGCCGCCCGGCGCCGCCTTCCAGGAATCGAACCCCTATGAACACATCGTCGATCCGCGCGTCTACCACCTCAAGGACAAGGACAAGGTGCGCCACGCCGCCTACCGGATGGTCGGCGTCTACCAGCCCGAATACGAACTCAACTACTTCGGGGTACAGGGCATCCGAGGCTGGGAAGATCCACCGATCCTCGACGACCCGACCGAAACCAGGACCGTCAACGGACGGGAATACTCCATCTACACCGACAGCGGCAAGATCAAGATCGTGGCCTGGCACCGCGGAGAAAACAGCTACTGGATCTCCAACAGCCTGCAGCAGTCGTTGACCAACGAGCAGATGATGGGACTCGCCGAGTCCTGCCACGTCATCCTGCCGAAGAAGAAAACCGTCAAGAAGGGGAACAAGAGCGAATGAGTGAACGAGGCGAAGCTGTCGGAGTGATCGGGGTCGGCTGGGTCGGGCTGGTGACCGCGGCCTGCTTCGCCGAGCTCGGCCACCGGGTGATCGCGCGCGACATCCTGCCCGAGAAGGTCGAGGCCCTCTCGCGCGGCGAGGTCGCGATCCACGAGCCGGGGCTGACCGAGATGCTCCATCGCAACGCCGAGCGGATCACCTACACGACCAGCATGGAGGACCTGCTCGCCGACACCCGGCTGCTCTTCACCTGCGTCGACACGCCGCCCACCTACTCCGGCGACGCCGACCTCTCGCGGGTCCGCGCCGTGGTCGCCGAGCTCCCCGAGGACTCCGAGCACGTGCTGGTGATGAAGAGCACCGTGCCCGCCGGCACCGGCGAGTCGATCCGCCGCGACATGCCCGGCCTCGCCTACGTCTCCTGCCCCGAGTTCCTCAAGGAGGGGACCGCGGTCGCCGACTTCATGCACCCCGACCGGGTGGTGGTCGGCGCCGATCCCGGCGACGAGGCGGCGGCCGACGCCGTCGCCGCGCTCTACGCGCCGCTCGGCGCCGACGGCGAGATCCTGCGCACCGATGTCGCCAGCGCCGAGATGATCAAGCTCGCCTCGAACGCCTTCCTGGCGACCAAGATCTCCTTCATCAACGAGATCGCCAACGTCTGCGAGGAGGTCGGCGCCGACGTCGGCGAGGTCGCCCGCGGCATGGGCCTCGACACGCGGATCGGCTCCTCCTTCCTGCGCGCCGGGATCGGCTACGGCGGCTCCTGCTTCCCGAAGGACGTCTCGGCGCTGAAGATGCTGGCCGGCAACACCGGCTACCACTTCCAGCTGTTGACCTCGGTGATCGAGGTCAACGAGCTGCAGAAGCGGCGCGTGGTGGGGAAGCTGGAGAAGCACCTCGGCTCGCTGATCGGCAAGCGGGTGGCGCTGCTCGGCCTCGCCTTCAAGCCCGACACCGACGACATGCGCGAGGCCTCGAGCCTGGTGCTGGCGGCGCGCCTGCAGGGCGAGGGGGCCGAGGTGGTCGCCTACGACCCGGTCGCGACCGAGCGGGCGGGCGAGCTGCTGGCCTCGGTCGAGATGGCCGACTCGGCGATGGCGGCGCTCGAGGGTGCCGACGCCGCGGTGCTGGTCACCGAGTGGGGCGAGTTCCGTGAGCTCGACTGGAGTGCCGTCGCGGCGACGATGAGCCGCCCGCTGATCGTCGACGGACGCAACTTCCTCGACCCGGCCGTCCTCGCCGCGGCGGGCTTCGAATACGAGGGGATCGGACGCCAGGCTCGCTCGGCCGCGCAGGTCTCGTAGAGTTCTCGGGCATGCAGGCGATCGTCTTGGTCGGGGGACAGGGCACCCGCCTGCGCCCCCTCACCGATACCGTCCCGAAGCCGGCGCTGACGCTGGTCGACCGCCCGTTCCTCGCCTACATGGTCGAGTGGCTCGGGTCGCACGGGGTGAGCGAGGTGGTGCTCGCCTGCGGCTTCCTCCCCGACCAGCTGCGCGAGGCGCTCGGCGAGCGCGAGCACGACGGGGTCGCGCTCACCTATGTGGTCGAGCCCGACCGTCGCGGCACCGCCGGGGCGATCCGCTTCGCCGCCGACGCGCTCGGCGGGCGGCTCGACGATCGCTTCCTGGCGCTGAACGGCGACGTGCTCACCGATCTCGACCTGACCGCGCTGCTGCGCTTCCACGAGGAGAGCGGCGCCCGGGCGACGCTCGGCCTCTACGAGGTCGAGGACTCCTCCGCCTATGGCCTGGTCGAGTGCGGCCCCGGTGGCGCCGTGGTCGACTTCACCGAGAAGACCGGCGAGGCGGTGCCGGGGGCGATCAACGCCGGCACCTACGTGCTGGAGCGCTCGGTACTAGACCTGATCCCGGCCGACCGCGAGCTCTCGATCGAGCGCGAGGTCTTCCCGCGCCTGGTCGGCGACGGCCTCCACGCCTTGCCGCTGGCCGGGTACTGGATGGACATCGGCATCCCGGAGCGATATCTGCAGGCGACCTGGGACATCCTCGAGGGGAGGGTCGAGACCGCCGTGCGCGCCACCGCGCCGGACGTCTACCTGGGGACCGGCTGCGAGGTGTCGGAGTCGGCGCGGATCGGGCCGCGGGCGGTCGTCTCGGCGGGGTGCGCGGTCGAGGCCGGCGCCGCGGTCACCGACTCGGTCCTGCTCGGCGACTGCACGGTCGGCGCGGGCGCCCGGGTCAGCGGCTCGATCCTCGGCGCCGGGACCGCGGTCGGATCGGGATCGCGGCTCGACGGCGCGGTCGTCGCGGCGAACGGGAGGGCGCCGGGGCGATGATCGACGACGTCCTCGGCATCCCCGACCAGCTCCGCGATGCGCTCTGGCGGGTGGAATCGGCGCGGCTCGCCGAGCCGCGGCCCGCCGCCGGGCTCTTCGTCTGTGGGATGGGCGCCTCGGCGATCGGCGGCGACCTCGCCGCGGCGGTGCTCGGCGATCGCCTGACCGGACCGCTGCACACGGTCCGGGCCTACGCGCTGCCGAGCTGGGCGACGCCCGAGTGGACGGTGCTCTGCTCGAGCTACTCGGGCGAGACCGAGGAGACGCTCGCCTGCCTCGAGGCGGCCGAGACGCTCGGCGCCCGGCGGATCGTCGCGAGCACCGGCGGGCCGCTGGTCGATCGCGCCCGCTCGACCGACGTGCCGGTGGTCGGACTGCCGGGGATCTTCCAGCCGCGCGCCGCGGTCGCCTACATGCTCGTGGTCGCCGCCGAGGTCGCCTGGCTGGCCGGCGTCGGGCCCCACCTCCACACCGAGATCGACGCCGCCGCCGCCTTCCTCTCCGAGCAGACCGAGACGCTGCAGCAGCAGGCGCGTGAGATCGCCGCGCTGCTCGCCGACGCCGTCCCGGTCGTCTACGGCTCCGACCTGACCGCGCCGGTGGCGCGGCGCTGGAAGACGCAGGTCAACGAGAACGCCAAGTTCCCCGCCTGGTGGGGCTCGCTGCCGGAGGCCGACCACAACGAGCTGCTCGGCTGGACGGGCGAGGGCGGCGGCGAACGGGCGGCGGCGATCTTCCTCGAGGACCGCGACCAGCATCCGCGGGTGGCGCGGCGCTTCGAGCTGACCGCGGCGGCGCTGCAGCCGGGGGCCGCCACCGTGGCGCGGGTGGAGACGGCGGGGGAGACCCGGCTCGAGCGGGTCCTCTGGACGGTGATGCTGGGCGATCTCGTCTCCTTCGAGCTGGCCCGGCGGCGCGGCGTCGATCCCGACGCGGTCGAGGCGATCGACTCCCTGCGGGAGGCGATGGGATGAGGGCGATGGTCCTCGCCGCCGGCCTCGGCACCCGCCTGCGGCCGATCACCTTCGACATGCCGAAGCCGATGGTGCCGGTGCTGAACCGGCCGGTGATGGAGCACATCCTGCGCCTCCTCGCGCGCCACGGCTTCACCGAGACGATCGCCAACCTGCACTGGTTCCCGGAGCTGATCGAGGGGCACTTCGGCGACGGCTCCGCCTGTGGCGTCTCGCTCGCCTACAGTCGCGAGGAGGCGCTCCTCGGCACCTCGGGCGGCGTGCGGGCCGCCGCCGACTTCCTCGGCGAGAACTTCCTCGTCATCTCCGGCGACGCGCTCACCGACATCGACCTGACGGCGATGCGCGAGCACCACGAAAGCCACGACGGGATCGCCACCCTGGCGACCAAACGGGTCGACGACACGACCCAGTTCGGGGTCGCGATCACCGACGCCGAGGGACGGATCGGCGGCTTTCAGGAGAAGCCGCCGGCCGCCGAAGCGCTCTCCGATCTCGCCAACTGCGGCATCTACATGTTCCGGCGCGAGATCTTCGACTTCTTCCCATCTCCCGGGACGAGCAAGGCGGCCGAGGCGGGCGACCCCGACGGCTTCGCCGACTGGGCGATGGACGTCTTCCCGCGCCTGCTGGAGAGCGACGTACCGTTCTACTCGCACGAGATCGACGCGTACTGGAACGACATCGGCAACCTGGTCGAGCTGCGCGAGGGCAACTTCGACGCGCTGACCGGCGTGGTGGAGGTGGAGCGGGTCGGCGATCTCCTCGACGGCTTCCGCAGCGGCGAGCCGCAGGGCGACGAGGGCGGGCTCGCGGGGCCGGTCCTGCTCGGCCCCGACTGCGAGATCGGCGACGACGTGCGGATCGACGGGCCGGCGGTGATCGGCGACGGGGCGAAGATCGGCGCCGGCAGCCGCCTCCGCGACGTGATCGTCCTGCCGCGGGCCGAGGTGCCGGCGAGGTCGGTGCTGATCGGCGCCACGCTCGGCGCCCGCCCTTAGAGCGACTCTCGATACAAAGCTCTGACGTCTCGCGCGCCACGGGTGCGCTTTTCCACCCCAAGGTGCGGGCATGGGACTCGCCGACCTCGCCTCCGCCCTCGTCGCGCCGCCGCTCTGTGCCGCTTGCGGGAGAGGGTGCCGGACCGGGGCGGTGCTCTGCACTCGCTGCTCGCGGCAGCTCGGCGCGGCGACCCCGACCTTCGCGGCCGGGCCGCAGGGGATCGACCGCGCCTGGTCCTCGGCGCCACACGACGGGGTCGCCCGCGCGCTCGTCGCCGCGCTGAAGTTCCGGCACCTGCTGCCGGTGGCCGAGGAGATGGCGGAGCGGATCCACTGGCTGGCGCCCGGTCATCTGCTCGGCGGGGAGGTGGTGGCGGTCCCAGCCGCGCCCCCGCGCCTGCGTCGCCGCGGCTTCGACCCGGCCGGTGAGCTGGCGGCGGCCCTGGCGGCGAAGCTGGGGGTGGAGCCCGTCGCCTGTCTCGCGCGCCGCGGCTCAGGCCATCA
>DASZZB010000045.1:0-10747 GCA_035545115.1 Solirubrobacterales bacterium | reverse complement strand
AAGCTGGTCGACACCCACGGCGAGGCGGTCCTGCAGGTGATCGCCGCCGACCCCCAGCGGACCTTCGCCTCGCTCAAGGGGGTGAGCGTCGACCAGGCCGCGGCCGCGACCCAGTCCTGGCACGAGAGCCGCGCCGTCCGCGAGCTCCATGTCCAGCTCGCCCCGCACGGCCTCGCCCACCTGGCGGCGCCGATCCACGCCCGCTACGGCGAGCGCGCGACGGCGATCCTGCACGAGGACCCCTACCGGCTGACCGAGGTCGAGGGGGTCGGCTTCGCCCGCGCCGACAAGATCGCGCTGTCCGCCGACGTGCCGCCCGAGTCCGACAAGCGCGCCCAGGCGGCCGCCGTCTACGCGCTGCGCGAGGCCGAGCAGTCGGGCAACAGCTTCCTGCCGATGGAGGAGCTGGCCACCCGCACCGCGAGGCTGACCGGCCTCGTCCCCGACCCGGCGGTCCTCGCCGAGGCGCGCGGCCTCGTCGACGAGGAAGGGCGCGTCTACCGCGAGCCGACCCTGGCGAGCGAGCGGGCGGTCGCGGCGACGCTCGCGCGCCGCCTGGCGGCGCCGCCGCAACTCGACCACGACCCCGGCGAGAGCGACCCCGCGGAGGAGATGACCGAAGAGCAGTGGGCGGCGGTGCGCGGCGCCTTCGCCGCGCGCGTCTCGGTGCTGACCGGCGGCCCCGGCGTCGGCAAGACCCGCTGCACGACGGCGATCGTCACCGCCGCCGAAGCGGCCGGGGCGAAGATCGCCCTCTGCGCGCCGACCGGGCGCGCCGCCCGCCGGCTGCAGGAGACGACCGGGCACGAGGCGCAGACGATCCACCGGCTGCTCGAATGGATCCCCGGCGGCGACCCGGGCTACGGCCCCGGCCGGCCGTTGCCGGTCGAGCTGGTGATCGTCGACGAGTCCTCGATGCTGAACCTGCGGCTCTGCGAGGTGCTGCTCGAAGGGCTGGCCGAGACGACCCACGTCGTCTTCGTCGGCGACGCCGACCAGCTGCCGCCGATCGGCGCGGGCAAGCCGTTCGAGGACCTGATCGACTCCGGCGCGGCGCCGGTCGTGCGGCTGACCCAGATCTTCCGCCAGGCGGCCCGCTCGATGATCACCACCGCCGCCCACGAGATCAACCGCGGTCGTCCCCCCCACCTCGAGCCCGGCCCCGAGCAGGAACGCGACTTCTTCTTCATCGAGCGCCCGGGGCCGGAGCGGGCGCTGGAGACGGTGGTCGAGGTGGTCGCCGAGCGGGCCGCCGAGAGCTTCGGCGTCGACCCGATCCGCGAGGTGCAGACGCTGGCGCCGATGTACCGCGGGCCGGTCGGGATCGACGCACTGAACGAGCGGTTGCAGCAGCGCCTCAACCCGGACGGCAGGCGCGCGATCGGCGAGCGCTTCCGGATCGGCGACCGGCTGATCCAGACCCGCAACTCACATGAGCTGGGGCTGATGAACGGCTCGATCGTCTTCCTGCGGAGCGACGATCCCGACGAGGAATCGATCGTCGTCGACACCGACGAGGGCGGCACCCTGGTGATGCCCTACGCGGAGACGGCGACGCTGAAGCTCGCCTACGCGATCTCGGTCCACAAGGCGCAGGGCTGCGAGGTGCCGGTGGTGGTCGCCGTCTGCCACCGCTCCCACACCCGGATGCTGAGCCGACCGCTCCTCTACACGGCGATCACCCGGGCGCGGCGCGACTGCGTCCTGGTCGGCGACTCGGCGGCGCTGGCCGCCGCGGTCGCCCGCGGCGAGTCCGGCGGGCGCCATTCGGGGCTCGCCGCACGGCTCCGCGACGCCGCCCCGGCCTAGACGATCGACCCCCCGGCGCCTCGGGCCGGTGTTGGTTACGGAGATGCCGGGAACGTCGCGGGTGAAGTGCGCGAGAGGCCGCAGATGCCGCGCCTCGTCCACGGTCCCGGACGCGCTGGGATTCTCGGCATCTCCGTGACGGACGGGGCCCTGTCCCCGCGGACTCACCGGTCCCCCGGGCGGGGGCCCGTCCCCCGCGACCCCCTCGCGGAGGCACCGTCCCCATGAGCGAGCCTCCGCAACGATCCGGGCGCACCGCGCCAGCCGCCGCGTCCCGCCCCGCCCCCCCGGCGTTCGCAGTTACCTCCGGATACCGCAGCTTTCTGCGAACGCCGCCGGGGGGCGCCCACTCGTGGGTTGATCGTCTAGGCCCGCCGCCCGGAACCGCCGCCTCACCTGCCACGCGACGCCGTGTGCCACATTGGCGATCTGTGACGGACGAGAAGAAAGAGCGCCCGGGTCCGCCCTGGGTGGAGATCGGCCTCACGATCGCCGGGTGCGCACTCCTGGCCGGCCTCGTCCTCGCGGTGCCCGCCCTGCGCCACGCCGCGGTCGCCGCCGTCCACGGCGAAACCTCGGAGGTCCGCCACCAGATCAAGTCGCTGGGCGCCGGCGGCCCGCTGATCATCGTCGGGCTCGGCATCCTCCACTCGGTCGTCCCCTATCCGGCGGAGATCGTCAACGCCGCGGCGGGCTTCGCCTACGGCTTCTTCGGCGGGCTGGGCATCGTCGTCGTCGGTTGGATGATCTCGGCGGTCGTCTGTTACTGGTTCGGCACCGGCGTCGCCCGACCGCTGCTCGATCGCTGGTTCGGCGCCGAGCGCTTCGCCCGCTTCGAGCGGATGGTGGAGCGCGGTGGCGTCACCCTGCTGATCGCCCTGCGCCTGCTGCCGATCGTCCCCTTCAGCCTGATCTCGGCGGCGGCCGGCGCCGCCCGCGTCCCCTTCCACCGCTACTGCTGGACGACCGCGGTCGGCTTCCTGCCGATCACCGCGCTCGCCGTCTACCTCGGCACGCGGCTGGAAGGGATCAGCCCCACCGACCCGGCGGTGATCGCGGCGCTGCTCGGCGCCGTCGTCCTGATCCTGGTCGCCAACTGGATCATCCGACGCTCCGGCGCGACCGAGGATCCGGCCCCCGTGGAGGAGGCCGGCGCTATCGACGAATCCTCTTGACCCGGAAGCGGAAGGCGGTCGGCCTCACGGCGATGTTGCCCGCTTCGTCCTTGGCCCTCACGGCGAGCACGTGGTGGCCGGGCCTGAAGCGACGATGGAATCGCGCCGGGCAGATCCGCAGCGCTTCGCGGTCGATCTGGCAGTAGAAGATGACCGGCGATGCGTTCGCCCGCAGCGAGAAGCGGACGCGGACGCTCGCCTTCCGCGTCCGGACCACCTTGTGGGGGCCGGAGATCTTCGTCCGCGGCGCCCTGGTGTCGACGGTGAATCCGTAGATGCCGCTGGTGGCTCTGCGGCCTTCGGCATCGGTCGCGGTGACGACGAAGCCATGCGGCCCGTCGGCGAGCGGGGGCACCGTGTAGGGAGACGTGCACCCCTGCCGCGTGCCGCCGTCGACCTGACAGACGAAGCTCGCCGGGACGTTCGAGGTGAATTCGAAGGTGGGCGTGGTTTCGTTGCCGAGCGAGGACGGCCCTCTGGTGATCGTCACCGTCGGCGCGGGCGCGGGCGCGGGAGAAGGCGAAGGCGGAGACGGCGGCGGGGTCGGTTCCTGGCCCGGCGGCCTTTCTTCGGTCGAGCCGGAGCCTTCTTCGGTCGCGCCCGATCCTTCTTCCCCGGAGCCCGCTCCTTCTTCCGTCGAGCCGCTGCCCGCGCTCGCCGGATCGTCGACGGCGCTGCCGCCGAGCGCCCTGATCGCCGCTTCGGCGTTCAGCATCCCTTCCCCGACCGCGGTCGGGGCGGTCACCACCGTGAACGGCGTCGCCGAGGATTCCATCGCCGCCGCGATCGAGCCGGGCGTCGCCGACGGGGCCGTCTGGGACATCAGGGCGGCGACCGCCGCGGCGTGGGGTCCGGCCTCGGAGGTGCCGCAGAAATGCCAGCCGTCGGAGCGGTGGCTGGCGAAGAAGGTGGTCGAGGCACAGTCGGTCGCGGTCAGGTTCGGCTTCGGGATCACTTCCGGCGTCGCCAGCGTGGCGGCCGGGGTGGTTCCGCTCACCGGACCGAAATAGTGGGTCACCGGCCCGCGCGAGGAATAGCGCTCGGGTTCGGTCGGCGCCGTCCGCGACTTTTCGTAGTTGACCGCGCCGAGCGTGATCGCCGCGGGCGATCCCGCGTGCCCGTAGATCGTCGGGCCGACGACGATGCCGGCCGCCAGGTTCGAGGACGGGTACTCGGTCTTCGACACCCCGCCCCCGTCCTCCATCAGGCTGAACTTCAGCCGCGGCTCGCGCCCGACGGTCGCGGCCGGGTTGCAGGTGAGGATGCAGCGGTCGACGACCAGCTGCACTTCGGCGCTCGCCGCGCCCGTGTTTTCCCACACGAGCACCTCGACCGGCTCCCCTTCCGTGACGTTGTCGGAGCCCGCGGAGGCGACGATCCGACCTTCCTTGCTCAGCAGGTAGGCGTCGAGATCGCTCTTGACCCCGTACCACGGTTCGGCCCACTGCAGGTCGATCATCAGCTGCGACCCTCTTTCCACCGTGATGCCGAAGGTGGTGTCGGTCCCCGAGGGGGAGAAGTTCATGCAGTCGGCGGCCGCCGCGCCGACCGCGGCGCCGACCACCGTGGGGCAGAGGGCGTCGTGGAATTCGGACCGTTCCCAGGAGGCGATTTCCCTGCCGGTCCCGCTTTCGAACAGGTTGTCGTTGCCCGCCGCGGTGAGGTAGACGACGCCTTCGCCGGTCACCTTCCGGACCGCGTCGGCGACCGGGCCTTCCTGGTAGAAGGGCTCGGCGAAGTAGCCGACGTCGTCGACGATCACCTCCGCGCCCGCGCCGCCGGCGGCGACCGGTTCGGCCAGGCGTTCGATGTTGCGGGCGAATTCGAGTTCGGTCGAGTAGGCGGTGGCGAAGGCGAGTTCGGCGTGCGGCGCGAGGTCGTGGACCACCTGCAGCATCGCCCGCCCCTCGTCGGTCGCTTCGGCGCTCGGCCCTTCGGCGATCACCCGGACCGGGACCTGCCGGCCGCCGCAGGGACCACGGGGGCCGGGAAGGTCGCCGCTTTCTTCGTCCTGGGATGCACGGGTGGCGATCGCGTTGCCGTCGAGGCCTTTCGTCGCGGCGTCGAAGGAGTCGGAGAGGACGCCGATCGTCTCCCCGGCCCCGCGCGCGCCGAAGGCGGCGCGGGCGGCCGCCACGTTCATCTGCCCGAGTCCCTGGCTGATCACCGAGCCGCCTTCGCAGAGAGCTTCCGACCCGCCGGTGGCGGTGCCCACGGTTTCCCCGGCGCCGTAGACGACGGGCGCCCGGGACGGCTCGACCGAGCTGAGCCCGGGGACTTCGGCGAGCGCTTCGAGGTCTTCCGGTTCGACCGAGAGGGCGACCGTCTGGTAGCGGCGGCTGGCGAGCCCGATCCTCGCCCCGGCCGCCTTCAGCGCTTCCAGCCGCGCCAACGCCCCTTCTTCGAAGTGCGCTTCGACGACCACGCGGTCGCCTTCGTGGACCAGGCTGCCGGGACCTTCGGCCGGCAGCCCGATCGCTTCGGCCTGGACAGGGGGAGGCGCGGCCGCCACGAGGGGCTCGGCGAGCTGCGTCAGTTCCGGCGAGAGCGGGTCGACTCCGGTTTCCGCGGCGCCCGCCGTGGCAGGAATCACCAGGCCGAGGGCGACCAGCGCGCCGGCGAAAGGGGCCATTCGAGATCTGGTGCGACAGCGCATCTAAAAGTAAGTACCCACAAATCTTAAGGATCTCCGGCGAGGCCGGCATGCGGCCGCCGCCGATCGGCTCGATGCGCCAGAGGAAGCGCGCCGGCCGAAGCTGGATACGGTCGCGGACGGCCGACACGGGCCGTCGACCGGGAAATTCACTTCCGGAGCCGCTTGATCCTGCTACGGTCCCGACCTGAAAGGGCCGGGGTACCGGCCGTAAGTTTGTGTCTAGCGCTCGCAGTCGTTGCATATCCGCATCGTCAGCGTTTGCAGCACACGATGTGGAGGCAATGCATGCCTACTGGAACCGTAAAGTGGTTTAGCGACGACAAGGGCTACGGGTTCATCACGCCCGACGACGGCTCGAAGGACGTCTTCGTCCATCACAGCGCCATCCTGGGTGAGGGCTTCAAGTCCCTGACCGAGGGCTCCAAAGTGAGCTATGAGTCCGAGGAAGGCCCGAAGGGGCCCGCCGCGGCCAGCGTTCAGCAGACTTCGTAGAGCAAGCGCTCATAGACAGTCTGGGAAGCCCGCCTTAGTGCGGGCTTCGTCTTGTAAGGAGCCCCTCCCATGACCGCAACCCGAGACGACCTGCGCAACTGCGCGATCATCGCCCACGTCGACCACGGCAAGACGACGCTGGTCGACGCCATGCTCTGGCAGACCGGGACCTTCCGCAAAGGCCAAGAGGTCGCCGAGCGGGTGATGGACTCGATGGACCTGGAGCGGGAGAAGGGGATCACGATCCTCGCCAAGAACACCGCGGTCCAGCACGGTGGCGTGAAGCTGAACATCGTCGACACGCCCGGTCACGCCGACTTCGGCGGCGAGGTGGAGCGGGCGCTGACGATGGTCGACGGCGCGCTGCTGCTGGTCGACGCCTCGGAGGGGCCGCTGCCGCAGACGCGCTTCGTGCTGCGCAAGGCGCTCGAGCGGCGGCTGCCGATCATCCTCGTCGTCAACAAGGTCGACCGGCCCGACGCGCGGATCTCCGAGGTGGTCGACGAGGTCTACGAGCTCTTCATCGACCTCGACGCGGACTCCGACCAGATCGACTTCCCGATCGTCTACACCAATGCGAAAGCGGGCTGGGCGGCGCTCGAGGAGGGGGTCGAGGGGACCGACCTGATGCCGCTGCTGGACCTGATGCTGGAGAAGATCCCGGCGCCGACCTACGACGAGGGGGCGCCGCTGCAGGCGCATGTGACGAACCTCGACGCCTCCCCTTATGTGGGGCGGCTGGCGGTCTGCCGGGTGCGACAGGGGACGATCCGCTCCGGGCAGCCGCTCGCCTGGTGCCGCGCCGACGGCGAGGTGCGGCGGGCGAGCGCCTCGGAGCTCTATGTCACCGAAGGGCTGGAGCGGGTCACCGCCAAAGAGGCGGGGCCGGGCGAAATCATCGCCGTCGCCGGGATCGAAGAGGTGACGATCGGCGAGACGCTCGCCGACCCCGACGATCCGCGGCCGCTGCCGGTGATCACCGTCGACGAGCCCTCGCTGTCGCTGGTGCTGGGGATCAACACCTCGCCGATGGCCGGACAGGGCGGCGGCGACAAGCTGACCGCGCGGCAGATCCGCACGCGGCTCGACCAGGAGCTGGTCGGCAACGTCTCGGTCCGGGTCAAGGACACCGACCGGCCGGACGCCTGGGAGGTGCAGGGGCGTGGCGAGCTGCAGCTGGTCGTGCTGCTGGAGATGATGCGGCGCGAGGGCTACGAGATGACCGCCGGGCAGCCGCGGGTGGTGACCCGGGAGATCGACGGCAAGGTGCACGAGCCGGTCGAGCGGCTGGCGATCGACGTGCCCGAGGAGCACGTCGGCGCGGTGACGCAGATGCTGGCGGGGCGCAAAGGGCGGCTCGAGCAGATGGTCAACCACTCGACCGGCTGGGTGCGGATGGACTACCTGGTGCCGGCCCGCGGCCTGATCGGCTTCCGCACCGAGTTCCTCACCGAGACGCGCGGCAGCGGCATCCTCCACCACGTCTTCGACCGCTGGGAGCCGTGGGCGGGCGAGCTGCGGACGCGGCAGACCGGCTCGCTGGTCGCCGACCGTCGCGGCCAGACCGCGGGCTACTCGCTGATGAGCCTGCAGGACCGCGGCACGCTCTTCGTCGGGCCGGGCGAGGAGGTCTACGAAGGGATGATCATCGGCGAGAACGCGCGCTCCGAAGATCTCGACGTCAACCCGACCAAGGCCAAACAGCAGACCAACATGCGGGCGGCGAGCGCCGATGTGCTGGTGCGGCTGGCGCCGGCGACGCGGCTGACCCTGGAAGCCTCGCTCGAGTTCCTGCGCGAGGACGAGTGCGTCGAAGTGACGCCCGACGCGGTGCGCCTGCGCAAGCTGATCCTCGACAAAGTGACGCGCCTGAAGGCCTCGAAGCGCCGCGACTCCGCCCCCCGCTGACCCCCCGCGCGTGGTCGTCCCTTGGCCCGGTAACCGGCCTTAAGTCGACCGCTCCGGGTGCTGGGCCAGCAGTTCCGTAACTTTCGCGACGATGCCTTCTGGATTGCTCCGGAATTGGCGTTCGGTGATCCGGACCGTCTTGACCTTCGAGAGGGCGAAGTCGAGATCGCGATCGTGGTCGCTCTCGAAGGCCTCGCGATTCCCGTGGGTCTCATAGGCGTCGAGTTCGATCCCGAACCCGCGCTCGGGCCAGTAGACGTCGATCTCCCGACCGACCTCGTTCCAGCCGGTCGCGGGGCGCGGCAGGCCGGCGGCCACCAGGCGCTCGACGAAGCGGCGCTCGAACTCCGAGCGGGCGTACACCGGCCGCTCGTAGATCGCCAGCGCATGGCGGAGCCGCTTTGCCCCGTGGTGCCCGCGGTTTCGTTCGATCACGGCATCGATCGCGTCGAGGTCCAGGAGCTTGAGATCTTCGGCGCGAGCGAGGGCACGGCGGAGCTGATGTGGGCGCAACTTCCAGGCGAGATCGAGAAGCGTCCGGGCGACCGAGGTGATCGGGATCCCGTCGACGAACGCCCGATCCTCCTCGACCAGGTTCCGCGCCCGGTGGCGGGTGAGGCCCTGCGGCGCCGGATGGTGACGCGGGACGAACGCGGTGACGTGGACCGGCTTCGGCGAGCCTCGCCAGATCCCCCACAGCCACCCGGCCGAGTAGTAGCTGAGCAGCGAGCCCGGTCCGATCGCCAACACGGCCGCAAGACATTCCCCGCGCCGCGACAGATCCGTGTGCCCGACCGCGTAGACGCCAGGATGGATCCGGTGCAGTCGCCCCGAATCGACCAGGCTCTTGACGCCGGCGCGTGAATATCGCAAGAGCTGCTGGAGCTGTCGGATCGAGACCACCCCATGCTGCCGTCTGGCGAGCGCCGCGAGCCGCCTTCCCCGGTCACGCGGTCGACCTACGTTAACCCCGCCGGAGCGCGGTCGACCTACGTTAGCCATAGGTTCACCCATGTCGACCGCGCCCGTCACGGCTTAACTAAGGTCGACCGCGCCACGGGGTCCCCCCCGGTTCCCGTCCCTTGCGGCGCTATTTGGGGGAGAACTCGGCTTCGATGCCGTCGAGGAGACGGCTCAGGCCGCGGTCGAAGCGGCCCGGCCGGCCGAGGAAGTCGACCACGGCGTCGAAGCCCGCGTCGAGATCGCCGCCGAAGAAGTCGTCGATCAGCGGGTAGGCGCCACTCGCCAGTTCGCGCTTGAAGAAGTCGAGAACCTCGGGCGGCCGGCCGCGCTCGTGCTCTTCGCGCTCCTGGACCTCGCGGAGCGCGTAGCCGAAGACGTAGTCGTCGACCTGGCCGATCAGCTCGAAGGTCTGGTCGCGGTCGAGGCCGAGTGGAGCGACCGCCTGCAAGGACTGCTCGAAGTGACGCATCCCGTTCGGACCGGGCCGCCCGTCGCCCATCGGCTCGAAGATCCAGTGGTGGGCCGCGAAGGCGTCGCGGGTGCGGTTCGCGATCTGGGTCAACGCGGTGCGCCAGTCGTCGGACAGCTCGCCCGCGGGGACGACCACCTCGGCCATCACCTGGTCGATCATCAAGGTGATCAGCTCGTCCTTGTTGCGGACGTAGTGGTAGAGCGTCATCGTGCCGGCGCCGAGCCGCTCGGCGACGCGGCGCATCGAGACGGAGTCGAAGCCTTCCGAGTCGGCGATCTCGAGCGCCGCCCGGGCGATGTCGGCGCGGGTATGGGACGGTCGGCGGGAGGCCGGCTCCTGACGGAACCAGATCAGCGGCTCCACCTCGGCGACGGCCGCCTGTTCGCCCGCCCGGTCTTCGCCTCTTCCCGGCTCGCCCGACATTTCGTACATCGTACTGCTAAGTTCCTCGTACGCTGTACTACGCCAACGTACGAGGTACGAATGAACCAGGGCATCGAGATTCCTCCCGCCGTCGTCGCCACCGGCCTCGGCAAGCGCTACGGCGAGCAGTGGGCGCTCCGCGACTTCGACCTCGAGGTGCCGACCGGCTCGGTCCTCGGGCTGCTCGGCCACAACGGGGCGGGCAAGACGACCGCGATCCGGATCCTCACCACGCTCGCCTCCCCCACCGAGGGGAGCGCCCAGGTCGTCGGGCACGACGTGGTCACCGAAGCGGGCCGGGTCCGCGACCAGATCGGCCTGACCAGCCAGTCGGCGACCGTCGACGGGCTGATGAGCGGCTTCGCCAACCTCGAGATGATCGGCCGCCTCTACCACCTGCCGCGCAAGGTCGCGCGGGCGCGGGCGGCCGAGCTGCTCGCCGAGCTGCAGCTCGAGGACGCCGGCGACCGCCTGGTCAGGGACTACAGCGGCGGCATGCGCAGGCGTCTCGACCTCGCCGCCAGCCTGGTCGCCTCTCCCCCGGTCCTCTTCCTCGACGAGCCGACCACCGGCCTCGACCCGGAAAGCCGCAACGAGCTGTGGGACCTGCTGCGCCAGCTGGTCGGCGGGGGCACCACGCTGATCCTCACCACCCAGTACCTGGAGGAGGCCGACCAGCTCACCGACGACGTCGTCCTGCTCGACCCCGGCAAGGTCGTCGCCACCGGCTATACGAAGGCTCCATCGCGTTCCGCAGTCTGCACACCCCTCGCGGAGCCTGTACCTGTTTTCGTGTCTTCCTGCCTCTCGCCGGCGACATGACCGTCGGCGATACAACGAAAGAGCCCG
>DASZZB010000044.1:0-5541 GCA_035545115.1 Solirubrobacterales bacterium | reverse complement strand
GCCGACGCCCGCGACTCCCGACTGGTCGAGCAGGAACGACTTCAGCGGCGCCTTCTTTCCCATCGCGATCTCCCCCAGCCTCTGCGCGGTGAACTCCGGCGAGAGCGGCTCGACCCCGAGCCGCGAGAAGCGCTCCGGCAGCTTCGCGTCGTCGATCAGGAAGGCCTCGCCGAAGCGGCGCGGGTCGGTGAACCAGACCTCGCGACCGTCGTCGAGGACGAAGCGGGCGCGCAGATGGCGCTCCTCGGTGGTGCGCTCGCCCTGGTAGAGGACGCGGCCCTCGGAGGGGTCGATGATCTGCCCCTCCGGCTCGACCAGCACCAGGTTGCCGGTCATCCGCAGGTGCATGACCAGCGTCTGGCCGCCGTCGAGCCCGAGCAGCAGGTACTTGCCGCGCCGTCCAAGGCCCTGGATCGTCCGCCCGCCGACCTGCTTGCCGAGCCCCTTCGGCGTCACCGGCCGCGACCAGCGCGCGTCGAGTACTTCGAGCCGCTCGATCCGGCGCCCTTCCAGCTCCGGCTCGAGCTGACGGGCGACGGTCTCGACCTCGGGCAGCTCGGGCACGCCCGAAGTTCTATCGACCCACCTTGGCGTTCGCACTTCTGGCCGCTATCCGACCATTACTGCGAACTCCAGCGGGCTAGTCGTCCTTCGCCCGCGGGTGCGCGTCGTAGTAGACCTGCTTCAGGCGGTCGCCGGAGAGATGCGTGTACATCTGGGTCGTGGCGATGTCGGCGTGGCCGAGCATCTCCTGCACCGCGCGCAGATCGCAACCGTTCGAGAGCAGATGCGTGGCGAAACTGTGGCGCAGGGTGTGCGGACTCATCTTGCCGTCCAGCCCGACCGCCCGAGCGTGGCGCTGGACGATCTTGTAGAGCCCCTGCCGGGTGAGCGGCCCACCGCGGAAGTTGAGGAAGAGGCGTGGCTCTTCGCGGCCGTGCAGGAGCTCGGGGCGGCCGCCGCGCAGGTAGGCGCGGATCGCCGCGATCGCCTGCCGGCCGAGCGGCACCAGGCGTTCCTTCGAGCCCTTGCCGCGAGCGCGCACGAACCCCTCGTGCAGGTCCACGTCGGCCATCTCGAGCCCGATCACCTCCGAGGCCCGCAGCCCGCACGCGTACATCACCTCGAGCAGGGCCCGGTCGCGCAGCGCGGTCGGCTCGGCGCCCTGCGGCGCGGCCAGCAGCTTCTGCACCTCGGGGTAGTTGAGGACGTGCGGCAGCTTCTTGGCGCGCCGCGGCGCCACCAGGCTGGCGGTGGGGTCCTCGACGACCAGCTCGTCGCGACGCAGGTGCTTGTAGAAGGAGCGCAGGCAGGCGGCCTTGCGGTGGATCGTCGCCGAGGAGCAGGGCGGCCGCTCCGGCCCCCCGGTCGCCAGCTCGGCGAGGAACTCACCGACCTCGGCGGGCCGCGCCTTCAGCGCGTCGAGATGGTGCGCCGAGAGGTACTCGCCGTACTGCAGGAGGTCGGTGCGGTAGGCGTTCAGCGTGTTCCGTGACAGGCCGCGCTCGAGCTCCAGATAGGAGAGGAAGTCGAAGATCAGGGACTTGAACCGCGCGTCGGCGCCTGCGTCGGCGGGCGCACTCGGTCCCTCGTGTTTGACGGCGATGGCCATGCGGGTGGTTTCGGGCCTTCTTTGGTGAAACCTCTGGGCGCAAGGGACCATGCGTCCCCCAGGCTTTACGGGAAGGGACCATGGTGCTCCGGCCGCGGGTCCTGGCGGCAGCCCCGAGGCACCTGCGCGCGAGGTCTACGTGCTCGGTACCTCGGCGCTGCCGCCACCCGCGGAAGATGCCAAAAGGGTTCCGGCCGCAAGGGGGGATTCGAAGAAGAGCGGATCGTCTTGAAGCTGGCGCCCCATGGTCGTCGCGGGCAGACCGGAGGACGCGTACGCATCGAGGTCGACGGCAGCTCGCCGTAAGCGGTGGCGGCCGGCGCTCGCGGCCTGGATGTGGGATGCGATCTCCGCCGCGCCTTCGGGGATCGCGACGGTGACCGGGGCCAGGAGGAGCTCCAGCACCGTCGCCGTGTGGTGGCTCAGACCACGGTGGCGCTCGCGCGGATCGCCCGACGACAGCCGCGGCGACAGGATCGTCTGCAGGCGCAGGGACAGCGCCGCATGGGCGCTGTCGAGCGCGGCCATGCCGCCGTGGCCGAGCTGGGTGTCGGAGCCGATGATCCCCGGGCCGGGGCCGACCAGGACGGCATCCCAGCCGAGCGCGGTGGCGGCGGCGTCGAGGGCGCCGACCGTGCTCAGCGCCTCCCGCTCTCCCCCATAGGCGTGCGCCGCGGTGATGTGGCCGCAGAGGAGGCCGCGCTCGCGCAGCTCGGCGACGTCGCGGGAGAGCGAGCCGGGGAGCGCGCCGCCCGCCGTCTGCACGTAGCCGACCCGGATCCCGGAGCGCGCCTGAGACGCCGCCCAGGCCGCCGGCGCGAGATGGCCGTGCAGCGGCAGCACCGCCGCCGGGATGCCCTCGCGGGCCGCCGCCGAGGCGCCGGCCCCCTCGCCGCCCGACTCCAGGCGCGGCTCTCCCTCGACCGGCTCGACCGGGTGCTGCAACGAGGTGTAGTTCAGCTTCATCACGTGGGCCTCGCCCTCCACCCCGGCCCCCAGTCCCCGGGTCAGGTTCACGTGGACGACGTCGAACCCCCCCGATCCCAGCCCGAGGTCGAGCGCCGCGCAGTTGACGACCACCTCGTCGTCCTCGTGCATCGGCCCCAGCATCCCCTCGTCGGCCCAGGCGGGCCGCCGCTCGCCGTCCACCTCGACCACCAGCGGCCGGGCCGAGACGACGACGCCCCGCCGCAGGTCCAACCGCGCGCTCACGCCCGGGCGAGGATGCCCTCGCAGACCTCGAGCATCTTGTCGAGGTCGGCGGCGGCGACGTGCTCGTCGGCGGTGTGGACCCCGTCGGGACCGTTGGCCAGCAGGACGCTGTCGAAGCCGGCGAGGCGGAAGACGTTGGCGTCGCTGCCGCCGCCGATCGATGCGCGGCGAGGCTCGACCCCGGCCGCGCGCAGGCTCTCCTCGGCCAGCCCCAGCCCGGTCGAGCCGGATGGCACCTCGTAGCCGCGGAAGAGCTCTTCGACCCGCACGTCGACGTCGCAGCCGAACTCGCTCGCCCCCCAGGTGCAGGCGTCGGCGATCTGCCCGGCGACCTCGGCGGCGCGCCCGGCGTCGAGGCTGCGCGCCTCGGCGTGGATGCCACAGTGCCCGGGGACGACGTTGCCGGAGGTGCCGCCGCGGATCAGCCCGACGTTGGCGGTGGTGCCCTCGTCGAGCCGCCCCAGGGACATCCGGCCGATCGCCGCCGCGGCAGCCTCGATCGCGCTCGACCCGTCCTCGGGGCGCACCCCGGCGTGCGCCTCGACCCCGACGAAGTCGGCGAGGATCTTGTGCTGGGTCGGGGTCGCGGTGACCACCAGCCCCACCGGTCCGGCGTGGTCGAGCACGAAGCCGACCGGGGCGCGCAGCTTCTCGATCCCGAAGGCCTTGGCACCGCGCAGCCCCTGCTCCTCGGCGACCGTGAAGACGAGCTCGATCCCGACCGGCGGCGCCTTCTCCACCGCGCGCCGCGCCAGCTCCATGAAGACCGCGACGGCCGCCTTGTTGTCGGCGCCGAGGATCGTCTTCCCGGCGCTGCGGAAGACGCCTTCGTCGTTGACGACCTCGACCCCGCCCTCATGCGGGACGGTGTCCATATGCGCGCAGAACATCACGAAATCGTCACGCTCCCCCGGCGCCCGGGCGAGCAGATTCCCCGCCCCCGCTTCCGCCGGGCCGGCCGCGTCGTCCTCCTCGACCTCCAACCCCAGCGCCCTCAACTCGGCCGTCAGGGTGTCGGCCACCTCGCGCTCCTCGCCGGTCGGACTGCGGATCTCGCACAACCGCGCGAAGGTGTCGTAGAGCCTCTCGTTCCCCACGCGCGACAGGCTAGCCGGTCGATCCCCCCAGACGGGCGCCAGTTGGCGCCCGGGGCGATGCGAGAGGACGGAAAGGGACGCGGCCATTTCGGAGGCGACCCTGGCAGGCTGAGGCCGCCGCCGAAATGGCCGGGTTTCGAGGGGACGGCCGAGAGTTCGGCGGGCGTCACAGATCCGTGAGATCTCGAGCGGTCAGAAAACTGCACGTATAGTTATCCGTCCTATGCACGGATAAGTGGGAGCGCAGTTTTCTGACCGTTAAAAGATGCGGCGTCTCCGTGACAGACGTCCCGTCCCTTTGACTTCCTGAAAGACCCCTCACGGCGGATGGACGGCCGCCGCCCCGCCGCTCAGGCCGAGCGGTGGATGCCGATGTCGGCGCCCGCACCGTCCGGTTCGGCGATCGCGCCGCCGTCGGCGGGGTGTTCGCCCGCGTGGGTCGCGGCGGCGCCGACGAACTCGCGGAACAGAGGCTCGGGCCGGTTCGGCCGCGAGTTGAACTCGGGGTGGAACTGGGAGGCGACGAAGAAGGGGTGGTCGGGCAGCTCGATCATCTCGACCAGCCGCTCGTCGGGAGACGTGCCGCCCGCGACCAGGCCCTCGTCTTCGAGCCGGCGCCGCAGCAGCAGGTTCACCTCGTAGCGGTGGCGATGCCGCTTGTAGATGACCGCCTCGCCGAAGATCTCGCGCGCCCGCGTCCCCTCGTGCAGTTTCACCGGGTCGGCGCCGAGCCGCATCGTGCCGCCCATGTCGCGCAGTTCTTTCTGTTCGGGCAGCAGGTCGACCACCGGGTACGGCGTCTCGGGATCGAACTCGGCGGAGTTGGCGCCGTCCATGCCGGCGACGTGGCGGGCGAACTCGACCACCGCGATCTGCATGCCGAGGCAGATCCCCAGGTAGGGGATCTGGCGCTCGCGCGCGATCCGCGCCGCTTCGACCTTGCCCTCGATGCCGCGCTCGCCGAAGCCGCCCGGGATCAGGATCCCGTCCAGGCCCTCGAGCGCCCCGGGGTCGAGGTTCTCGGAGTCGACCAGGTCGATCTCGACCTTGACGCCGTGGTGGATGCCGCCGTGCTCGAGCGCCTCGATCACCGACTTGTAGGCGTCCTCCAGCTGCACGTACTTGCCGACGATCGCGATCCGTACCTTGCCGGAGGATTCGTCGGCGCGCCGCACCATCCCCTCCCACTCGGTCAGGTCGGGCGAGGGCCCCTCCATCCGGAAGTGATCGAGGACCAGGTCGTCGACCCCCTCGGCACGGAAGACCAGCGGCACCTTGTAGATGTTGTCGACATCGTGGGCGGAGATCACCGCTTCCACCGGCAGGCTCGCGAACAGCGCGATCTTCTCGCGGATCTCGCGGTCGAGCCGCCCCTCGGAGCGGCAGACCAGGGCGTGCGGCTGGATCCCGATCCCGCGCAGCTGGTTGACCGAGTGCTGGGTCGGCTTCGTCTTCAGCTCCCCCGCGTGCCCCACATAAGGCACCAGGGTCAGGTGGACGAACATCGCCCGCTTCGGGCCGAGGTCGGTGTAGAGCTGGCGGATCGCCTCGAGGAAGGGCAGCGACTCGATGTCGCCGACCGTGCCGCCGATCTCGGTGATCACGAAGTCGACCGCCTGC
>DASZZB010000043.1:0-9494 GCA_035545115.1 Solirubrobacterales bacterium | reverse complement strand
TCGAGGTCGGCGTCCGCCCGGTCGCCGAGCTCGGGGAGTACAAAGGCCTCGAGGTCGGCAAAGAGGAGAAAGAGGTCGAGGAGGAGATCATCGACACCGAGGTCGAGCGGATCCGCGAGGGGTTCGCACGGCTCGAGCCGGTCGACCGGGACGCCCAGGAGGGCGACTCGGTGCTGATCGACTTCGAGGGCTTCGTCGGCGGCCAGGCGTTCCCGGGCGGCAAGGCCGACGACTACCTGTTGGCGCTCGGCTCGGGTCAGCTGATCGACGATTTCGAGGATCAACTGGTCGGGGCGAAGCCGGGCGACGAGGTGGAGGTCGAGGTGACCTTCCCCGACTCCTATCAGGAACCGAAACTGGCGGGCGAGGACGCGGTCTTCAAGGTGAAGGTGAAAGAGGTGCGGGAGAAAATCCTCCCCGAGCTCGATGACGACTTCGCCTCCGACGCCTCCGAGTTCGACACGCTCGAGGAGCTGCGCGCCGATATCCGCGAGAAAGTCGGCGCGGCGCTGGAAAGTCGAGGGGCCGAGGACTTCCGCATCGCCGCCGTCGACGCCGCCGTCGATGCGGCCACCGTCGAGGTGCCCGACGCGATCGTCGCGGCGCGGGCGGCCGAACGCTGGGAGCGGATGGAAAGGCAGCTCGCCGGGCAGGGGATGGACCCGAACGTCTTCCTTCAGATGCAGGGGAAAACTCGCGACGAGCTGATCGAGGAGACGAAGCCCGACGCCGAGCGGGAGTTGCAGCGCGAGGCCGTGGTGACGGCGATCGCCGCCGCCGAGGAGCTCGAGGTCTCCGAGGAGGAGATGGTCGAGGCACTCGCCCATTCGGCCGAACACGAACGGACGACGCCGGAGAAGCTGCTGGAGCGGCTGCGCGAGAACGGGCGCGACGCGATGATCCGCGAGGACCTGCTGGCGCAGAAGGCGATCGAGCTGGTCGCCGATGCGGCCGAGCCGATCCCGCTCGCGGGGGCCGAAGCGCGCAAGGGCAAGGCCGAGGCGGCGGAGAAGCTGCTCGCTCCCGAGGGCGGCGAGAAGCCGGCGGGCGAGCTCTGGACGCCCGGCAGCGACTGATCCCGCCACCACCGATCAGTAGAGTGCGCGCACGATGAGTCCCCTGGTCCCGATGGTGGTCGAGCAGACCTCGCGCGGCGAGCGCGCCTTCGACATCTACTCGCGGCTGCTCGGCGAGCGGATCGTCTTCCTCGGCACGCCGGTCACCGAGGATATCGCCAACCTGATCGTCGCCCAGCTGCTGCACCTCGAGTCGGAGGACCCCGACAAGGACGTCAGCCTCTACATCAACTCGCCCGGCGGCTCGGTGTACGCGGGGCTGGCGATCTACGACACGATGCAGTTCATCAAGCCCGACGTGCAGACGATCTGCGTCGGGATCGCGATGAGCATGGGGGCGCTGCTGCTCTGTGGCGGCGCCGAGGGCAAGCGGATGGCGCTCCCCAACTCGAAGATCCTGATCCACCAGGTCTCCGCCGGCTTCCAGGGCCAGGCGACCGACATCGAGATCCACGCCAAAGAGATCATCGACGTGCGCCGCCGGCTCGACGAGATCATCGCCAAGCACACCGGCCAAGCCTTCGAGAAGGTCACCAAAGACACCGAGCGCGATTACTTCATGAGTGCGGACGAGGCGAAGGAGTACAACATCGTCGACCGCGTCATCGCGCAGCACTGACATGGCCGACGATCCGCTGCGCCGCCAGGTCGAGGCGACGCTGCGCTTCATGGCGACCTCCACCATCGTCGGCCTGGTGATCATCGCGATCCTCGCCGTCGTCCTCTCGGGCGCGCGCGGCGTCCTGATCCTGGTGGGGATCGTCTACCTCCTCACTTCGCTTGCCGCCTATTGGTACCTGCGGCGCACCCTGAACGCGCGGCTGAAGGCGCGCAGCGGGCCGACGAGCTAGAGATCGATTCGACGAGAGACGGCCGGTCTTGAGGGACGGCCGAGGGTCGGGCGGGCGTCACTGATCCGTCGGGTATCCGAATGCTCAGAAGTCTGTGTGTTTCTTTTCGGTTGCTATACAACCGAAAAGAAACACACAGATTGCTGACCGATGAGGGATGTGGCGTCTTCGTGGCGGACATCCCGCCCCTGCGCCCTCTTCCCCTTACCGAGGATCGATTTCCTAGACCGGCAGCTCGTACTCGAGCCAGGTCGATTTCTCGCCGGTCAGCGAGTCGTAGAGGCGCTGGGCGGTGTGGTTGTCGGGCGCCGTCGCCCACTCGAGCCAGGCGGCGCCGCGCTCGCGGGCGACCGCGGCGCTCGCCTCGATCAGGGCGCGGCCGATCCCGCCGCCGCGCGCCTCAGGGGCGACGAAGAGGTCGTTCATCAGCACCGTCTCGGTCGCCTGCAGCGAGGAGAAGTGCCAGTAGAGACAGGCGTAGCCGAGGATCGCGCCGCTCTCGTCGCGCGCCGCGATGAGGCGACCGTCGTCGCTGGGGGCGACGAAGCGGCGGAAGAAGGCGCGGTTGCGATCCGTGTCGACGTCCTCGACCTCGTAGAAGCGCTGGTAGGCGGCGATCAGCGGCAGGAGGGCCTCGAGCTCCTCCTCGCGCACCGCGCCGACCTCGACTCGCTCGGGCACCGGGCCAACTTACCGCCCTGCAAGCCCGCGCTCACGCGCAGGTACCGCCGCGGCGACGCCGTATTGGACCCTCTGTAACCGCCGGCAGGGCCCGTCTAAGCTTTGGGACCTGCGGCCGAGGCTCCGATCGTCCCGTCAGGAGGGGATTCCACTGGCACGACCCACCGACTCCAACGAGCAGCTCCTCTGCAGCTTCTGCGGCAAGTCGCAGCGCCAGGTCAAGAAGCTGATCGCCGGTCCCGGCGTCTACATCTGCGACGAGTGCATCGACCTCTGCAACGAGATCATCGACGAGGAGCTGACCGCGCCGCCGGCCTTCGAGCTGGAGAACCTGCCGAAACCGCGCGAGATCCACGACGTGCTGCAGGAGTACGTGGTCGGCCAGGAGGCCGCCAAGCGCGCCCTCGCGGTCGCCGTCTACAACCACTACAAGCGGGTCCAGATCGGCCAGTCCGACGACAACGACGTCGAGCTCGGCAAGTCGAACATCATGATGCTGGGGCCGACCGGCTGCGGCAAGACGCTGCTCGCCCAGACCCTGGCGCGAATCCTCAACGTGCCGTTCGCGATCGCCGACGCGACCGCGCTGACCGAGGCGGGCTACGTCGGCGAGGACGTCGAGAACATCCTCCTGAAGCTGATCCAGGCGGCCGACTTCGACGTCAAGAAGGCGGAGACGGGGATCATCTACATCGACGAGATCGACAAGATCGCGCGCAAAGCCGACAACCCGTCGATCACCCGTGACGTCTCCGGCGAAGGCGTCCAGCAGGCGCTGCTGAAGATCCTCGAGGGGACCACCGCCTCGGTGCCGCCGCAGGGCGGGCGCAAGCACCCCCACCAGGAGTTCCTGACGATCGACACCACCAACATCCTCTTCATCTGCGGCGGCTCCTTCGCCGAGCTCGACAAGATCATCGAGCGGCGGGTGGGCGACCGCGGCGTCGGCTTCGGCGCGGCGATCGCCTCGCGGGCGCAGAAGGACACCGGCGAGTGGTTCGAGCAGGTGCTGCCCGAGGACCTGATCGAATACGGCCTGATCCCGGAGTTCATCGGCCGGCTGCCGGTGATCACCGCGATCCACCAGCTGAGCCGCGACGACCTGACCACGATCCTGACCGAGCCGAAGCACGCGCTGACCCGCCAGTTCCAGCGCTTCTTCGAGTTCGACGACATCGAGCTGGTCTTCTCCGACGACAGCCTCGAGGCGATCGCCGACAAGGCGATCGAGCGCGAGACCGGCGCCCGCGGCCTGCGCTCGATCCTCGAGGAGACCCTCCTCGACGTGCAGTTCGAGCTGCCCTCGCGACGCGACGTCACCAAGTGCGTGGTGACCAAGGAGACGATCCTGCAGGGACGCCGACCGACGCTGGTGACCGAGGCGGCCCAGCAGGACATCGGCCCCGCCGAGGAGCGGCTGGGCGAGGAAACGGCCTAGCGAGGGAGGCGACCTGGCGAGGGGCCGGTCGTCGGATCCCATCTCTCACGAACAGTAGGCAGGTTCGTTCGGGGCTCGCTGTGGTGATTTGCTCTCGGATAGCGAGAGCAACTCTCCACGGAGAAGAGCTAAGACGGGTCGACGATCGCGTCGGCCTCGATCTCGACCTTCCAGCGAGGGTCAAGAAGGGCGGCGACGACTACGGCGGTCGCGGCGGGGCGGGTCTTGCCGAAGAAGTCTGCGTGAACGGGCCCGACGGCGTCGATGTCGCTCGGGTCGGTGAGGTAGATACGGGTGCGGACCACGTCGTCGGCAGATGCCCCGAGCCCTTCGAGCGCCGCGACGATGATCTCGAGGCAGCGGTGGGTTTGGGCGCCCGCATCGGGGTCGACCGAGCCATCCGGCCACATCGCGACCGTGCCGGACACGTGGACGTGATCTCCGACCCGCATGCCTCTGCTGAAGCCGATCCGCGGTTCGAATGGCGACCCGCTGCTTACCTTTCGTCGTTCGGCCCTCATCCACCAGAGCTTACGTGGGGGTCAGACGACGAGCCCATCAGGACGCCCGAAAGGACGCCCCCCAGCAGGAGTGCCCCGGCGCCGAATGCAAGGGCGGTGGAAATGGTGGAGAGGCCGCCGATCAGGGCGACGCCGATCGCGCCGCCGACCTGGCGCGAGGTGTTGTTGACGGCCGAGGCGATGCCTGCGCGGTCGGGGCCGAGAGCCTCGGTGGCGCCGGCGACCAGGCCGGGGACGGCGACGCCCATGCCGGCGCCGGCGAGGAAGAGGCAGGCCCAGCCGACGGGGGAGTCGATCGACGACGGGTCGACGAGGGCGGCGCCGAGGTAGCCCGCGCCGCTCGCCACGAGGCCGAGGCCGGCGGGGAGCCGCGGGCCGACCCGGCCGACGAGGCGGCCGGTGAAGGGCGTCAGCGCGGCGAGCGGGAGGGCGAGCGGGAGGAGGGCCAGGCCCGCTTCGAGCGGCGATAGGCCTTCGTCCTGTTGGAGGAACAGGCCGAGGGCGAAGAGGCCACCCAGCGTGCCGAGGTTCATCAACCCCGCGCCGGCGTTGGCGCCGCAGAACTCGGCGCGTCGGAACCAGGTGAGGTCGATCAGGGGACGCTGGGCACGCTTCTCGGCGGCGAGGAAACCCACGAACGCGGCGACCGCCACCGCGAGTCCCACCACGGCCGGCGGCGCGCCGAAGCCGCCCTTGCCGCCCTCGATGAGAGCAACCACGAGGGCGGTGAGGGCGGCGGTCCCGAGCGTCTGTCCGGCGACGTCGATGCGAACTCCCCTTGCCGTCGCTCCGGGCGGCAACGTGAGCATCCCGCCGACCACCGCCCCCACCACCAACGGCACGTTCAACCAGAAGATCGACCGCCAGCCCAGCGGCCCGACCAACACCCCGCCGAGCACCGGGCCCAGCACCAGGGCCGAACCGCCCAGCCCCGCCCAGACGCCGATCGCCTTCGGGCGCTCCGAGGCGTCGGGGAAGAGCTGGTTGACGATCGCCAGCGAGCTGGGCAGGATCGCCGCCGCGCCGATTCCCTGCACCGCCCGGGCGCCGATCAACACCCCGGCGCCGGGCGCCGTCGCGCAGACCGCCGAGGCCCCACCGAACGCCACCAGGCCGCCGAGGAACGACCGCCGCGAGCCCGTCCGGTCGGCGAGGTCGCCCATCCCCAGCATCCCCGCCGCCAGCACGAGCGCGTAGGCGTCGACCACCCACTGCAGCTCCGAGCGTGAGCCACCGAGGCCGCTGCCGATCCGCGCCAGCGCCACGTTGACGATCGTCACGTCGAGGAGGACGAAGAAGTAGCCGGCCGAGGCGACGGCGAGCGCCGGGCCGCGACCGCGGGGCGGGGCGGGATCGGTCATGCCTCTCGCCTACCCGGATGCCTAGACTCGCCTCGATGGACGCGGCCAGGCGCACCAAGCTCGAGCAGACGACCCGGTACGAACCGGCGGAGATCGAGGCGCGCGTCTTCGCCGAATGGATCGAGGGCGGCTACTTCCACCCGGAGGCGAGCGGGACGCCGGCGGAGAACTTCTCGGTCGCGATCCCGCCGCCCAACGTCACCGGCGCGCTCCACATGGGCCACGCGCTGAACGGCTCGATGCAGGACGCGCTCGTCCGCATGAACCGGATGCGCGGCCGCAGGGCGCTCTGGATCCTCGGCACCGACCACGCCGGCATCGCCACCCAGGCGGTGGTGGAGAAGGAGCTCCGCGCCGAAGGGAGGACGCGCCAGGAGCTCGGCCGCGAGGCCTTCGTCGAGCGGGTCTGGGAGTGGAAAGAGGAGTACGGCTCGCGGATCGTCGAGCAGTACAAGCGGCTCGGCGCCTCCTGCGACTACGAGCGCGAGCGCTTCACCCTCGACGCGGGCTACGTCCGCGCCGTCCACAAGGTCTTCAAGGGGCTCTACGACAAGGGCTACATCTACCGCGACAACTACATGGTCAACTGGGACCCGGGGACGCGCTCGGCGATCTCCGACCTCGAGGTGGAGAACCGCGAGGTGACCGACTCGCTCTTCGCGATCGACTACCCGGTCGAGGGGACCGACCGCGTGCTCACGGTCGCCACGGTGCGCCCGGAGACGATGCTCGCCGACACCGCCGTCGCCGTGAACCCCGACGACGAGCGCTACGCCGACCTGGTCGGCTCCTTCTGCGTGCTGCCGTTGGTCGGCCGCCGGCTGCCGATCATCGCCGACGCCCACGTCGACCCCGACTTCGGCACCGGGGCGCTGAAGATCACCCCCGGCCACGACCCGAACGACTTCGAGATCGGCCGCCGCCACGGGCTCGAGGAGATCGTCGTGATCGGCCCCGACGGGCGGATCAACGGGGAGGGCGGCGACTTCGAGGGCATGACCGCCGCCGAGGCACAGGGTGCCGTCGTCGCGGCGCTGCGCAACGCGGGCGCCCTGCGCGGCGAGGAGCCCTACACCCACGCGGTCCCCTTCAGCCATCGCTCCGGCGAGCGGATCGAGCCGCTGATCTCGCTGCAGTGGTTCTGCCGCATGGACGAGCTGGCGGCGCCGGCGATCGAGGCGGTCGAGCGCGACGAGGTCCGCATCGTCCCCGCGCAGTGGAAGCGCGTCTACCTCGACTGGATGCGCGAGATCCGCCCCTGGTGCGTCTCGCGCCAGCTCTGGTGGGGGCACCGGATCCCGGTCTGGTACTGCGGCGAATGCGACGAGACGATCGTCGCCGAGGTGGCGCCGGAGCGCTGCCCCGCCTGTGACGGGACGAACCTGGTCCAGGAGGAGGACGTCCTCGACACCTGGTTCAGCTCGGCGCTCTGGCCGTTCGCGACGCTCGGCTGGCCCGACGACACGGCGGAGCTGCGCGCCTTCTACCCGACCAGCTTCCTCACCACGGCGCGCGAGATCCTCTTCCTCTGGGTGGCGCGGATGGTGATGATGGGGATCGAGTTCCCCGGCGACGTCCCCTTCCGCGACGTCTACGTCCACTCGGTGATCCAGGCGCGCGACGGGCGGCGGATGTCGAAGAGCCTGGGGACCGGGATCGACCCGCTGGAGGAGATCGACGAGCGCGGCGCCGACGCGCTGCGCTTCGGCCTGCTGGCGATGTCCTCGACCCAGGACGTGCGCTACTCCGACGCCAAGGTCGAGCAGGGCGCCGACCTCGCCAACAAGCTCTACAACGCGAGCCGGCTGATCCTCCTGAACGCCGCCGAGGTCGAGCCCGCGCCGCGCCCCGCCCGGGTCGAGGACCGCTGGATCCTCTCGCGGCTGGAGCGGACGATCGGCTCGGTGACCGCGAAGCTCGAGACCTTCGACTTCGCCCATGCGGTCCAGGAGTGCTACGCGTTCGTCTACCACGACCTCTGCGACTGGTACCTGGAGATCGTCAAGCCGCGCCTCTACGAGGGTGAGGAGGACGTCTCGGCGACGCTGCTCTACGCGCTCGAACGGGTCCTGGCGCTGCTCCACCCGACGATGCCGTTCGTCACCGAGGAGCTCTGGTCCTACCATCCGACCCGCGACGGCCACCTCGTCGTGCACGCCTTCCCGGTCGCCGAGGAGTCGCTCCTCGACCCTGGCGCGGAGGCCGATGTCGCCGCCGAGATCGCCCTGACCCGCAGCCTGCGCGCCTGGCGCGACCTGGTCGGCGTCGCGGCCAAGGCCGTGCTCCCCGCCGCTGTCGACGGGGTGGCGCCGTCGGAGTTCGTCGGCCGCCTCGCCCGCTTCGCCTTCGACGGGGAGGGCGCCGAGCCGGTCGCCGCGGTCGGCCCGGTGCGGGTGCTCGCCTCCGCGGACCTCGACGCGGCCGCGGTCGAGGCCCGCCTCGGCCGGCGCCGCGAGGAGCTCGCCGCCGAGATCGAGCGCGCCGAGCGCAAACTCTCCAACGACGGCTTCGTCGCCAAGGCGCCCGCCGCCGTGGTCGAGGAGGAGCGCGGCAAGCTGGAGCGCTACCGCACGGAACTCGCCGAGCTGGGCTGACCGCGGCGATGCCGGCGGCGTTTGACCCGGACGCTTACCTCGACTCGCTCGAACCGGTCGGCTGGCGCCTCGGGCTCGAGCGGATGTGGAAGCTGACCACGGCGCTCGGCCTGCCGCAGCGCCGCTTCGCCTCCGTCCACGTGGTCGGCACCAACGGCAAGTCCTCGGTGACGCGGATGGTCGCGGCGCTGCTCGAAGCGCACGGCGTGCCCTCGGGCGCCTGTCTCTCGCCGCACGCCTCGCGCTGGACCGAGCGCACGCTGATCCGCGGCGAGGAGATCGCGCCCGCGGCCTGGGCCGAGGCGGTCATCCAGGTGGCGAGCGCCGCGGCGGGCGTCGACCGCACCTTGGAGGACGATGACGCGGTGACCGAGTTCGAGGCGGCGACCGCGGCCACCTTCGTCGCCCTCGCCCGCGCCCGGGTGAAGGCGGCGGCGATCGAGGCGGGCCTCGGCGGTCGTCTCGACGCGACCAACACGATCCCCTCGCGGGTCACCGTCCTCACCTCGGTCGGGCTCGACCACACCGAGTGGCTGGGGGAGACCGAGCTCGAGATCGCCGCCGAGAAGCTCGCCGTGCTCCGCGACCACTCGACCCTGGTCCTGGGACGGGTGAGCGCCGCGGTCCGCGAGCTCGCCGAGCGGGTCGCCGGGGAACGCGGCGCCCGCCTGGTCGTCGCCCCCGAGGACCCCGGCCCCGGGGTCGAGCTCGCCGCCACGGGCCCCTTCCAGCGCCGCAACTTCGCCCTCGCCACCGCCGCCGTCGAGGCCTTCCTCGGCACCGTCGACCCGGAGCGGGTCGCCGCCGTGGGCGCCGGTCTGCGCGTTCCCGGCCGGCTCGAGCTGATCGCCGCCGACCCGCCGACCTACCTCGATGCCGCCCACAACCCGGACGGGGCGGCGGCGCTCGCCGAGGCGCTGCCGGCGCTTGCCGGGGGCCGCCCCGTCGTCGCCTGTCTGGCGGTGCTGGCCG
>DASZZB010000042.1:0-5968 GCA_035545115.1 Solirubrobacterales bacterium | reverse complement strand
CGTCCTCAGCACCGACGCCCACGGCGTCGACACGCTCGCCAACATGGTCTACGCCGTCGCCACCGCGCGCCGCGCCTGGCTGACCAAGGCCGAAGTCGCGAACACCCGCACCTGGTCGGAGTTCAAAAAGCTCTTGAGTTGAGGCGGTCGCTGCGGAGGCCGGGGGTGCGGACCAGCTCGACCGGTTTGAAGGTCGAGCCCGGGACGACGAAGAAGCGGACGCCGTCGCGCTCCTCGATCGCCTGGACCGCGGCCTCGCGGGTGTGCCAGGCGAGCGAGACGATCAGGGCGTAGCCGGTGCCGATGATCGCGACGCCGGGGAAGAAGAGGCCGAGGCCGCCGGCGACGATCGCCGTGACCGCGATCGGCCAGAGGCGCTGCGCGGCGACCCGGGCCGGCGACCGGGAGGGGAGGGAGGTGGCCGTCCTGGCGCGGGCGAGGGGATCGCGCATGTCCTCACGGGCGCGCTCCGGCCGGCCCAGCCAGAAGCCGAGGATGATCGAGACGAGCCACCAGGCGACGGCGACGATCACGGTCGTCGGGCTCGGTTCGCCGCCGACCGAGATCGCGCTGATCGCCCCCAGCGCGGTCGCCTCGGCGCCGGTGATGAAGACCGTGACCCGCAGCAGGTCGGTGTAGGGCATGGGTTACTCCGCGAGCCAGGCGAGCATCTCGAGCCAGCCCGCGAGACCCTCGACGGCGACGTCGGACTCTTCGGCGATCTCCGGCGGCCCCTCGGCTGAGAGGACGCCGACCCGGACGGCGGCGACCAGCTCGCCCGCGTCGCGCAGCTCGCCGAGTCGGCGGAAGGCGTCGACGTCGGTGCGGTCGTCGCCCGCGTAGACGACCCGGTCGAGGGCCTCGCCGGCCAGGAGCGAGGCCACGGCGGCGTCCTTGCCGCCGCCGCCGACCGGGCGCAGCTCGAGGACCTTGCGACCCCAGCGCGGTTCGAGCCCCGTCCGCCCGGCCTCGACGGCGATCTCGTGGGCCGCCGCCGCGGCCCGCGCGTCGTCCTCGGCGCCGCGCCAGTGGAGGGCCTGGATCGGGCCCTTGTCCTCGACCCGCAGTCCGGCGCCTTCGAGGCGCCCTGCCTCGAAGCCCGCGATGAACGCGGCCGCATCTCCTTCCCGCCCGTCGAGCGAAGGATCGGGGTGCGGATCGCTCTCCCCGGGCATCAGCAGCTCCAGCCCGTGGTTGCCCGCGTAGGCGATCCCGTCGAGCCCGACCAGCCGCCGCGCATCGGCGGCCCGCCTCCCCGACACCGCGCCGACCAGGCCGTAGCGCCCGGCCAGCGCGGCCAGCATCCGGCGCGCCTCGTCGGGCACCGCGGCCTCCTCGGCGCGCTCGACGATCGGCGCCAGGGTGCCGTCGAGGTCGGTGAGGATCGCGGCGCGGGCGGGATCGGCGCGGAGCGGCTCGAGCAGGCCCCGCCAGGACGCCCGTGTCGTCTGGGATTCGCCCGCCATCCGGCTCTAGTATCGCCGCATGCCGGACCAGGATGCGGCGGGGCGCACCGACGATCTGCTGCGGCTGGCCGCGATCGGCACCGCCGCGGGTGCCTTCAGCGGCCTCTTCGGGGTCGGCGGCGGCACGGTCATCGTGCCCCTGCTGATCTTCTGGTTCGGCTTCGGCGAGCGGTCGGCGACCGGCACCAGCCTCGCCGCGATCGTCATCGTCGGCAGCCTCGGCGCCCTCGCCCAGGGCGGCATCTACGGCAACGTCCACGTCGTCGCCGGCGTCCTGCTGGCGATCCCGGCGATCCTCGGCGTCGTGCTCGGCACCGCGATCCAGCAGCGCATCCCGCAGCGCGCCGTCTCCTACCTCTTCGCCCTGCTCCTGGTCGCGGTGGCGGTCGACCTGGTCCTCAGATGAGCGAGGCCCTCGCCGCCCTCGTCTGCGTCGCCGGAGGGCTGGCCGGCGGCCTGGTCGGGGTCGGCGGCGGCGTCCTCTTCGTCCCGGCGCTGACCGTGTTCATCGGCCTCGGCCAGGTCCAGGGCGAGGCGACCTCGCTCTTGATGATCGTGATCGTCGCCCTGGTCGGCGCCGCCCGCCAACGCGGCTACGGCAACGTCCGCCTGCGCGAGGCGGCGATCATCGGCGCGCTCTCGCCGCTCGGTGTGCTGATCGGCGTCGCCGCCTCCAACCTGCTGCCCGAGCGCGCCCTGCAGCTTGCCTTCGCCGCCCTCGCACTGGTGATGGCGGCGCAGCTGGTCCGCCGCGCCCGTGCCGCGTAAGGCATCCTCTACGCTGAACTCGTGGATTCCTTGCGATGGGAAGGCGAACTGCCGAAGCTTCGCTCCCCGATCATGATCTGCGCCTTCCGCGGCTGGAACGACGCCGCCGCGGCCGCCTCCACCGCACTGGCGGCGATCGGCAACTCGCACGATGCCGAACTGGTCGCCTCGATCGACCCCGAGGAGTACTTCGACTTCCAGTCGACGCGGCCGACGATCACGATGACCGCGGGGGAGGCGCGGCGGATCGACTGGCCGGAGAACAACCTGATCGCGGTGCGGGTCCCGGCCGCCGACCGTGACCTGGTCCTCTTCGACGGCACCGAGCCGAACCTCCGCTGGCGGACCTTCTCCGAGCACGTGGCGACCGCCGCCGACGCGCTCGAGGTCGAGCTGGTGATCACGCTCGGCTCGCTGATCGCCGAGGTCTCGCACACCCTGCCGGTGCCGATCACCGGCCTCGCCTCCTCACCCGAGCTGGTCGACGAGCTCGACCTCGAGCGCTCCGACTACGAGGGCCCGACCGGGATCGTCGGCGTCGTCCACGACCTCTGCCGGCAGACCGGCATCGACTCGGCCTCGCTCTGGGCCGCCGTCCCGCACTACGTCGCCGCCGTCCCCAACCCGAAGGCGGCGCTGGCCCTGCTGCGCCGGCTCGAGGGGATGACCGGGATCGCGGTCGAGGCCTCCGAGCTGGAGGAGGAGACGGTCGACTACGAGGAGCAGATCGGCCGCGCCGTCGCCGCCAATCCGGAGATCGAAGAGCTGGTCGAACGGATCGAGGCCGAACAGGTCGAGACCCTGGCCGAGGAGGCCGACGAGCTGCCCTCGGCCGACTCGATCGCCCGCGAGTTCCAGCGCTTCCTCCGCCAGCGCGGCGGTCCCGAACAGGCCTGAACGCGCCCAGCTGTTCCTTATGGACCTATGAGGGCCATAAGGAGCAGCTCCACGGTCAGCTTTCTGCGGCGGGGCAGACGAGGCGGTAGTCGCACCAGCTGCAGACGCTCGGCGAGGGGCGGGGCTCGAAGTCCTGCGAGAGGACGCCCTCGCCGACCGTGACCACGGTCCGCTCGACCCTTTCGGCGTCGTCGGGCCTGGTCGGCGCCGGGACCTTCTCGGCATCGAGCACATAGTCGTAGGAGGCGTAGGCCGCCTCGATCTCCCAGGCCTCGCGCGCCGCCATCCGGTAGAGCGCCAGTTGCAGGTCGGAGTCGAGGTCCTCGGCGGTCTTGCGCTCGCCGGTCTTGTAGTCGATCAGCTCGTAGTCGCCCTCGGGCAGCCGGTCGACCCGGTCGACGCGGCCGCGCACGTGGTGGTCGGCGACCTTGAAGTCGAACTTGCGCTCCAGCCAGACCGGCTCGGACTCGGCCACCCGTTCGCGCTCCCAGTAGAGGCGCAGCGCCTCGCGCCCCCGGTCGCGGTATTGCATCTCGTCGTCGGAGGTGCCGAAGCCGCCGCGCCGCCAGCCCGCCTCGAAGAGCCGGTTCAGGGTCCGCAGCTCCTCGCCCCGCTCGGGCGGCTCCTTGTGGAAGCGCTCGAGCACGTTGTGCATGAGGATCCCGAAGCGCTGGTTGATCGTCGGTTCCTGGGGGATGCCGAAGACGCGCGCGAACTTGTACTTCAGCGGGCAGGTCAGATAGAGGGTCAGGTCGGAGGCGGAGAGGCTGAGCCGGCCGTCGCCGCGGCGCGGCAGGAAGGCCTCCAGCGAGGGCTCCTCGCGGGCGGCGATCAGCTGCAGGCGGCGGCCCCGCTCGCTCTCCGAGTCGAGCAGGTAGGCGTCGAGCGAGGAGGCGTCGAGCTCGGCCTGCTGCTCGGGGGTGGCGACCTGGCGCAGGAGGCCGTTGACCGCCTCGATCGCCTCCGCCGTCCCCTCCTCGCCGGGCCGCTGGGCGAGCGCCGCCAGCTTCAGCAGCTCCAGATAGCGGGCGATCGCCCGGTTGACGTCGATCGCGGTGTCGAGGCGCGGCTCCGACAGCTCGCGCCCCGCCCGCCAGGACGCCTCGAGCACCTGCTCGCGCAGCGTCCGGTAGGTCGCGTGGAGCCCCTCGGCGGGGCCGAAGAGCTCCTCCTCGTGCTCCTCCTCGACCGCATCCGGGGACGCGGCGAGCGCTTCCGCGTAGGCGCGCGAGGGGCGCCCGGCGTCGCCGCCGTCGAGCCGCGAGAGGACCAGCTCGGTGCGCGCCGGCCAGCCGATCCGCGCCCAGTCGGCGGAGTCGGCCTCGAGCCCGAGCGCGAAGACGTGGTCGAAGCCGAGCCCCTTCACCGCGTCGAGGCCGAGCCCGAGCACGGCGCCGGGGGCGGGCGGCTCCTCGCCGCCCGCCGGCTCCACCCCCGCCTCGGCCACGGCGCTCAGGTAGGCGACGAAGCCGCGGGTCGAGCCGTGCGGCTCGCGGCGCGCCCCGGCGGTCGCCAGCTCGGCCAGCCGGGACAGCCCCAGCAGCCGCTCGGCGACCTCGGGCTGGGCGGCGAAGAGGCGCTGGCGGCGCAGGCCGACCGCCTCGATCAGCCGCCGCACGAAGACGTCGGCGCGCCGCTCCTCCATCGCCGCCGCGGCGGTCCCGTAGAGCTTGAGGAAGGTCTGGATCCGCTCGCGCGCCTCGGGCTGGAACTGGGGACTGTCGAGCGCCGCCTCGCAGCCCGCGACCATGTCGAGCTTGCGCCGGCGGGCGATCGTCGTCAGCCGCGCCAGATCGCCGGGGCGCCGCTCGTCCGGCGGCCGGGTCAGCGCCCGGGCCGCCGCCGCCGAGTCGTCGGGGTCGGCGAGCACGCGCAGCCAGGCGATCGCGTCGCGCACCTCGGCGCGCTGGAAGAGCGCGGTCGGGCCGGCCAGGTGGAAGGGGATGCCGCGTTCCTCCATCGCCGCGGCGACGGCGCCGCCCGCGCCCGCCGGGTCGGGAAGGAGGACGGCGATCCCGTCGGCCGCCGCGCCGCCGGCCAGCAGCTGCTCGACCTCGCGCGCGGTCGCCTGCGCCTGGGCGCGCTCGTTGGCGCACCTCCAGAAGCGCAGCCGCGGCTCGCGGAAGCGGCGCTCGAGCACGACCGCGTCGCCCTCGGGGTGGAGGTCGCGGTACCAGGTCTCGAGCCCGGCGTCGCCGTCGGCCTCGAGCGCGAAGAGCTGGTTCGGGTTGTCGGCGGCGAGCCCCTCGAGCAGCGCCCGCTGGGCGGGCGTCGACTCCTCCAGCTCGTCGACCATCACCTCGGCGAAGCGCGTGGCGATCGCGGCGCGCACGTCCGGCCGTTCGACCAGCAGGCAGCCGAGCGCGAGGAAGACGTCGCCGCGGTCGAGGCTGCCCGACTCGGCGAGGATGCGGTCGTGGGCGGTGTAGAGCTCGGCGAACTCGAGCTCGCGCCGCGCCGTCTCGCGGTCGGCTTCGCCGGCCGCCTCCTCGGCCTGCCGGCGGGCCAGCTCGGCGAGGCTGGTCGGCCCCACCCGTTCCGCCTTCAGCGCGTCGATCCGCGCCAGCAGGCGGGCCAGGAGGCCGGCCGGGTTGCCGCGGATCTCGTGGCGGCGCAGCGGCAGCGTGTCGAAGCGGTCGAGCAGGACCGCCAGCCGCTCCGCCCGCCCGAGCACGTCGAAGAAGGGGTCGAGTCCCGCCGCCTCGGCGTGCTCGCGCAGGAGCCGCTCGCCGATCTCGTCCCAGCAGCCGACCCAGAGCTCCTCGTAAGGGGTCTCGAGGAGCGCCTCGCAGCGCCCGCGCAGGCGCCGCGCGGTGGCCCGCCGGGCGCCGATCACC
>DASZZB010000041.1:0-5200 GCA_035545115.1 Solirubrobacterales bacterium | reverse complement strand
CATCGCGGTGCCGGGCTTGTAGTACAGCTCGTTCTCGATGCCGGCAAAGCCGGGGTTCATCGACCGCTTGATGACGATCACCGAGTGCGAGTCCTCGACGTCGAGGATCGGCATCCCGTAGATGGGCGACGCCGGATTGGTCTTCGCAGCCGGGTTCGTGACGTCGTTGGCGCCGATCACCAGCGACACGTCGGTGCGCGAAAACTCGGGGTTGATGTCGTCCATCTCCTTGAGCTGCTCGTAGGGCACGTCGGCCTCGGCGAGCAGGACGTTCATATGGCCCGGCATGCGGCCGGCGACCGGGTGGATCGCGTAGTTGACCGTCACCCCGCGCTTCTCCAGCTGGTTGGCCATCTCCTTGACCGCGTGCTGGGCCTGGGCGACCGCGAGGCCGTAGCCGGGGACGATCACGACGCTGTCGGCGTAGGCGAGCTTGATCGCCGCGTCCTGGGCGCCGATCGAGGTGACCGGTCGCTGCTCGCCGGTCCCGCCCGCCGCCGCGGGCGCGCCGCCGAAGCCGGCGAAGAGGATGTTGGCGACCGAGCGGTTCATCGCCGTCGCCATCTCCAGGGTGAGGATCGTGCCCGAGGAGCCGACCAGGGTCCCGGCGACGATCAGCGCCACGTTCTGCAGGGCGAAGCCGGCGGCCGCGGCGGAGAGGCCGGTGAAGGCGTTCAGCATCGAGATCACCACCGGCATGTCGGCGCCGCCGATCGGCAGCACCACCAGGTTGCCGAGGATCGCGGCGGCGACCAGGATCAGGATGAAGAGGGCCTGCGAGGGCGGGTCGTTGTTGATCGCGATGACGATCGCGACGACGATCACGCCGATGCCGAGGACGGCGTTGATGATCTGCTGCCCCGGCACCGCCAGCGGCCGGGTCGGGATCAGGTCCTGGAGCTTGGCGAAGGCGATGTTCGAGCCCCAGAAGGAGACCGAGCCGACGATCGCCGCGAACAGGGTCGGGATCAGGTCTTCGAGCGGCATCGCGCCGCCGAGGTGGATGCCGTGGCGGATCTCCGACCAGGCGATCAGGGCCACCGCGCCGCCGCCGACCCCGTTGTAGAGGGCCACCATCTGCGGCATCTCGGTCATCTTCACCCGGATCGAGGCGTAGGCGCCGACCGCCGAGCCGATCGCGAGGCCGATGATGATCAACCCCCAGTTGCCCATCCCGTCGAGCAGCAGGGTGGTGACGACGGCGACCGCCATGCCGACCGCGGCGATCATGTTGCCGCGCTTGGCGGTGGTCGGGTGCGTCCCCTGTCTGAGGCCGAAGATGAAGAGCGCGAAGGAGACGATGTAGAGCGCCGTGGCGGCGCTGCCGCCCGGCTGAAGGACCGCGAGGGAGGTCATTTATCGGACCCTTTGTCCTCGTCGGTGTCTCCGTCCGCCCCCGGACGCGAAGCGGAGGAGGCGGACGGTTTAGGCCGTTTGGCGAACATCCCCAACATCCGGTCGGTGACCATGAAGCCGCCGACGATGTTGATCGCGCCGAAGGCGACGGCGATCGTGCCGATCACGTACTCGAGCGGGTCGCCCGCGTAGCCGAGGACGATCAGCCCGCCGAGCATGACGATGCCGTGGATCGCGTTGGTCTGCGACATCAGCGGCGTGTGCAGGGTCGTCGGCACCTTCGAGATCACCTCGAAGCCGACGAAAACGGCGAGGACGAAGATCGTGACCTCGGTCATGATGCTCATGCGGCGTCCCTCCCTGCGGCCCGCTCGTTCTTGATCTCCCCGCCCTGGGTGATCAGCGCCGCGGCGAGGATGTCGTCGTCGAGGTCGACGTTCAGCGTCCCCTCCTCGGTGATCATCAGCCCGAGCAGGTTCTCGAGGTTCTTCGCGTAGAGCTGCGAGGCGGGCACCGGCATCAGGCTGGGCAGGTCGCGCGGCCCGATCACCTTGACGCCGTTCTCGACCACGGTCTCCCCCGGCTCAGTCAGCTCGCAGTTGCCGCCGGTCTCGGCGGCGAGGTCGACGATCACCGAGCCCGGCTGCATGCCGCGCACCGCGTCGGCGGTGATCAGCAGCGGCGCCGGGCGGCCCGGGATCGCGGCGGTGGTGACGATCACGTCCTGCTTGGCGGCGTTCTCGCCGAGCGCCTCGCGCACCTGGGCGTTCTCCTCGTCGGTGAGCGGGCGCGCGTAGCCGCCCTCGCCCTCCGCGTCGGGGATGAAGTCGAGTTCGAGCGGCCGGCCGCCGAGCGAGGCGATCTGCTCCCAGGCGGCGCGGCGGATGTCGAAGCCGGTGACGATCGCGCCCAGCCGTTTCGCCGTCGCGACTGCCTGCAGGCCGGCGACGCCGGCGCCGAGGACGAGGACTTTGGCGGGCGGCACGGTGCCCGCGGCGGTGGTCATCATGCCGAAGAAGCGGCCCGACTCGCGGGCGGCGATCAGCATCGCCGCGTACCCCGCGGCGGCGGCCTGCGAGGAGAGCGCGTCCATCGCCTGGGCGCGGGTGGTGCGCGGGATCGCCTCCATCGCGAAGGCGGTCACGCCGGAGGCGGCGAGGGCCTTGTTGGTGTCGGCGTCGACCCAGGGGTTGAGGTGGGAGACGTAGACCTGCGAGGAGCCGAGCCGGCCGATCTCGGCGGCGCTCGGGGCGCCGACCCGCAGCACCACGTCGGCCTTCCAGATCGCGTCGGCAGCGGCGATCTCGGCGCCCGCCTCGGTGTATTGCGCATCGGGGTGCCCGGCGGCCTCGCCGGCGCCGGACTCGACCAGCACCTCGACCTTCTCGTTCTTCCTCAACGAGCGGACGACATCAGGGACGAGCGCGACCCGGCGCTCCCCCTCGGCGGTCTCCTTTGGCACTCCGATCTTCACAGCGGCGGGGAACCTTATGCGATCTACTGCGATCTGGTCAGCCGGCCGCCCCGACGCCGGCCATCGCGGCCAGCCGCTCCAGCGTGTGGAGCTGCTGCCCGGGCTCGACGTGCACCGGCGAGCAGATCAGGCGGTCGACGCCCGCGGCGGCGAAGCGCTCGACCCGCGCGGCGACCTCGGCCTCGGTGCCGACCAGCGAGGTCGCCTCGACGATCTCGTCGGGCATCGCCTCGAAGGCGCCGCCCCGGTCGCCCGCCTGGAAGCGGCGCTGGACCTCGTCGGCGACCTCGCCGAAGCCGAAGCGGTGGGCGAGGTCGACGTAGAAGTTGGTCTTCCGCGACCCCATCCCGCCCAGGTAGAGGACCAGCCCCGCCTTGACCACGTTCTTGGCCGCCTCCAGATCGCCGTCGATCGCGACCTGCAGCGAGGGCGAGACCTCGAGGTGGGCGCGGGTCCGCCCGCCCTTCGCGAAGCCCGCCTCGAGGTGCTCGCCCCAGGTCTCCTGGAAGCGGTCGACCGAGAAGAAGATCGGGATCCAGCCGTCGGCGACCTCGGCGGTCATCTCCACCGACTTGCGGCCGATCGCGCCGACGAAGACCGGGATGTGGTCGCGCAGCGGGTGGAAGTTCAGCTTCAGCGCCTTGCCCTCGCCGTCCGGAAGCGGCAGGTCATAGTGGGTGCCGTGGTGCTCGAGCGGGCCCTGGCGGGCGACGATCTCCCGCACCACCTCGATGTACTCGCGGGTCCGGCCCCAGGGCTTCGCGTAGGGCACCCCGTACCAGCCTTCGGAGACCTGCGGCCCGGACGGGCCGAAGCCGAAGAGGAAGCGGCCGCCGGAGAGCTTGTCGATCGTCGCCCCGGCCATCGCCGCCGCCGCGGGCGGCCGGGCCGGCACCTGCATGATCGCCGCGCCGAGGTTGATCGTCTTCGTCTGCCCGGCCAGCCAGGCGAGGACCGAGACCACGTCGGAGCCGTAGGACTCGGCCACCCAGACCGACTCGTAGCCGAGCCGTTCGGCCGCCAGCACGACCTCCAGGGCCTCCTCGCCGGCAGGCCCGATCCCCCAATAACCGAGGTTCACTCCCAGCTTCAGCCCCATCCGACCGGCACCCTATTGAATGTCGGAGTGTCCTCGCGCCAGGCCATCCCGGACGGCGGTCTCACCCGCAAGGAGGCGGCCGCCCGGCTGCGCAGGCTGGGCCCGCCGCCGGAGACCTCGTCGCGCTCCACCGGCAGCATCGTCGCGGGCAACGTCTTCACCTTGTTCAACGCGATCATCGCGGTCTTCTTCGTCCTCGATCTGGGGCTCGGGCTCTATGCCGACTCGCTCTTCGGGCTGGTCGCGGCGATCAACTCCTACATCGGCATCCGCCAGGAGCTGAACGCGAAGCGGACGCTCGACGAGGTCGCGGTGCTGGTCGCTCCCAAGGCGCGGGTGGTCCGCGACGGCGAGACGGTCGAGCTGCGCGCCGACGAGGTGGTCCCCGGCGACCTGGTCGCGATCGGCCCGGGCGACCAGCTGGTCGCCGACGGCCGGGTGCTCGCCAGCCGCGGCCTCACCCTCGACGAGTCGATGCTGACCGGCGAGGCCGACGGCGTCCGCAAGGAGGTCGGCGACGAGGCGCTCTCCGCCTCCTTCGTCATCTCCGGGTCCGGCCACTACGAGCTCGACGCGGTGCGCGAGGACAGCTACGCGGGCCGGCTGGCGGGCGAGGCGCGCGCCTTCCGCCACCCGCTCTCGCCGCTGCAGGAGGAGGTGAACCGGGTGATCGTCGTCTCCACCTACCTGATGATCCCGCTGGCGCTTCTCCTCATCGCCAGCCTGAAGATCCGCAGCGTCGGCCTGCAGAGCGCCGCCGAGACCGCCACCGCCGGCCTGGTGACGCTGATCCCGGAGGGGCTGGTGCTGCTGATGAGCGTCACCTTCGCAGTCGCCGCGGTGCGGCTGGCGCGGCGCAGCACCCTGGTCCAGCAGATGAGCGCCACCGAGAGCCTCGCCTCGGTCGACACGATCTGCGTCGACAAGACCGGCACGCTGACCGAGGGCGAGTTGAGGCTGACGACGGTCGAGTTCGCCGAGGGGGTCGACCCGGCGGTCGGCGCCGCCGTGCTCGGCCGCTTCGCGGCGAGCGCCGGGGACCGCAACAAGACGCTGGAGACGATCGCCGCCCGCTATCCCGGCGAGGCGGGTCAGGTCCGCGCCGAGGTCCCCTTCTCCTCCGAGTACAAGTGGTCCGGGGTGTCGCTGGCGGGGAACGGGGCGGGCGCCGGGACCTTCGTGCTCGGCGCGCCCGACGTGCACGAAGAGGCGGGCGCGCTGGTGCTGCCGCCGGCGCTGGCGGCGAAGCTCGCCGAGGAGACCGCGGCGGG
>DASZZB010000040.1:0-7128 GCA_035545115.1 Solirubrobacterales bacterium | reverse complement strand
GTCTCGTGGCGGCCCGGGCAGGCTGTGGCCGCCACGAGACGCCCGGGACGTGAGGGTCCTTCAGGGAAGAGGACACGGGTCGTGAGGAACTCCACGCTTCCGTCACGGGTCCGTGCGGGATAACCGCCACGGACGCCCCGTCGTTGACGAAGATGCCGGGAACGTCACACTTCCCGGCCCCCCGGGGACCGGGATCGGGGGTCTGAGACGCGCTGGGTGCATTCGCCCTCCTATAGGAGGGTCAAAGGGTGGTCACGTGATCCGAACGTCTGAAGGAGACGGGAGGAAGAGTGACCTTCCCGACATCTTCGTGACGAGGCCCGGGATCCTCGACGGATCCATGACGTCCCCGTGGCTCCCCCGTGAGCCTTCCGCCACTCCCCGCACCCCCGGCCGTCCCGGCCACGGCCACAGCCTGCCAGGGTCGTGGCCGGGACGGCCGCGTCCCTCGCCGTCCCCGCACTCCCCCGGGCGACAGCCGGCACGGCCCCATCCCTCCCCAGGAGCCTGCCGCCCGCCCGCCTCGTCGACTCAACCGTCTTCGGCGTGGTAGCGCTCCAGCAGCGCCAGCTCGGAGTCGTGCCTGGGGAAGAGGAAGAAGACGACGGCGATGCCGAGCGCGACCGCGATCATCCCGGCGGCGTAGGTCCAGTCGCCGCCGTCGAGGAAGGACTTGCGGGCGGCGGCGCCGATCGCTCGCGCGTATTCGGGGTACTGCTGCGCGGTGTTGGCGGCGCCGGCGAAGGACTTCGTGAGTTCGTTCTGGACCTTTTCGCTGACGCTCGAGGCGTGCGGCGAGGAGGCGATCTGTTCGGTGAAGGACCTGGCGTAGCCGGCGGTGAGCAGGGCGCCGAAGATCGACTGCATGATCGCCCCGCCGAGGTCCCGTTGCAGGTCGGCCGTCCCCGAGGCCATCCCGGCCCGGGTCACCGGCACCGACCCGGTCAGCGAGCGCGAGGCGGGCGTGCCGGCGAAGCCGACCCCGACCCCCATCAGCAGGTAACCGACCCCGATCGGCAGATAGGAGGCGTCCTCTTCCCAGAAGACGAGCATGACGAAGAAGGCGAGCAGGCAGAAGCAGAAGCCGACCAGGAGGGTGAGGCGCGAGCCGTGCGACTCGACCAGCCGCGCCGAGCGCGGCGCGACGAGGATCATCCCGATCGCCCCGGGGAGGATCGCCAGCCCGGCCTGGAGGGTCGAATAGCCGAGCACGTTCTGGACGAACTGCTGGCCGATGAACATCGCCCCCATCAACGAGCCGAAGACGATGATCCCGGCGAGCGCCGCCACCCAGAAGGTGCTCCGCGCCGCGATCCGCAGGTCATACAGCGGGTTGGCGACCCGCCGCTGGCGCAGGACGAACGCCCCGGCGGCGGCGAGCGCGACGATGCCGAGGATCGCCGCCGTCGTCCCCTTGCCCGGTTCGGGCGCCAGGTTGATCGACAGCACCAGCGTCCCGACGAGGGCGATCGAGAGGATGCCGCCGAGGTGGTCGACCGGCTCGGTCGTCTCGTTGACGTGGGCGGGGACGAAGCGCCAGGCGCAGAAGAGGGCGATCGCCGCGAGCGGCGCGCTGACGACGAAGACCGACCACCAGTCGAAGCCTTCAAGCAGCCCGCCGGCGAGCAGCGGGCCGAGCGCCGAGATGCCGCCGCCGAGCGCCGACCAGAGCGCGATCGAGCGGGTGCGCCCGGGCCCCGCCGACCAGAGCGCCGTGATCAGCGCCAGCGTGGTCGGGTAGGCCATCCCGGCGGCGACGCCGCCGAAGACGCGGGCGAGGAAGAGGACCTGGGCGCTCGGCGCCACCGCGGCGAGGATCGAGGCCGGGATCGTCAGCGCCATCCCCAGCACCAGCAGGGTCTTGCGCCCGTAGCGGTCGCCGACCGCCCCCAGGTAGAGCACCGAGGCGGCCAGCCCGAGCGAGTAGCCGACCGCGATCAGGTCGACCATCGTCTGCCCGGCGTCGAAGTGCTTGCCGATGTCCGGCAGGGCGACGTTGGCGACCGCGAGGTTGAGGTTGGCGACCCCGGCGACGCCGATCAGCGTCGCCAGCACCAGGGCCGCCCGGCGCGGCGCCGAGCCCGCGGGTGAAGCCTCCACTAGACCTCGATCCAGGTACCGCGCGGCCCGAGGTTGTGCAGCGGCGTCTCGCCGACCGTGCTCTCGCAGCCCCAGGCCTCGTGGATGTGACCGAAGACGACCAGCCGCGGCCGCTTCTCCTCGACCGCCGCCAGCAGCGCCTCGCTGCCGAAGTGGGCGTCCGGGTCGCCGCCGTCGCAGTGCCCCTTGGGCGGCGAGTGGAGGACCAGCACGCAGCCATCCGGCGCCGGGGCGACCAGCTCGGCCGCCTCCTCCTCGGAGAGGTCGTAGCTCCAGTCCCAGGGCGTGGTCGGGACGCCCGCGCCGAGGCCGAAGAACTCGACCCCCCCGGTCGTCGACCCCTCGCCGTGCAGGACCGTCGCCGCCGGCCAGCCCGTCGCCGCGGCGCGCAGCGCCTCGCTCGTCTCGTTGTTCCCGGGCACGAGGATCGTCGGCGTCTCGATCGACGCCAGCGCCCCGATCGTCTCCTCCAGCCCCTCGTGCACGGAGGCGAAGTCGCCCGCCCCGATCACCACGTCCGCGTCGGCCGACATCTCGACCAGCTTCGCCGCCTGGCCGAGGTCACGGTGCAGGTCGCTGAACGCGAGCAATCTCACGGCCCCAACCTAGTCGATTCCTCACCCCGCGTCGCCGCACCGGTTCCTCTTCCTCACGCACGCTCAGATCGAAGTAGAGGAAGGTCTCGCCGAGCGCCGTGAACGGGATCAGCAGGGCGAAGACCAGGGAGCCGATCACGTTGATCCAGATCAGCGGCAGGGCCGTGAAGATCAGCGCGAAGGTGAGGATCGGGCCGGTGGCGATCCCGATCACGTAGAAGATCAACACCACCCGGGCGGTGCGGAACCAGCGGCCCCGCACCAGCTCCGAGCTGGCCCGGAAGGACGCCCGGAAGCCCTTGTCGGTGAAGAGGACCTCCTGCTGGACGAAGGCCCAGCCGACCAGCTTCCAGAGCGCCCAGGGGAGGCCGATCACGCTCAGCGCCAGGAGCAGCACGCCGAGCGTCGCCAGGAGCTGGGCGCCGACCACCCGCCAGAAGCGTTCGCGCACCCCGCGCAGAGCCTGCAGGAACCCGACCTCGCGGCTGCGGGTCGCTTCGCGGGCGACGACGATCGCGATCGCCGCGACCAGCGCCTGGGCGATCGGCCGCACGAACTGTTCGAGCAGGTCGGCCCCGGCCAGGTGGAGCCCCGACCCGGAGTGGCTGTTCGTTTCGGAGATCGCCCCGGCGAGCAGGTTGGTCGCCCCGATCAGCACCAGCGCCGCCAGCGCCACCGGCAGGAGCACCGGCCAGTGGCGGCCGTAGAACTGGCGGGCGGCGCGGATGATCTGGCCGAGCGCCCGCCGCCGGCGCAGGTGGTCGAGGTCGACCGGGCGCCAGGCGGTGACGCCGACGAAGAGGATGATCAGGATCGCGACGACGATCACGGTCGCCGCCGCCGCGGGCGGCGACTGCGCGTCGAGGTTGACCAGCTGCGAGGCGACGGCGACGGCGCCGCAGAAGGCCGCCGTCACCTGCGGGCCGGCGATCGTGCCGCCCGGCAACCGCGGGCTGGTGGTCCGCTGCTGCGCCATCCAGTTGAACGGTTCGCGCCACTGGGTCTTCGTCTGCGGCCCGGTCGGGCCGTTGTTGTAGCCCTTTTCCTTTTCGCCCCAGCGGCCGTCGTAGCCGGTCCAGGCGAACCGTCCTTGCGAGGCCACCCGTTCGGGCAGGAGGATCGGCCGCAGCTTCAGCTCGCGCAGCGGCCCGGTCGTGTTGTCACAGCCGAGCCCGGACCCGTGCTGGCCGTTCTCGACGTAGACGGCGGAGTCGTAGAAGGTCGCGTGGGAGCCCGCCGCCGGGTAGACGACCGGGTGCGTCCCCTGCTTCTGGACCTTGCCGTCGCTCCACTGCGCACGCTCGCCGCCGGCGTGCTGGAAGAGGATGATCTCGCCCGGTTCTTCGCCCAGCGCCGCGGCCGGAGTGGCCGCGCCGAAGGTGATCTGCATCCCCTCCCAGTCACCCTCGTGCAGGTCGTTGAACTGGTTGAAGTACCAGAAGAACCAGTACTGCAGGGCAAAGCCGGGGTGTCCTGCTTCGCGGGCGATGTGGGCGTAGGCGACCGCGGGCGCCCTGCCTTCTTCGACCAGCTTCCTGAAAGCCCGCGCGTAGACGCAGGTGTCGCCGAGGACTTCGCCCTCGAGGTCCAGGTACCACCCTTCGCCGAGCCCGGCGATCTGGGCGGCGGTCGGCGCCCGCCGCACCGTGACCGGCGGCGCCCCGTCGGCGGCGTGCTGGAGCAGCACGGTCGGGTTGCCGAGCACGGTGTCGACGCTGGTCGGCTGGTACTGCTCCTCGGCGGTCTCGCAGGGCGGATCGGTCTGCTTGCGCAGCTCGGCGATCGGGACGTACTTCTGGGCGAGCCGCTGCGCCGCCGGGTCGGCGTGGGCGGCGGCCGGGAGGAGGGCGAGCAGCAGCGCCGCGATCGGGACGAGCAGGCGACGCGGCCGCTTCACGCCCAACGTACCTGCGTCAGACGCGCTCGGGCGCGGTCTCCTCTTCGGCGACGTCTCCCGGTTCGACTTTGCCCGCAGGCATCCAGCGGAGGGCGACGATGAAGGCCACCGCCATCACGATAGCCATCCCGTAGAAGACGTCGCGGGTGGCTTCGGCGAAGGCCATCGGCACGGCTTCGAACGCCTCACCCGCCTTCGAGCCGAGCGTGTGGCCGACCGCCTGGCAGGCCGCTTCGCCCTGCGAGATGCATTCGGCGACGGCGTCGGCTTTCTCCTTCGGCACGCCCTTGCCGCCGAGCGTGCTCTCGAGGTTCGACTTGTTCTGGGTGATCAGCAGCGAGCCGAGCACGGCGAGCCCGAGGCTCGAGCCGAAGTTCCGCACCGTCTGGGTGATCCCGGTCGCCTCGCCGTAGCGGCTGCGCGCCACCCGGTTGAGCGCGTCGGTGTTGGCCGGGCTGAGGACGAGCCCGACCCCGATCCCCGCGATCACGATATAGTACCACTGTTCGTTCACCGAGAGGTGGGTCAGCGACTGGCCCCAGAGATAGAAGCCGACCGCGGCGATCGCACAGCCGAGGACCACCGGCCGCCGCGCCCCGATGCGGTCGAGCATCTTGCCCCCCCACTGCGAGGCGGTCGCGAACCCGGCGAAGAAGATCAGCAGGTAGAGCCCGGTTTCCGAGGCCGATTCGCCGAGCGAGATCTGCGCGTACTCGCTGGCGAAGAAGAACAGCGGCACGAACGGGATCATCAGGAAGAAGAGGATCGCGTTGTCGACCGCGAAGGCGCGGTTCTCGAAGATCCGCAGCCGCAGCAGCGGGTTGGTCGCGTTCAGCTGATCGAAGACGAACCAGGCGAGGATCGCCAGCCCGATCACGATCGAGCCCACGGTCCTGATGTCGCCCCAGCCCCAGATCGCCGACTGCTGCAGGCCGAGCACGAGCAGCCCCATGCCGCCGCAGGCGAGCAGCGTGCCGCGGTAGTCGAGCGGGGCGGGATGGCGGGTGTCGTCCGGCTTCGCCCGCCAGGTGAGGAAGAGGGCGATGATCGCCACCGGGACGTTGACCCAGAAGATCGCCCGCCAGGTCCACTCGGTCAGGTAGCCGCCGGCGATCGGGCCGATCGAGGTGAGGCCGCCCGCGATCGCGAAGAAGATCGCCATCGCGCGGCCGCGCTCGGCGATCGGGAAGGTGTCGAGGACGATCGCCAACGCCGCCGGGAACATGATCGCCGCGCCGGCGCCCTGGATGATGCGGAAGACGATCAGCCACGTCTCGGCGCCGGACCCGGTCGGCGTCGCGCCGCAGAGGGCGGAGGCGACGGCGAAGACGATCACGCCGAAGACGACCATGCGTCGGTGGCCGGCGATGTCGGCGAGGCGGCCGCCGAAGGCGAAGAGCGCCGACAGCGAGAGCAGGTAGCCGTTGATGATCCACTGCGTCCCGGTGGCGGAGAGGTGGACGTCCTTCTGCAGCGTCGGGATCGCGATCGCGACGATCGTCTGGTCGATGAAGGTCATCGACACGGCGAAGATCATCGCCGCGAGGATCAGTTTCGAGTTCTTGCCGGAAGCCTGGTTCATGATGGTTGGGTCTTCAGGAGCCTTTCATAGATTCCTTCCTCCGGGCCCTCGTCCTGGGCCGTTCGGTAGGGTGCCGCGTGATGCCTTCCATCTTCTGGATCGGAGTCGGCCTCGCCGCGATCATCTGCGTGATCGGCGCCCTCACCGGTGCCCGTTCGCGCACCGCGACCTTCGCCTCGGGCGCCGCGATGGGTGCGATGCTGGGCTTCATGATCGCCTTCCCGCTGCTCGCGATCGGCCTCTCCACCAGCTAGGTCTGACCCGCCGGGCGACGACTCGTAGGGCGAATGCGGTCGCCGCGGCGGCCTTCCTGGTCGGCGGCTCGCTGTTCGCGCTCGGCGCCGCCCTGGCCCAGGCCGACGTCGGCGGCCCGCGTCTGGCCGCGGTCGTCTACCTGGTCGGCGGCGTCTTCTTCTCGACCGGCGGCTACGCCTCGGTGCTGCTCGCGATCAACGCCCCGCACCGGCGCCGCGACGGCAGCTGGGCGCGCGACCCGTGGCGCTGGTGGGCGCGCGAGCCGGGCAACTACGACCACCTGGCGGCGGTGACGCTCTTCTTCGGCACCCTGGTCTTCGCCGTCAATCTGGTCGACTCGCTGCTCGGCGACCTGAGCCCGGCGCAGGAGGATCGCCTGGTCTGGAGCCCGGACATCATCGGCTGCGCGCTCTTCCTCATCTCCGGCCACCTGGCGATGGTCGACATCTGCGGCTCCTGGTGGCGGGTCCGCGGCGAGGGCCTCGGCTGGTGGATCGTCTTCGTCAACCAGGTCGGCTCGGTCTTCTTCATGGTCGCCGCGATCGCCTCCTTCGTCCGCGCCGACGGCGACATGATCGCGGTCGGGATCGCCAACTGGGGGACGCTCGTCGGCGCCCTCTGCTTCGCCGTCGCCGGCTTCATGCAGTTCCACGAGCCGCCGGACGACTGATGTCGATGGGCCGAAAAGTCCTCTATAT
>DASZZB010000039.1:0-13977 GCA_035545115.1 Solirubrobacterales bacterium | reverse complement strand
CAGCTGGCAGAGTCGCCGCTCACCTGCGTGGCGGTCGGCTCGGGCATCTCGCTGGAGGAGTTCGAGACGATCCACCGCAGCGGCAGGAACGGCACGGGAGCGAGCCGGCGTGTCTGAGGCCACCGCGCTCATCCGAGCCTTAAGCAGACCAAACAACCTGGGTTTCCACCGTGTATCGCAAGCAAGTACGCCGCCGTAGGGCGGTGCTGATCCTTCTCATCGTCGGCTCGTTCGCGCTGCTGACGATCACCTACGGCCAGGGGTCGAACGGCGTCCAGCGCGGCGTCACCGCCATCTTCGCCCCGGTCTCCTCGGTTCTCGACCGGGCGCTGAAGCCCGCCCGTGACCTGGTCAACTGGGTCGACGAGACCTTCGACGCGCGGGGCAAGAACGATCGGCTCGCAGAAGAACTCGAAGTCGCCCGCCGGCAGGCGGTCGGGGCCAAGGCGGCGCTGGCCGAAAACGCCGAACTCCACAAGCTCCTCGAGTTCGACGAATCGGGCGCCATCCCCTCCGGCTATGAACCGGTGACCGGGCGCGTGATCGGGCTCTCGCCGACCGTCTGGTTCAGCGACGTGGTGATCGACGTCGGCAGCGCCGACGGGGTGAAGATGCATGACCCGGTCGTGAACGGCGAAGGCCTGGTCGGGCAGGTGACCGCGATGACCGGCGGGACCTCGAAGGTGATGTTGATCTCCGACCACTCGAGCGCCGTCTCGGTGCGGGTCGTACCGCAGGGGATCCAGGGGATCCTGAGGCCGACGGTCGGCGAACCGGACCGGCTGGTGCTGGAATTCCTCGACTCCGACGAACGCATCCACAAAGGGGAGTCGGTGGTCACCGCCGGGTGGCACGCGGAAAGCATCGAATCCCGCTTCCCGCCCAACATCCCGGTCGGCGAAGTCATCCACGCCTCGATCAACGAACAGGAAGCGCAGGGGCGCTCGCTCGTGCGTCCCTACGCGGACCTGCACAACCTCGACGCGCTGCAGGTGCTGACCGGGGGGAGCCGCCGATGATCCTCACCCCGAAGATCGTCGTCCGCCTGGTCGTCGTCGGCCTGCTCGGCGTGCTGCTGCAGCTGACCTTCTTCTCCCAGGTCGAGCTCTTCCACGTCAGCCCCGACATCCTGCCCGCGCTGGTCGTCACCCTCGGCCTGCTCGGGGGGACGATGACCGGCGCCGTCTCCGGCTTCGCGATCGGCTTCCTGCTCGACTGCCTGCTGATCCAGCCGCTCGGCGGCGCCTCGCTGGTGCTGATCGCGGTCGGCTACGCGGCGGGGACCTTCCGCGAGCGCTTCGAGATCCACAGCCGGCTGGTCGCGCCGCTCCTCTGCGCACTCCTCACCTTCGCCGCCGAGCTCGGCTTCGGCGCGGTCGAGGCGATGTTCGGCATCCACACCTCGGTCAGCGTCCTCGTCCTCCGCGACATGCTGGTGAAGAGCGTCTTCGCCTTCTTCCTCGGCTGGGCGATCTACGTCGGCGTGCGGCGCCTGGTGCGCCCTGCCCTGGTCGACGAGGCGACCGTGCGGCGGACCCGGCGACCGACCGTGCTGGGAGCATGAGGATGTACCTGCGACCCGAGGACAGGGTGAGGCCGAGCCGGATGGCGCTGCGGATCGCGGTCGTCGGCGGCGTCGGCGTGGCGCTCTTCGCGGTCCTCTTCTTCCGGCTCTGGACGCTGCAGGTCCTCGACGGCGCGGAAAACCTGGCCGAGGCGAAGAACAACCGCACCCGCTCCTTCGAGATCATCGCGCCGCGCGGCAAGATCCTCGCCCGCAACGGCGAAGTCCTGGTCGACAACCGCACCAGCCTGGCGCTGCAGGTCGACACCACCAAGCTGCCCGAAGAACCGGCGGCGGAAGCGGCCGAGCTGAAGGAGCTCGGGTCGCTCGTCCACATGGACCTCGAGCACGTCCGCAAGGCCCTGGCCGAAGGCGAAGCGGTCGCCGCCGGGGCGCCGATCACGCTGCGCCGCGACGTCGGCTACGACCTCATCTACTACATCGAAGAACACAAGGGGAAATTCCCCGGCGTCTCGGTGGAAAAGGTCTTCGTCCGCAACTACCCGGACGAAACGCGCGCCGCCCACGTGCTGGGGAGCACCGGCGAGGTCTCCGAAGAAGAGCTCGAAGAACCGCCCTACGAAGGCCTCGAGCCGGGCGAAATCGTCGGCCAGGGAGGGGTCGAGTACACCTACGACAAGTTCCTGCGCGGCACGCCGGGGATCTCGCGCTACCAGGTCAACGCGCTCGGTGAGCCGACCCCCGGCGGGCGACTGACCTCGACCCCGCCGACACCGGGCGACAACCTGAAGCTGACGATCAACCCGGCGGTCCAGGCGGCGGGGGAAGGGGCGCTCGCCGCGCGCGGGCCGGGCGCCTTCGTGACCATGAACGTCCACAGCGGCGAAGTCCTCGGGATGGGCTCGTTTCCGACCTATGACCCGACCGAACTGACCCCGCCCCTGAGTCAGGCGCAGGTGGACAACCTGTTCCGCAATCCGGAAGACCCACTGACCAACCGTGCCGTCGAAGGGCTCTACCCGACCGGCTCCACGTTCAAGTTGATCACCGCGATGGCGTCGCTCAACTCCGGCGTCAGCACGCCGGAAACGCGGATCGACGACCCCGGCTCGATCACGATCGGGGAACAGAAGTTCGAAGACTCCGAAGGGGTGGGCTACGGCGACGTCGACCTCGTCGAAGCTCTCAAGTACTCCTCGGACGTCTACTTCTACACGCTGGGCGACGAAATGTGGCAGACGAACGATCTGCAGGACTGGGCGCACCGGCTCGGGATCGGCCGGTCCACCGGCATCGACCTGCCCCAGGCGGAAGGGAGCGAAGGGCTCGTCCCGGGCAAGCAGTGGGCCGAAGAAGAAATCGCCGCCGGCAACGAATTCGTCGAACCGTGGGGGCCCGGCCAGAACGTCCAGTTGGCCACCGGGCAGGGCTACCTGCAGACCGATCCGCTGGAGATGGCCGTGGCCTACGCGACCGTCGCCAACGGCGGCACCGTCGTGACCCCCCACCTGGGCGAGGAGATCGAGGACCCGGCCGGCCGCGTGCTGAAGGAATTCGACCCGGGCCCGCGGCGTCATGTCCATGTCGATCCCGCCTACCGGGCGGCGATCCTGGAAGGGCTGCACGAGGCGGCGCAGTCCCAGGGCGGCACCTCGTGCTCGAGCTTCTGCGAATTCCCGATCGAAGTCGGCGGCAAGACCGGGACCGCCGAACGTGTCGGTCACGCGTACAACCAGTCCTGGTACCTGGTCCTGGCGCCCTACCCGAACCCGCAGATCGTCACGGCGGTGACGATCGAGGAAGGCGGCTTCGGCGCCGAATCGGCGGCGCCGGCCGCCAAGGAAATCCTCGAAGCGTATTTCGGGCACCAGTTGAAGGAAGAAGCCGAAGAAGAAACGGAAACGGAAGTCGGCATCGGGGAAGAAGAAGCGGTTCTCGAAGAAGCGGGTGAAGTCGGATGATGTACGCGACGCGGGCGCGGCAGGCGCGGCCCGAGCTCTTCGACGAACGACCGACGATCGGCGAACGGCTCGGCCTCGCCCACATGGACTGGGCGATGGCCTTCGCCGCGGTCGGGCTGATCGCCTTCAGCGTCTTCACGCTCGGCCAGGCGACCCTGCACGACATCCCCGGCAACCCGCACTACTACGTCGAGCGCCAGGCGATCTACGGCGTCGCCGGGATCGTCGGGATGCTGGTGCTCGCCCGCATCGACTACTCGCGCTTCCGCGAGCTGCGGGTCGGGATCTACACCTTCCTCTGCGTCTCGATCGCGCTGGTCTTCGTCTTCGGCTTCGCCGCGCGCGGCTCGCGACGCGCCTTCGAACTGCCGTTCTTCGCCTTCCAGCCCTCCGAGCTGGGCAAGCTCCTGCTCGTCCTCGCCCTCGCGGGCTTCGTCATCGACGGCGCCAGGCGCGGCTCGCCGATCCGTCGAACCGCCCGCTATCTGGCTCTGGGACTGGCCCCGGCGGTCCTCGTCTTCCTGCAGCCGGACCTCGGTACCTGCCTGGTGCTGGTGGTCGGGACGCTCGCCGTGATGTACTTCGGGGGAGTCCCATGGACCCATTTCGCGGTAATCGGCGGCGGCATCGCCGCACTCATAGCTTTAGTCCTGGTGGTGGCGCCTGCCATCGGTCACCCCGTGCTCAAGGAATATCAGGAGCAGAGGCTGACCTCGTTCCTCAATCCGAGCGCGGAACCGGGTGGCGCGGGCTACCAGCAAGACCAATCGATGGTCGCCATCGGCGCCGGTCAGAAGACCGGGCGCGGCGACCAGGCAACCCAGACGCGGCTCGACTTCGTGCCCGAGCGCTCGACCGACTTCATCTTCGCGGTGATCGGCGAGCGCTACGGGTTCTTGGGCGCCGCGTTCGTCCTGTCCCTGTACGCCCTTCTCATCTGGCGGGCGCTGCGGATCGTGACGCTCTCGAAGAACTCCTACGGGATCTTGGTGGCCGGCGGGATAGCCGTCGAGCTGCTCTTCCAGGTGTTCGTCAACGTCGGAATGTGCCTCGGCATCATGCCCATCACGGGCATCCCCTTGCCGATGATGAGTTACGGAGGGTCCTCCGTGCTCGCTACCTTCCTGGCGATCGGAGTTCTTCAGAGCATCAACATCCAGGCGCGTCTCAGCCGGCGGGGAAGGTTCGCGTGGTGACGCCTCTGTAGAGGGCTCCGCGCACGCGTACCTATCCGAAACTGAGCTGAACGAATGAAAAAAACCATTCTGGTGTCCGCCGAGCGCGGCGAGACGCGAGTTGCAGTACTCGAGGCGAAGGCGAAAGGCTCGCGGGCCGACGTCGCCGAGCTCTACATGGAGCGCCGCGGCCGCCGTTCGATCGTCGGCAACATCTACAAGGGCAAGGTCGACAACGTCCTGCCCGGCATGGAGGCCGCCTTCGTCGACATCGGCCTCGAGCGCAACGGCTTCCTCCACGTCGACGAGATCGTCCTGCCCGACGGCTCGCAGGCGCCGCGCCGTGGCCGCGGCTCCGGCAAGGGGGCGCGGATCAACGAGCTGATCAAGCCCGGCCAGGAGATCCTCGTGCAGGTCGTCAAGGACCCCTTGAAGACGAAGGGCGCGCGGCTCTCGATGCAGGTCTCGATCGCCGGGCGCTACCTGGTCTACGCGCCGCACGGCTCCGGGGTCGGGGTCAGCCGGCGGCTCGCCGACAAAGAGCGCGACCGGCTGCGCAAGATGGTCGACCGCACCTACAAGGGCCCCGGCGGGCTGATCGTCCGCACCGCCGCCCACGGCGCCAAGAAATCGGACTTCGTGCGGGAGATCTCCTACCTGCAGAAGCTGAACGAGGTGCTGGAGCGGCGGGCGTCGCAGTCGAAGGCGCCGACGATGGTCTTCCAGGAGGCCGACCTCTCGGTGCGGGTGCTGCGCGACGTCTTCCTCAACGAGTTCGAGACGGCGATCATCGACTCCGAGAAGCAGTTCGAGCGGGTGACCAACTTCTTCCAGCGGACCGCGCCCGAGCTGGTCGGCGGGGTGGAGCTCTACAAGGGGCAGAAGAAGACCCTGTTCGAGAAATACGGGATCGACAAGGAGATCGACTCGACCCTGAACCGGCGGATCGACCTGCCCTCCGGCGGCTACCTGATCATCGATTACACCGAGGCGCTGACCGTGATCGACGTCAACAGCGGCAGCTTCACCGGCCGCGGCAAAGGCGGGCTGGAGGAGACGATCACCAAGGTCAACACCGAGGCCGCCGAGGAGGCGGTGCGCCAGCTGCGGCTGCGCGACATCGGCGGGATCATCGTCATCGACTTCATCGACATGGCGCGCGCCTCGAACCGGGACAAGGTCCTGAAGACGATGCGCAAGGCGCTCGACGCCGACAAGTCGAAGAGCTACGTGGTCGAGGTCTCGCCGCTCGGCCTGGTCGAGATGACGCGGCAGAACATCACCGACGGGGTGCGCGAGATCCTCACCGAGCTGTGCCCGACCTGCCACGGCGAGGGGGTCGTCCTCTCGGCCGAGACGGTCGGGCTGGACGGCTTGCGGAAGATGCGCGAAATCGCCGCGGAAAGATCCGACGAGGCGTTCCTGATCCGCGTCAACCCGAAGGTCGCGGCGGTCCTCACCGATGCCGACAGCGGCCTCGCCGAGCTGGAGGAGGAGACCGGCAGGCGCTTCCACTTCGAGGGCGGCGACGCGAACGCGATCGAGACCTTCGAACTGGTCGAGTCGGGGACGCGGGCGGAGATCGAGGAGCGGGCGCTGCCGTTCAAGGTCGGCGAGGAGGTGCTGGTCAAGATCGACGAGCCGCACATGTACAACGCCGACGACGCGGTCGCCCGGATCGACTCCTACATCGTCAGCGTCACCGGCGGCGGTCCCTACGTGGGGGAGCGCAAGCTGGTGCGGATCGAGGAGGTGGAGCGGGGGGCGGCGACCGCCTCGCTGCTGGGCGGCGAGTCCCCGAACGGGCACTCGAACGGCGCCTCGAACGGCTCCCAGCTAGAATCCGACGCTCCTTCGCGCAAACGCAGTCGCGGCCGCCGGGGCGGTCGGGGGCGTTCGCGCGCCAAGCAGGGCAGCACGGACGAGTAGTCGGAAGAGGAACGAGGCAGCATGTACGCGGTGGTCGAAAGCGGTGGCAAGCAGTACAAGGTCGAAGAGGGCACCTCGCTGCTCGTCGATCGGCTCGACGCCAAGGATGGCGACAAGGTCGCGCTGCGCCCGGTGCTCTTCCGTGACGGTGACGTGCTCGTCGGCGAGAAAGAGCTGGCGAAGGTCAAGGTCGAGGCCAAGGTGGCGGGCCACCTGCGCGGGCCGAAGATCAAAGTCTTCAAATACAAGGCGAAGAAGGGCTACCGGCGGCGCGCCGGCCACCGCTCCGAGCTGACCCGGCTCGAGGTGACCAGCCTCAAAGGCGGGGCGAAAAAAGCCTCCAAAGCTTCGAAAGAGGATTCGTAATGGCGCATAAGAAAGGTCTCGGCTCCTCCCGCAACGGCCGTGAATCCAATCCGAACATGCTCGGCGTCAAGGTCTTCGCCGGCCAGCAGGTCCACGGCGGCGAGATCATCGTCCGCCAGCGCGGCACCCGCTTCTGGCCCGGCGAGGGCGTCGGCATCGGCCGTGACCACACGATCTTCGCGACGCGCGAAGGGAAGGTCTCCTTCCACTCGGCGCGCAAGGGTCGGACGATCAGCGTTCTGGCCGACGACTGAGGTGCGCCCGCGGTCGGTGCACCGCTCGCGGGCGGTGCTGCTCGTCGGCCTCTTGGCGCTGGCGGCGCTGTCCTCGATGGCGGCTCGCGCGCAGGCCGCGGAAAAGATCTTCTGGGACAACTACGAAGAAAGGTCGATCTCCTACGCGGACATCGACGGCTCCGGCGGAGGGCCGTTAGACCTCTCGGGGGTTGAACCCGACGGCCCGGAAGGAATGGCGTTCGATCCGTCCCAGGGGCGGATCTACGCCGCCGCCTCGGAGGCGAACGAGATCGTCTGGGCCGCCGTCGACGGCTCCGGCGGCGGCGTCCTCGACACCGCCGGGGCACCGGTCGAATTCCCGATCGGGGTGACGATCGACCCTCGCAGTCAGACCATCTACTGGGCGAACGGCGAAAGTCCCGGGTCGATCGGCTGGGCGCGCCTCGACGGCTCGGGCGGCGGCACCCTCGACACCGCGCCGGTCACGGTCGACGAACCGGAGTCGCCCGCGATCGATCTCGCCGACGATCGTCTCTACTGGGTCGACGGCGGCACCGGAACTTTCTTCTCGGCCGCTCTCGGCGGTGGCGGTGGCCGCGAACTGCCGCTCGCCGCCGGTGCGCCGGCGCCCGAAGACATCCACGGGGTCGACATCGATCCCGCCGCCGGGCGTCTCTACTGGCTCGACAACGGCTTCGACGCGATCGGCTGGACCAGTCTCTCCGGCCTCGGAGGCGGCGAGATCGCGACCGCCGGGGCGAACTTCTCGGAACCGTATGGCCTGGCGTTCGACCCGGACAGCGGCCGCTTCTACTGGGGCAACTGGGGCAACGGGACCGAACGGCGGAACGCGATCGGCACCGTGACCCTGAGCGGCGTCACCGGCGGGATCACGCCCGCGACCGCGCCGGTCGGCGGTCCCCAGGACCCGGTCGTCCTCAAGAGCCCGACCGGGACGGGCGCGCCGCGGATCGACCGCAGTGGGACGACGCTGTCGTGCTCGCGGGGCGAATGGGCCCCCGACGACGCGGGCTCCTACGTCTACGGCGCGCCGACCTCCTACTCCTACCGGTGGCTGCGTGACGGCACGCCGATCCGCGGTGCGATCGCCGCCGTCTACACGGTGTTCGCGTCCGGCAGCTACAGCTGCGCGGTCACGGGCAGGAACGTGACCGGCTCGGCGACCCAGACGAGCGCCCCGATCGCCGTGTCCACGACGGTCCCGACGGCCGCCGCGAGCCCGGCGAAGCTCTCGCTCGCGCTGCTGGGCAGGAAGGCGCACGCGAGGGCGGGCGGTACCGCGTTGGTCTCCCTGCGGCTCGCGAACGAAGGCGGCACGTCCTCGACCGCGGTGAAGGTCTGCGGCAGGCTGGCCCGGAAGGTAAAGAAGGCGCTCGTCGCGCCGAGATGCGTGTCGGTGGGGCCGCTGACGAGCGGCAGCTCGGCGACCGTGACCCTGCGGGTGAAGACGCACAAGACCGCGAAGGGCACATACAAGTTCACGGTCCGGGTCGAAGGGGCGACCGTCGATCCGGTCACCGCGCGCGTCAAGGTGACCGCGAAGAAGAAGCGCCGCGGCCGGAGGCACTGAGCCGCCGGCTATCTTGGTGCCGTGGACGACACGGCGAGAATCTGGGTGGAAGGCGGCGCCGGTGGGAACGGCTGCATCAGCTTCCGGCGCGAAGCGCACGTGCCGAAGGGGGGGCCCGACGGCGGCGACGGTGGGCACGGGGGAGATGTCGTCCTCGTCTGCGATCCGTCGCGACGCGATCTCGGGGCACTGCGGGGCTCGAAGCACTTTCGGGCGCAGCGGGGTCGCCACGGCGAAGGGGCGAACCGGCACGGCGCGCGGGGGGAGAGCCGCGAGATCCCGGTGCCGCCGGGCACCCAGGCGGTCACCGTGGACGGGGCCGAGGTCGACCTGGTCGAGCCGGGGCAGCGGGCGGTCGTCGCCCACGGCGGGCGCGGTGGCCACGGCAACCGCCGCTTCACCACCTCGACCCGGCAGGCGCCGCGCTTCGCCGAGAACGGGACGAAGGGGGAGGCCGACTGGATCGAGCTGCGGCTGAAGCTGCTCGCCGACGTCGGCCTGGTCGGGCTGCCGAACGCGGGTAAGAGCTCGTTGCTCGGGCGGTTGACGCGGGCGACGCCGAAGGTCGCCGACTATCCCTTCACGACGCTCTCGCCGGCCCTGGGGACGATCGAGGGTGAGGACCGCCAGGCGGTGCTCGCCGATATCCCGGGGCTGATCGAAGGGGCCGCCGGGGGCGCGGGGCTCGGGCACGAATTCCTCGCCCACGTGGAGCGCTGCTCGATGCTGGTGCATCTGGTCGAGGTGGCGCCGCTCGAAGGCGAACCGATGGGGAACTACGGGCTGGTGCGTGGAGAGCTGGAGGCCTACGGGGCGGGGCTCGAGCGGCTGCCGGAGCTGGTGGTCTTGTCGAAGCGCGACCTGCTCGAAGCGGGAGCGGTCGAGGCGACGGTGGCCGAGTGGACGGAGCGCCTCGGCGACTCGGTGCTCGGTGTGATCGCGGTCTCCGCGGCGACCGGCGAGGGACTCGACGACCTGCGCCGCCGCATCCTCGCCGAGCTGGCGACGGCGCAGCCGCTCGATGCGGCGCCGGTCGGCCCGCCCGCGGGCGAGTTCGAGTCCGAGCACCGCGTCTACCGGCCCGCGGGCGAGGGGGGGTACTGGGTCGAGCGCGAGGACGACGGCGGCTTCCGGATCGGCGGCCGCGGCGTCGAGCTCCTCTTCGAACGCCACGACACCAACAACGAGGAAGCGCTCGCCTACCTCGAGCAGCGGCTCACCGAGATCGGCGTCATCGCCGCCCTCGCCAAGGCGGGCTTCGAGCCCGGCGACGACGTCCGCATCGGCGAGCACGAGTTCGAGCTGCATATTTGAGCTCTGAGTGAGGAGCTGAGAAGGGGCGGATCGGGAGACCCCCTCTCTCACGAATTGCAGGGAGGTTCGTTCGGGGTCTCCTCACCCCGCCCTGCAGGCGCTGAAAGTGCGCCGGCTCTCAGAGGATCAGAAAGGGTTCCAGCCGGGGGTTCGTGACGAAGAGGTCGGGATTTCTAACGGTCGGAAATCTGCGCTGCTAGTTATCCGTGCATAGGACGGCTTTCTATACGGGCAGTTTTCTGAGCGTTCGAAAATGCGGCATCTCTGCGCAGGCCTGCGCGTCGCGCGTCCTGTGCCACACCCCAGGCCGTGGCTGACCGGGCGCCGTCGCTCTTAGACTTGCCGCCATGACGCTGGTGGTAAAGCTGGGCTCCTCGATCGTCGCCGCCGACGACGGTGCGCTGCGGGCGGACGTCCTCGACTCGGTCTGTGCGCAGGTCAGCGCGCTGGAGCGGGACGGGGAGCGGGTGGTGATGGTGACCTCGGGGGCGATCGCGCGCGGCATGCGGCTGCTCGGGCTGGATGAGCGGCCGCGGGCGATGGATGCGCTCCAGGCCTGCTCGGCGGTCGGGCAGGGGGATCTGTTCCGGGCCTACGAGTCGCGGCTCGCGGAAGGGGGGACGCGCGCCGCCCAGGTGCTGCTGACCGCCGCCGACATCGCCGCCCGCACCAACTACCTGAACGCGCGCCAGACCTTGCACCGGTTGCTCGACTGGAAGGTGGTGCCGGTCGTCAACGAGAACGACACCACCGCGACCGACGAGATCAACTTCGGCGACAACGACTTCCTCGCCGCCCAGGTGGCGTTGCTGCTCGGGGCGCGGTTGCTGGTGCTGCTGACCAACATCGACGGGCTGCTCGACGCCGACCCGAATCTGCACCCGGAGGCGAAGCTGATCCCGCGGGTCGAGGACCCGGCCGAATTGCGCGCGCTGGAGATCGGCGGCGGCACCTCGGTCTTCGGTTCCGGTGGGATGCGCTCCAAGGTCGCCGCCGCCGAGATGGCGGGCGAGGCCGGGATCGCGGCGGTGATCTGCAACGGCACCGTGTCGGGAACGCTGGCCGCGGCCGCCGCCGGCGATCCGACCGGGACCAGCTTCGCCGCCTCCGGCGGCCGCGCGCCCAGCTTCAAGCTGTGGATCAAATTTGCGAAGCCGGCCCGCGGCGAGGTCGTCGTCGACGCGGGCGCCGCGCGGGTGCTGCGCGAAGAGGGGTCGAGCCTCCTGCCGGTCGGCGTCGCCGCGGTGCGCGGTGCCTTCGAGCCCGGTGACGCGGTCTCGGTCGTGCTCGACGGCGAGACGATCGGCAAGGGGATCAGCGACTACTCGGCGCGCGAGCTCGAACGGGTCGCGGGACTGCAGAGCGCCGCGGTCCGCGACCTCCTCCCGCACGCTGCCGACGAGGTGATCCACCGCGACCGCTTCGTGTTGATCTAGAGCCTGGTTCGCAACGGATCTGTGCCGGGTCCGGGTGCGGGCGGCGAGGCCGGTTACCCTTTCCCGATGGCCGTAGCGACCAGATCGATCGCCGAGAGCTGCATCGCCGCGCAGCGCGCCGCCCGCACGCTGGGGCGGGCGCCGACCGCCGCCAAGGACGCGGCGCTGGCGGCCACCGCGCGGTTGCTCGACCAGCGCACCGACCTGGTGCTGGAGGCGAACGCGGCCGATCTCGCCGACGAGCGCGCCGCCGGGCTCACCGATGCGCTGCGCGACCGGCTGACGCTGACCCCGGAGCGGGTCGCGGCGATGGCCGAGGGAGTACGGGCGGTCGCCGCGCTCGAGGACCCGATCGGCGAGGAGCTCGACCACCGCACGTTGCGGAGCGGTATCGACCTGCGCACGGTGCGGGTGCCGCTCGGGGTGATCGGGGTGATCTACGAGGCGCGGCCGAACGTGACCATCGACTGCGCGGCGCTGACGATCAAGAGCGGCAACGCGATCGTCCTGCGCGGATCCAGCTACGCGCAGCGCTCCAACGCGGCGCTGGCGGCGATCGTCCGCGAGGCGCTCGCCGAGGCGGGGCTGTCCGAGGACTCGGTGCTGCTGCTCGACGCCGGCGACCGCGACGGCCTGGCCGAGCTGGCGACCCAGGAGGGCGTCGTCGACCTGCTCATCCCGCGCGGCGGCGAGGGCCTCAAGGAGGCGATCAAGGCGGTGGCGACGGTGCCGGTGATGTACGCGGCGGCGGGCAACTGCCATGTCTACGTCCACGCCGAGGCCGACCTGGAGATGGCGAAGGCGATCGTCGTCAACGCCAAGGTGCAGCGGCCGGGAGTCTGCAACGCGGCCGAGAAGCTGCTGCTCGACGCGACGATCGCGGAGCGCTTCGGCCCCGAGATCCTCGCGGCGCTGGCCGCCGAGGGGGTCGAGCTGCTCGGCGACGAGCGGACGCGGGCGCTCGCGGGCGGAGTCGAGGTCGGCGCGGCGGGCGAGGAGGACTGGGACACCGAGTACCTGGCGCCGAAGATGGCGGTCGCCGTGGCCGACTCGGTCGATGACGCGATCGACCACGTCAACGCGCACGGGACCGGCCACTCGGAGGCGATCGTCACCGAATCCGCGCAGGCCGCCGACGCCTTCGTCGCCGGAGTCGACGCCGCCGCCGTCTATGTGAACGCCTCGACCCGGTTCACCGACGGATTCGAGTATGGGATGGGGGCCGAGATCGGCAACTCGACCCAGAAGCTGCACGCGCGTGGGCCGATCGGGATGCGCGAGCTGACCACGACGAAGTACGTCGGCCGCGGCAGCGGCCAGGTACGTGGCTGACCGTCCAGGCGCCGGCATCGGGGTCCTCGGGTCGGCCTTCAACCCGCCCCACCTCGGTCACCTGGCGCTCGCGCAGGAGGCGCTCTGGCAGCTCGGCCTGGCCGAGGTCGTCCTCGTCCCGACCGGCGTCGCGCCGCACAAGCGGATCGTCGACGATCCGGGTAAGGAGCTGCGGACGACGATGACCCGGCTGGCCGCCGCCGACGACTCGCGCTTCTCGGTCTCGGCGCTGGAGGTGGAACGCGACGGACCGTCCTACACGTATGAGACCTTGGAGCTGCTTGCTGAGGAAAGAGGCGAAAGTGATCTCGTTTTCGTGATGGGGGCCGACGCCGCCGTCGGACTCGAGAGCTGGCGTGAGCCCGAGCGGGTGGTCGGGCTGGCGCGCCTGGCGGTGGCGCGAAGGGCGGGCATCTCCGATACCGAGGTGGCGGCGGTGCTGCGCAGCCTCGGCGCCGAGGGGCGGGCGACGATGCTCGAGATGCCCCAGTTCGGCGTCTCCTCCTCGGCGGTCCGCGAGCGCGCCGCAGCCGGCCGGCCGCTCCGTTACCTGGTGCCGGAGCCGGTCGCGCGATTCATCGAGGAGAAGGGGATCTACGCTTGAATCCGATCCAGCCCGAGAACCTGGCGCGGCGGCTCGCCGAGCTCGCCGACTCGAAAAAAGCGGAGGACATCGTCGTGCTTGACATGCGCGGCCTGGTCGCCTACACCGATTTCCTGGCGATCTGCACGGCGCGCAACGAGCGGCAGGCGCGGGCGATCGTCGACGAGGTGCGCCAGCGGGTGAAGCGCGAGTCGGGCATCCTTCCCGGCGGGGTCGACGGCGGCGGCGAAGCCGGCTGGACGATCCTCGACTATCTCGATGCCGTCCTCCACGTCTTCACGCCGGAAGCGCGCGATCGCTATCAACTCGACGATCTCTGGCACGAGGCTCCACGGCTGGAGCTGGTCTTCGACGCGCCCGAGGCGCCACCCGCCGCCGCCGGCGCCTAGTAGTAGACGATCGATTCTCCGGCGCCCAGGGGGTTCGGCGGGACGCGGAAGGGATGGGGCCGTCCCGACGGGACGCCAAAGGGACCCGGCCATCTCGGCGGCGACCCGGGCAGGCTGTG
>DASZZB010000038.1:0-2910 GCA_035545115.1 Solirubrobacterales bacterium | reverse complement strand
TGCGAACTCAGCGGGAGCGGGGGCGAGGAGTGAGGACCGCCACCCTGATCACCCACTCGCACCCGCCCGCGGCGACCGAGGCGGTGCCGGTCGCGGCGGCGGCGGCGCGCGCCGCGGGCTGGCGACTGATCGCCGACCAGGCCGAGCTCGACAAGCACGGCGAGGCGGCCGCCGGGGTCGAGCTGGAAGGCGACGGCGAGTCGCCCGACCTCTGCCTGGTGCTCGGCGGCGACGGCACGATCCTGCACGCGTTGCGACGCTTCGCCGGCACGAAGGTGCCCGTATTCGGTGTCAACTTCGGCACGGTGGGCTTCCTCGCCGCGGTCGAGCGCGACGACGCGCAGGCGGGGATCGCCCGTGCCTTCGCCGGCGAGGTCGAGACGATCGCGCTGCCCGCCCTGCGGATGGAGGCGGGCGAGAGGCGCGCCATCGGCTTCAACGACGTGACGCTCTCGCGCCGTCCCCACGACCGGGTCGCCGAGCTGAGCTACCGGATCGCCTCCGAAGAGGTCGGCCACGTGCGCTGCGACGGCCTCGTCGCCGCCACCCCGGTCGGCTCGACCGGCTACAACCTCGCCAACCAGGGGCCGATCCTCGCCTGGGGCGTGAAGGGCTACGTGGTCAGCTACATCGCGCCGCACTCGCTCACCGCGCGGGCGCTGGTCGTCGCCCCGACCGACGTGCTGACAGTGGCCAACGCGCCCGGCCGCGAGGCGGTGGAAATCGCCCTCGACGGGGTCGATTTCGGCGCGCTCGGCCCCGGCGAGGAGCTCGAGGTCAGCTTCCTCGACGCCGCCGGGCGGCTGGCGCAGCTGCCGGGCACCAGCTTCTACGGGCGCATCCGCGACAAGTTCGGTCACCTCGCCGTGTGAGGTCGCGCACCTCGGCGGTCTGCCCGACCTGAAAGGCTGCGCCGATGGAGCGTAAATGGTGGACCCTCGTCCTCGTCTCCGTCGCGACCTTCATGCTGCTGCTCGACGTGACGATCGTCAACGTCGCGCTGCCCGACATCCAGCGCTCCCTGCACGCCAGCCTGTCCAGCCTGCAGTGGGTGGTCGACGCCTACTCGTTGATGCTGGCCTCGTTCCTGCTCACCGCGGGCAGCCTCGGCGACCGGCTCGGCCGGCGGCGCGTCTTCACGATCGGCTTCGGGATCTTCACCCTCGCCTCGTTCCTCTGCGGGATCAGCGACGACCCGACCCTGCTCAACCTCTGCCGCGGCCTGCAGGGGATCGGCGGCGCCGGCATGTTCGCCACCTCGCTGGCGCTGATCGGCCAGGAGTTCCAGGGCAGGGACCGGGCGACGGCGTTCGGCGTCTGGGGGGCGACCGTCGGCGGCGCGGTCGCGGTCGGTCCGCTGATCGGCGGCGTGATCACCGAGAACCTCGGCTGGGAATGGATCTTCTTCGTCAACGTCCCGATCGGGATCCTCGCGATGGCGCTGACCGAGCGGAAGGTCCGCAACGTCTTCGCCAAAGAACCGGAACCGCTCGACATCCCCGGCCTGGTCACCTTCTCGGCGGCGCTCTTCCTCTTCATCTACGCGCTGATCCGCGGCAACCCGGAAGGGTGGGGCAGCGGCGTGATCGTCGCCTGCCTGATCGGGGCGGCGGTCCTGATGGCGATCTTCATCGCGATCGAGGTCCGCACCCGCCACCCGATGCTCGACCTGCACCTGTTCCGCAACCCGGCCTTCAACGGGGTCTCGGTGGTCGCCTTCTGCCTCTCGGCGGGGATGTTCGCGCTCTTCCTCTACATCACGATCTACATGCAGGGGGTGCTCGACTACTCGCCGCTCGAGGCCGGCCTGCGCTTCCTGCCGCTGACCGTGCTCGGCTTTGTCGCCTCGCCGGTGGCCGGCTCGCTCTCCCACCGGGTGGCGATCCGGGTGCTGCTCGGCATCGGGCTGGCGCTGGTCGGGGTCGGGCTCCTCTTCATGCACGGGATCGCGCCCGACTCGCAATGGACGACCCTGCTGGTCGGCTTCCTGATCGCCGGCGTCGGCGTCGGGATCACCAACCCGGGGATCGGCCAGGCGGCGATCGCCGTGGTCCCGATCGAGAAATCGGGCATGGGCTCGGGGATCAACTCGACCTTCCGCCAGGTCGGCATCGCCACCGGCGTCGCCGGCCTCGGCGCGATCTTCCAGTCCCAGGTCGACTCGAAGCTCGGCGAACTGCTGCCGCGGGCGCCGAAGGGGCTCGGTGAAATCGTCGCCTCGAGCGGCTCGCGCGGCGTCGCGGCGCTCCACCTGCCGCCCGTGGTCGAGGCCAGGGCGGTCCACGCCGCCGACGTCGCCTTCGTCGGCGCCTTCAACTCGATCATCCTGATCGCCGCGATCCTCTCCTTCGTCGGCGCGGCCCTAGGCTTCCTCCTCACCCGCTCCTCGTCGTTCGTGCAGTCGACCGGCGCCTGATCCGCCGCGGGCGGTGCTAAACCGGTCTCGATGCTGCGCGAGCTGCGGATCGAGAACCTGCTGCTGATCGAGCGGGCGGAGCTGCGGCTCGGCGCCGGGCTGAACGCGATCACCGGTGAGACCGGGGCGGGGAAGACGGTGCTCGCCCACTCGCTCGACCTGTTGATGGGCGGCAAGCCGCGGTCGGGGATCGTGCGGCCGGGCGCCGAGGAGGCCTGGGTGGAGGGCGTCTTCGACCTGCCCGCGGGCCTGCTCGAGGAGCCTGAGCTGGCGGAGCTGGCCGAGCGGCTGCCGGCGGGCGCGGCGGAGGTGGTGCTGGGACGGCGCGTCGCGGCGGGTGGGCGGACCAGCGCCTTCGTCGCCGGCCGGGCCGCCACCGCGGCCGATCTGAAGGCGCTCGGCGGCCGCCTGCTCGCCTTCTTCGGCCAGCACGAGCACCGCAAGCTGACGCTCTCCACGGCCCAGATGGAGGTGCTCGACGGCTTCGCCGGGGC